>JAGQOU010000201.1 GCA_020427145.1 Planctomycetales bacterium | reverse complement strand
ACGGCCTCGCGGCGGCGAATGCGGCGAGCGGTCGCCCGGGGGGCGGCGTCCGCGAAGCCCGGCAGCGCGAGGCCCGCTGGATCGCCCGGCGGATTGCTCAGCTGGTCGATTCGCCCGAAGGCCTGATCCCCGAGCCGGCGAGCGCTGGCGACGACGAAGACGGGGGCCAAACCTTGCGTCCCGTGCGGCTGGGCGACGTGGCGATCCTGCTGCGGGCACTCTCCGACGTGGCTCTGTATGAAGAGGCGCTGCGGCAACAGGGTATCGATTACTACCTCGCCGGGGGGCACGCCTTTTACGCTCAGCAGGAAGTGTATGACGTGCTCAACCTGCTGCGTGCCGTGACCAGCTTGGTCGACGAAATCGCGTTGGCTGGCGCGCTGCGCAGTCCGTTCTTCGCGCTGACCGACGAGACGCTCTACTGGCTCGTCAAACAATCCAATTCGCTCAACGCCGCCCTGGCCGCTGATCCGCCCCCGCAACTGGCAGCCCCCGAAGCGGCCAAGGTTCGCCGGGCCGCCGCGACGATCGCCACGTTGCGCCAGCGCAAGGATCGCGTCCTGGCGGCCGAGTTGCTGGACGAAGCGCTGGCCCTGACCGGCTACGACGCGGTGCTGCAGGCGGAGTTTCTCGGCAGCCGCAAGCTGGCCAATCTCGACAAACTGCGGGAGCAAGCGCGGGCGCTCGACCGCACCTCGCCCGGCGACGTTAGCGGTTTCGTGACGCAACTGTCGGAGTTCGTCGCCCGCGCGCCCAAGGAGCCGCCAGCCGCCACGCAAACCGAGGGCGACGTCGTGCGGATCATGACCATTCACAACGCCAAGGGGCTTGAGTTTCCCGTGGTGGTGCTGCCCGATCTCGACCGCCCGTCGCGGCCGGGCGACTCGCACGCCACGGTTCATCGCGAGCTGGGACCCCTCGTACCCGGTGAGAATCGCAAGCACGGCCTGGGCTGGCAGCTCTACCGGGCGTTAGAGGATCGCCAGGAGCGCGACGAGCGGCTGCGGCTATTCTACGTCGCCTGCACCCGCGCGGCCGACATGTTGATTCTCAGTGGCAGCCGCAAGAACCCCGAGAAGCCGCAGAGCGAAGCGGTCAAATTGCTCACGCGGCGCTACGACGTGGGCTCCGGCGCGTACGCCGGCGAGCCGCTCCCAAGCGGCATGCACCCGCCGCAGATTCGCGTGATCGACGCCGAGCCAGCCCCGCCGCGCATCCCCGAGGGGGCCGCCAAGGGCGCCGACCTGCTGGACTCCCTCGCCAAGTGCGTTTCGCTGGCTGGCAAGCTGAAGCAACCCGTCGAGCTGCCGCGACTAGCGCAGCCGATTCCACGCGATCGGCAAGCCCGCCGGCGTTTTTCGTTCTCGCAACTGACGGGCGAGTTGGAACGCGCCGTCGCCGAACCGGACGCGGGCGAACCGTTGCCGCTCGATGAGACGGCGGAGCATTCGCTGCTGGCGGCGATCGGCGATCAGTCGGCACTCGACCCGCGGCGATTCGGCACATTGGTTCACGACGTGCTGGAGCGCGTCGACTTTGCCGATGCCTCTGACGTGGCCGCGTGGTGCGAGTTTCTCGCGCCGGTGCATTTTCCCGGCCATGCCGAAGTCGCGGCGGCAAGTGCGCGGGAGCCGATCGAACGCCTGTTCGCCTCGGCCCGAGGCCAGCAGTTGGCGACCGCCATCGAGCTGCGACGAGAAGTGGAATTCCTGCTGCCGTGGCCGCCAGTGCGGGAGGACGCGGCGCCGGCGACAGGCCGTTATCTGCACGGATTCATCGATTGCCTGTATTGCGATCGGGCGGGCGAGTGGCATTTGCTAGACTACAAGACGAACCGCACGACCGCCGCGACGGTCTCACAAACCGCGGCCCACTACGAGCTGCAGCTGTTCGTCTACCGCCTGGCCTGCGAACAGTCGTTGGGGCGCCCGCTGGCCGAGTCGACGTTGTTGATGTTGGCGCCGGGCGTGGAGCACGCCTTTGCGTGGGACGAGCGGCAAAGCCAGGCGGCGATCGCGCGCATCACCGCCGCCATGGACGCATTGTGCGGCCATTGACCGACACGCCCCCTGCCCTCTCGCCTCTGCACGTCCGCCTCATGTCCGACGCCTCGCCCCGAGAATTTGCCGCAGAAGTGGTCGCCCAGCTGCGCGCCGCCGGTTACGAGGCGTTGTGGGCCGGCGGCTGCGTGCGCGACCAATTGCTGGGGCGCACCCCCAAAGACTACGACGTGGCAACCAGCGCTCGCCCCGAGCAGGTGCGCGAGATCTTCGGCAAACGGCGCACGCTGGCGATCGGCGCCGCGTTTGGCGTCGTGGGAGTGCTGGGGCCGCGCGGCACGGCGCCGCTGGAGGTCGCCACGTTTCGCACCGACGGCGACTATCAGGACGGCCGGCGACCGGATTCGGTCGCCTTCACCGACGCCAAGCACGACGCCCAACGGCGCGACTTTACGATCAACGGATTGTTCTACGACCCGGTCGACCAGCAGGTGGTCGACTATGTCGAGGGGCAACTGGACCTCGCGGCCGGAGTGATTCGCGCGATCGGCGATCCGTATCAGCGTTTCGCCGAGGACAAGTTGCGGCTGTTGCGGGCCGTGCGGTTTGCGGCGGAGTTTGCCTTTGCGATCGAGCCGGCGACGCTCGCGGCAATTCAAGAAATGGCTCCGGAAGTGACCGTCGTCAGTGCGGAGCGGATTGGCGCCGAGATGCGCAAGATTCTCGCCGGACAGCACCGGTCGCGCGGCGTGGCGCTATTGCGCAAGACCGGCTTGCTCGCGCCGCTGCTACCGGAGATCGCCCCCCGCATGGATTACCCAGGGCAACGCCGCGCCGCGTTCGCTCGGTTGGCCATGCTGGCGATCGAGTCCGCCCCGGCGGCCCTGGCGCTGTTAGGGCTCGACGAATTGGACGGCGCGGCCATGCTCGCGCTATGCCGGAGGCTGCGGTTCACCAACAAGGAGGGACAACTTGCCGCGTGGTTGGTGGAGCAGCTGCCGCGGTTGCGCGACGAGTCGGACATGCCCTGGCCGGACCTGCAACGATTGCTGATCGACGACAACGCGCACGTGCTGCTGGAGGCGGTCACTGCCGAGTTGGGCCACGACCATTTGGCAACGTTTCGCGTCCGTTCGGCTCTGGCGATGCCGCCGGAGAAACTCAACCCGCCGCCGCTGGTCACCGGGGACGATCTGCGCGCCGCGGGGTTGGCGCCGGGGCGTCACTTCGCGCACCTGCTGTACGAACTGCGCAACGAGCAGTTGGTGGGCCGGCTCGGCAGTCGCGACGAAGCGCTGGCGGCGGCGCGCCGCTGGATTGCTGAGCACGAGTCCGAGTGACGGCCGGTCGACACGGGCCGCAGTTCCGGCAAAACAGGCGATCTCGACCGCCGCAATCGGTATCCCGGGGCGGCGGGGCCGGTGGACTCGCCGCGGCGGGCGGTTTACGATCCACCCTTTCGGCAGTTCTTGGCCAGTTCGGTCCCCTGCCCCGCCTGCCAGGAGTTTTTCCGTGAACGACGGTTTCGCACTGCACTCGCTGCTCGTCGCGCAGCTCAACGCCAACGACATCATCAACATCGCCACCCGGGCCCTGCACGTGCTGGCGGCCATCATCCTCGGCGGCGGGCTGTTCTACATGAAGGCCGTGCTCGCCCCCAAAGGGGCCGACGCCTGCTTCGCCGACCGCCGCGCTATTTGGGCCAAGTGGGTCGGCGTGGCCACGTTCCTGCTGCTCGCCACGGGCTTCTACAATTTCATGGTGATCCGCGAAGCATCCAAAGCCGATGGCGGCGCCGGGCTGCCCAGCACCTACCATGCGTTATTCGGCGTGAAGGTCTTGCTGGGCCTGGGCGTGATGTTCATCGCCTCGATCCTGGCCGGCAAGACGGCGGCGGCCGACAAGTTTCGCGCCAACATCGGCAAGTGGCTCGCCTTCGGCTGGATGGCGGTCGTGGCGATCGTGGTGATCGCCGCGGTCCTGCGAACATTGCATTAGTAACCATCGGCCGATGACGACGCCGACAGTCGGCCGGATCGCCACGCGATCCGGTGACGCGCCGCAAGACAGACGGCATGGCCGCTTGTCGAGAACAAACCAAATTCAAATCCCCCAAATCTCTCGGCCAAATCCCATGGATAAGAAAGCCAAGAAACGCATCGAAGTGCTGCGTAAGAAGCTCGACACGCTGCAGCAGAAGCTCGCTGGCGCGAAGCAGCAACCGGACGATCCCGACGAACCGGCCCGCATCCAGCAGGAAATCGACGACGCCCGGGCCGAGATGAAAACGCTCAAAGCGAGCTGATCGCCCCAACGATTCGTACCGATCGACCGTGCATCCTGAAGCGCGGAGCCGCGATGCGCCGCCTTTCCCGCTGCGAGTAAGCCGTGACCTTTGGCCCGTGTGTCCGCTGCTTTCTTATCGCCCTGTTGATTTCAGGCGTGCCTTTCGCGGTGCGCGGCGAAGAAGCGGCGCCGCAGACTGGCGACGAGGGAACCCCAACCGAGTACCAACTCGTCTGGGCCGACGAATTCGACGTCGACGGTCCGCCCAATCCGGCGAACTGGGGTTACGAACAGGGGTTTGCCCGCAACGAGGAGTTGCAGTGGTACCAGGCGGAGAACGCCGCGTGTCACGACGGGCTGTTGGTGATTGAGGCCCGCCGCGAGCAGGTCGCCAATCCGGCCTTCGACCCGCAGTCGCGCCGCTGGCAGAGCAGCCGCGAACATGCCGAGTACACGTCGGCGAGTCTGCTCACGCGCGGCAAACACGAGTGGACGTACGGACGATTCGAGATCCGCGCACGGATTGACGCCCGTAAGGGCCTGTGGCCGGCGATCTGGACATTGGGTTCGGCGCGGAGTTGGCCCGGGTGCGGCGAAATCGACGTCATGGAGTACTATGACGACACGATTCTCGCCAACGCCTGCTGGCAAGGACGGTGGCGCACGGAGTGGGACAACTCGCGTACGCCGCTGAAGGAATTCGGGCCGACATGGGCCGAGGACTTCCACGTGTGGGTGCTCGACTGGACCCCCGAGCGGCTCCGCATCTCCGTCGACGACCGCCTGCTCAACGAAGTGCCGTTGGAGACGGCCGTCAACACGGACCGACAACACAGCGAGCCGTTTCAGGAACCGCACTACATGCTGCTGAACCTCGCGATCGGCGGCACGCGCGGCGGCGACCCGAGCAAGACGGAGTTTCCCGCGAAGTTCGAGGTCGATTACGTGCGGGTGTATCAACGCGACGGCGACGGCAAGTAGCCGCGCAAACAGCTCTCAGATCGGCATTTCAGAAGGGCGGCTGATTCCGCGCCGCACTGCAATGTTGCATCGCGGCGCATCGGTTGAGACAATGCGCGGCCCGCGACAACATTGCCACACAATAACGACGACGGCGCCGCCATGAACCCAGTCTGGATTATCGAAAAGAAGCGCGACGGCGGCGAGCTTTCCACTGAGGAAATCGCTGGCTTTGTTTCGGGGTTCGCCCGGGGCGAGGTTCCCGATTATCAGATGTCGGCCCTGGCGATGGCCGTGTTTCTCAACGGCATGACCACTGCCGAAACCGCGGCGCTGACCGATCACATGCTGGCCTCGGGCGAGCGGTTTGAGTGGGACGCCGGCGATCAGCCGATGGTCGACAAGCACTCGACCGGCGGCATCGGCGACAAGGTGTCGCTCGTGCTCGCCCCGATGCTGGCCTGCTGTGGGCTGGGCGTTCCGATGATCTCCGGCCGGGGACTAGGTTCCACGGGCGGCACGCTCGACAAGCTGGAAGCGATCCCTGGGTTCCGCACCGACCTGTCAATGGACGAGATGCGTCGCGTGGTCCGCGACGTCGGCTGCGTAATCAGCGGCGCCACGCCAGAACTGGTCCCCGCCGATCGCAAACTGTACGCCCTGCGCGACGTGACCGCCACCGTGCCGTCGATCCCCATGATCACCGGCAGCATCATGAGCAAGAAACTGGCCGAGGGGCTCGCCGCGCTCGTGCTCGATGTGAAATTTGGCAGCGGGGCGTTCATGAAAACGGCCGACTTGGCGCGCGAGCTCGCCCGCTCGCTTGTTGATACCGGCCGACGGATGAATGTCGCCACGACCGCGCTGGTCACGGATATGAATCAGCCGCTGGGCCGAATGTGCGGCAACGCGGTCGAAGTTGACGAGTCGGTCGCGGCGCTCGAAGGCCGCGGTCCCGCAGATTTGATGGAGGCCACGCTCGCGCTCGGCGCCGAGTTGCTCGTCTCCACGGGCGAAGCGACCGGCGACGACGCCCGCGCGAAGCTTCAGCAAACGATCGACAGCGGCTCGGCGCGCGAGAAGTTCGCCGAGATGGTCGCCGCCCAGGGGGGCGATCTCGATGCGCCGCGGCCGATCGCCCCGGCGAGCGAAGTCGCCAGTCCGCGCGGCGGTTACGTCGCGGCCATCGACGCGGAGGCCGTGGGCAAAACCGTCATCGCGATGCGGGGGGGGCGACAGCGGCAGGGCGAGTCGCTCGACCTGTCGACGGGCGTGGAAATGTTCGTCCGCGTGGGCGATCGCATTGAAGCGGGCCAGCCGCTGGCGCGATTGTTCTCCCAACCGGCCGACGAAGAGACCGCTCGCACCATGTTGATCGAGGCAATTACGCTTGCCGAACAGCCAACCGCCCCCCTCGCTTTGATCGTCGATCGCATCACCTAAGCATTTGAGGCTCGCGCCATGATCGACCCGCTCGTCTCCGCCGCGTTGGCCGCCGCCAACAACGCTCACGCTCCCTATTCAGAGTTTCACGTTGGCGCCGCGGTGCTCACGGAAGCGGGCGCGGTGTTTCCCGGCTGCAATGTCGAAAACGCTTCGTTCGGGCTGACCATCTGCGCCGAGCGGGCTGCCGTGTGCGCCGCGGTCACCGCCGGGCAGCCGCGGATCAAAGCCGTCGTGGTCGTCGCGCCCGGCGCCCCCGCTCCCTGCGGCGCCTGCCGGCAGGTGCTTGCCGAGTTCGGACCCGCGATGGAAGTGATCCTGGTCGACTCGCTCGACACGAGCCGCGTCCGCCGCACCACGCTCGACGTGCTGCTGCCCGAGCAGTTCCGGCTGAGCGAACGCGACGACGATTGACGACCGTGCGTCGGCCGTGCTAGCAGCGCCTCGGCCGCTACAACTGACCTTCGATCATTTCGCCCGGCCCGGTACGCTTCGCGACTTCCCCACTCGAGCCTCTCGCCGAGCGCTGCCGTGTCGTACCCTGCCCTGCTTCGAACGATCTGCGCGCTCGCCTGCCTGGGGCTAGCGGTCGGTTGCGGCGGCGGACTCTTCGCGCGGCGTGCGAACCTCGCGCACCGCGACGCCGTGGCCGCTCCCCCGCTGGCCACCGCCGGGCAGCTTGTGTTTCACGGCGATGCGCCGCTTGAGGGACATCGCCGACTGCTCGACGAACTGGCCGGCCAACGCACCGTGATCGCCGACCGCCTGGCGCTGCCGATGGTCGACTCCCCGGTGCACGTGTATCTGTACGCCAACGAAGCGACCTATCGCCGCGAGATGGAGGCGCGATTCCCCAACTTCGCCGGACGACGGGCGATCTTCGTCGAGGACGGGCGCCAACTGGCTGTCTACGCGCACTGGAGCGAGCAAGTCGCCCACGACCTGCGCCACGAGGTCGCCCATGGCCACCTGCACGCCGCGGCTGCGCATCTGCCGCTGTGGCTCGATGAGGGGCTGGCCGAGTTCTTTGAAGTCGGCGCCGCGCGACGCGGTCTCAACCAGCCGCACGTCGACTACTTGCTGGGCCAACTCGACGCCGGCGGCTGGCGCCCGGATCTCAAGCGGCTCGAGTCGCTCACCAGCGCCGCCGACATGACGCGGCTCGACTACGCCGAGGCCTGGCTGTGGGTTCATTTCCTGTTGGAGTCCGAAGGGAACAAAGCGGCCGTGCTGACCGACTATCTGGCGGAGCTGCAAATCACCGGCGCGCCGACGCCGCTGAGCGCCCACCTGGCGCACCGGCTAGCCGATCCCAACGCGGCCCTCATCGAGCATCTGCGCACCGTCGGTCAGCCTTTCTAAGCGCCGGCATCGAGTCCCGGGAGTGCGAGGCTCCGCCGAGCCCAGCACGGTTACGCCTCGGGCTCGGCAGAGCCTCGCCCTCCCGCGCGCGGCGAACTCGCGTCTGCTCTACAGCAAGCTGTTGATCGTCCCCAGATACATCGAAAAGATGCGAAAGATCAACACGATGATCAGCCCGGCGACCGCCAACCACATGGCGTAGCCGAACACCTGCGCGATGATGCCCATCGCCGCGGCGGCCCGTTCCTGGTACTCGGCCGACTGGCGGCGCATGGTCTCGGCGAGCATGCCCGCTTCTTCGCCCACCGCGACGGCGTCGAGCATGTCCGGCGGAAACACGCCGGTCTCGGCGAGTGCGCGATGGATCGTCGCCCCGTTCTGCACGCTGCGGGCGACGCGCGGACCATGCTTGGCGTAGTACTCGTTGCCCGAGGCGTCCAGCGCCAACGGCAGTGCCACTCGCAGGTCCATCGGCGTATCGAACACCAGTTGCAGCGCCCAGGTGAGCCGGGCCAGGGCGAGCGTCTTGAGCGCCCCGCCAATCACCGGCAACCGCAGCGCCCATTGCTGCAAGCTGCGAACCCACAGACTGCCGCGCCGGGCCGACTCGAACACCAGCAGGATGCCGATCCCCGCGACGATCAGAATGTTGAGGTACACGACCAGCCCGCTCGTGCCGATGAGTCCCAGGCCCAAGATATCGAACTGCTGCCCGCCGGCGTCCTTGTTGCCCGGGATGATGCCCATGATCCAAATCAACAGGCCGACGACGAAGAGCGCCACGCACAACTGAAACGTGGGCCACGCGAGCCGCTGCAGCAGCGACCGCTGTGCGGCCAGCGTGCGGTCGTAATGCTGGGCAAGTTGCTTGTAGGTGCGATCGAGGTGACCGCTCATTTCGCCCACGGCCAGCATTTGGTGAAACAGCGGCGGGAAGTAGTCGCCTGCTTCCCGCAAAGCTTCGGTGATTGAGTTGCCGGCAGCCAAGGAGTCGGCCACCGCCGCGACCCGCGCCTGCTGAGTGCGGCTGCCGCGGTCGGATTCGCTCTTCCAAATCCGGCGATCCTCCAGCCCCGCCCCCGTGGCGGTCGCCAATCGGTGGCAAAGGTGCGCGAGGGCCTTCAGGCGGATGCGGGGAGCGAAAAACATGGGCGGGCAGTCGGCAGGGGCTTTGATAGGTGGGCAGATCGGGATCGCGGGCGAGATTCTGGCCCCCAAACAAGCAGATCGCCTCGCACCGCGCATTTGTTCACGGCAGGCACAACATATTCTACCGCCCCGGCCCGCTGCTGACCGTTCTGCTACACCCCAATATCCTCATTCCACAATTCCGGCCGGGCGGCGATGAACTCTTCCATCAGCCGCACGCACTCGGGATCGTCGACGATTTCCAACTGCACGCCCCGGCTGCGCACGTAGTCCTCGGGGCCCTGGAAGGTGCGGTTCTCGCCGATCACGACCTTGGGGATGCCGTACAGTAGCGCCGTGCCGCTGCACATGTCGCAGGGCGAGAGGGTCGAATAGAGCACGGCCCGGCGATAGTCGGCCCCCTTCAGCCGCCCCGCATTTTCCAGACAATCCATCTCGGCATGCAGAATCGCACTGCCCCGTTGCACGCGGCGGTTGTGCCCGCGGCCGACAATTTCGCCGTCCAGGACCAACACCGAGCCGATGGGGATGCCCCCCTCGGCCAGCCCCGCCCGTGCTTCTTCAATCGCCGCCGCCAGAAACTGATCAGCCATTTCATCTCCATAAAGCCGCGACCGGCCGTCGCGAACCGCGGCCGCAGGTTCGGGCCGTTGCTGTAAAAGACACGCGATCCGCGACGCCGGTCGCGGCTTTCCGGGCGGCAAAGTCGCCGGATTGCGCACGGCTTGCCGTTTCCGGCCTGTCTCAACCGCCGGCGTCCGCTTGCGACCGCCCGCGTTTCCTTCCAATCTGCTAGCGTCCCATTAGAATGGCACACCAGCGGAATCGCAATTCTACCCATCTCCCACGCCCCGGCGAGGCGCATCATGGCGAGCGGAACGGCAGTCGAGAAACCCACCGGCCAACCCACGACGATGAAGCGCCAATGCGGCGTCATCCAGGTGCAGCACCCGTTGGTCAAGCATCACGTGACCCGGCTGCGCAACAAGGACACGCGTCCCAGCGAATTTCGCAACCTGGTGCGGCGGCTCTCGGCGCTCATGGCGTACGAGGCCACCAAGGACCTGCTGGTCAAGCCGCACGCGGTCGAAACGCCGCTGACTGACGCGGAGGGTTCGCAAGTCATCGGCCGCATCGGCCTGGTGCCCATCCTGCGGGCTGGGCTGGGGATGGTCGACCCCGTGCTCGATTTGCTGCCGATGGCCGAAGTGTGGCACCTGGGCCTGTACCGCGACGAAGACACGGCGCAACCGGTGCATTACTACGACAAGCTGCCCGCCAAGCGCCCGGTGGACGTGGCGTTGATCGTCGACCCCATGCTCGCCACCGGCGGCTCGGTCGCCGCGGCGCTGATGACGCTGCGAGACTGGGGCGTGCCGCAGGTGAAGGTGCTGTCGCTGATCGCCGCGCAAGAGGGCGTCGACATGGTCGCCGCTGAATTCCCCGAAGCGCAGATCTACGTTTGCCAGATCGACCCGGAACTGAACGATCGCAAGTTCATCGTCCCGGGCCTGGGCGACGCGGGCGATCGCATTTTCAACACCGTCGCCAATTGACGCACCCCGTGTTCGATTCTCTCCAGAGGATCTAGCGCCCAACCGAAGACTCGCCCCTCTCGTCGCGGGGGGCGGGAAGCTCCACTCTCCAGGGAGTGGTCCACGGGATGCTCCGCCGCGCCAAGCCGCTCCGAGATCGCCACGCTATGTACCGACTGACCAGCGTCCTGGGAATTGCCGCTTTCATAACCCTGGCGTGGTTGATGAGCAGCCACAAACGGCGCGTCAAGCCACGGATTATCGTCGGCGGCCTCGCGCTGCAATTTGCCTTTGCGGCGATTATCCTGCGGACCGACTGGGGTAGCGCCGCGTTCGATGGCCTCGATTTCGCCTTCAATAAGCTGCTAAAGTGCGTTGAGGCTGGATCGGTCTTCGTCTTCGGCGACGATTACGCCGAACACCAGTTCGCCTTCAAGATCCTGCCGACGATCATCTTTTTCTCGGCATTCATGTCGATCTTCTACTACTACGGCGTGATGCAGTGGGTCGTCAGCCAGTTCGCCAAGGTGATGCGGGCGACCCTCGGCACAAGCGGCGCTGAGACCCTCTCGGCCGCGGCCAACGTGTTCGTCGGGCAAACCGAAGCCCCGCTGGTGATCCGCCCTTACATCGGCAGCATGACCACTTCCGAACTCAACGCAATCATGGTCGGCGGCTTCGCCACCATGGCCGGCGGAGTGCTCGCCGCGTTCGTCGATATGGGAATCAGCGCCAAACATCTGCTCAGCGCTTCGGTGATGGCCGCCCCCGCGGGGCTCATGATCGCCAAGGTCTTGCAGCCCGAGGTCGACGAGCCCAAGACGCTCGGCAAGGTGAAGATCGACATCAAAGACCCCAGCACGAACGTTCTGGAGGCGATCGCCAACGGCACGTCCGGCGGCTTGCAGCTCGCGCTCAATGTGGGCGCCATGCTGCTGGTCTTTCTGGCGCTCATCTCGCTAATCAACCTGATGGTCGGCTGGATCGGCGCCCAGTTCGGATTCGTCACCGGTGAGGGTGACGCGATGCAGTACGTCTGGTCCATGGAGGCCGCCCTCGGCTGGTTGTTTCAACCCTTCGCCTGGCTAATTGGAATCGCCTGGGAGGACTGCCGGGCGGCCGGCGAACTGCTGGGACTTAAGATGGCTGCCAACGAGTTCGTCGCCTACGGTCGCCTCCCCGACGCGGAAATGTCCGACCGCAGTCGGCAACTTATGACTTACGCCCTGTGCGGCTTTGCCAATTTCAGTTCCATCGGCATCCAATTGGGCGGCATCGGCGGCATCGCTCCCGAACGCCGCGGCGATCTCGCTCGATTAGGTCTCCGCGCCATGCTGGGCGGCACGCTGGTGGCTTTCATCAATGCCTGCGTCGCGAATATCATGCTGTAAGGGCCACGTCGAAATCGGCCGCCGCCCCCCCGCAACGAGAAAACCAATCACGCTGCGTGCGACCTGTTCGGCAGATTCACCGCCGCAGGACGCGCATCGCCCAGTCGTAAGACAATTCCGCCAGCGTCTGCTATCCTGAGCACTAGTTCGACTTCATTCTGCGACCTCCGCGCACTCTGCGGTGCAATAGAAATAGGACGATTACCATGAAGACGCTCCTCTCCAAGGAAGCCCTCCACGACGGCGTGGCCGCGATGGCGCGTGAGATCGAAACCACCTACGAGGGCCGGCAGCTGACGATCGTCGGCGTCCTGACCGGCAGCGTCGTGCTGCTGGCCGACCTGATCCGGCACATCGACCAGCCGATGCGCGTCGGCGTGATCCAGGCCAGCAGTTACCGCGGCGCCACCACTACCCGCGGCGATCTGATCATCAACAGCGAACTGATGCTCGACATCACCGGCCGCGACGTGCTGCTGGTCGACGACATCTTCGACACGGGCCACACGCTGGAACAAGTCGTCGAAAAGCTCGGCGACTTCAACCCGGCCAGCGTCCGCTCCTCAGTGCTGCTGCGCAAGCAGGGCCGGCAAGAGGTGAGCTACGAGCCCGACTTCGTGGCGTTCGAGATCCCCGATGAGTTCGTCGTCGGCTACGGCCTGGATTACGAAGACATGTACCGCAACCTCCCGTACCTGGCGGCGCTGGAAGAGGACGACCTGAAGCGCCATCGGGAGTTGGAGAAGCAGACGCAGGCGCTGTGAGGCGCGGCCAATCAAGGGACAGGATAACAGGATTGGCAAGATCGACAGGAAGAGTGAGCCCCACAACGCGGAGCGATTTTCTTGCCAGGCCCGGCGGGCCGGCATGTTGTAGCCAGGGGCGGAAGCCCCTGGAGGTGTTGTCTTAGAACATGCTGAGCCCCGGAGGGGCGACATAAGCGTTGCCCCTCGTGTCGCCCCTCCGGGGCTACGACCGCGTGGCGCCGAGATTCCAGGGGCTTGCGCCCCTGCGGGGCTGACAGAGGCGACTTGATCGCGGATCAAGTGCCCGCTTATCTGCGTTGATCCGCGTCCATCCGCGGGTCCGATTTCTCACCTTGGCGCACTTGGCGATCTTGGCGGTTCAATCAACCCGCAGAAAGCGGCGGCTTCACCGCGCGCGTGGCCATGAACGTGTCGAGGTATTTCGAGATCGCCTCCAGCGTCGGATCGAACCGGTCCTCGAACATATCCGTCAACACGAAGCCCGCGCGGAGTTGGCCGCCGATTTGATCTTCGAGCGTGTGGCCGAATTCGAGGGCGTCATGCTCGTCGACAATTCGCTTGCGAACCGCGGGGTCGTCGAGATGGTCAGAGTCGCGGTAGGGGAGCTTGTTGCACACGGTCAGCACGTCGTTGACGTATAGCGCATCCTCAAAAATGTATCGCACCGGGTTGTTGAACCCGGCCAACAGCACGCCGCCGGGGCGTAGCACGCGAAAACACTCGCGCCACACCGGCAGCACGTTCTCGGCGAAACAGTTCGAGCAGGGGTGAAAGATCAGGCCGAACGACTCGTCGGCGAAGCACGACAGGTCGGCCATGTCGCCCTCGACTGTGGCCAACGTCAGCCTCTCGCGATCGGCCACCAGCCGATCCTGTGCCAATTGCCGCGGCGAGTAGTCGAGCGTCGTGACCTGGCAGCCAGCCGCCGCGAGTAGCGGTCCTTGCTGTCCGCCCCCCGACGCGAGGCACAGCGTCGGCAACCCGGCCAGCGGCGGATACCAACTCATCGGCACGGGCTTCGTGGGCGTCAGCAACAGTTCCAGCCGCCCGGCGCGCGCCTGCTGCACGGTGGCAGCGTCAACGGGCACCGTCCAGCGGTTGCCCTCCGCCACGCGGCGATTCCAAAACTCGCGATTGTGAGCAAGAACGTCCATCACCGCCTCTTGAGAAAAAAACGCTGGTCCACGCAAATAGACAGTCAACCCCATCCCGCGGTTCATTCCGCAGCGAAGTGACAAGCCGGCACGGGGAGTGAGAGGCTCTGCCGAGCCCGGGAAAAGTCTCCCAGTTCTCGCTCTGCGGAGCCTCGCCCCCCCTGACAAAGCCCGAAATCATGCCTCGCCGATGAGCGTCGTCAGCAGTTGCGTCATTTGCCGGCTGACCGACTCGACCGTGTACGGGTCGTCGGCATGCGGCGGTTGGCCGGGGCGTTGAAAGTAGGGCCGCTCCTGATACAGGCGGCCCCACTGGGCGTCGACCTCGCGGACCAAGTCGCTAAGCCGGCTCGGCGAGTCGAGCAATCGTTGGCAAAATTTGCCGAGCCCGATCAGCGGCTCTTCGTAGCCGCTCTCCAGCAAAATGGAACTCGCGGCGACCTGACGCAGCAACACCACCTCGAGGGCGCCCTCGGCGTCGCGGAGATGTTTCTCCAGGTAGTCCTCGACAATCAACTCCGCTTGCCGACGCACCGTCACCGGCGAAGCGCCCTTCATGAGGTCGCCGCCGCCCAGCCGGCCAATCGCCTCGGCCAGCGAGAACTTGCGATGCTCGCGAATCTGCAGTTCGAGTTCGTGCTCGTCGTCGGGTGGCGGCGGCGGTGATTCATCCATGGGGACCTCCCGATGCCAAGTGCGGAATCAAACGGGAGTGCAGCTTAGCGCGCATCGCTCCACGAGAAAAGCGGCGCTGAAGGCAGGCGTTACGCCTGAGCGGCGATCAACGCATCAAGCTCGGCCTTGAGCCGCGGCAGGATGGCGTCATACGCGAATTGCCCGAGTTCCTCGCTGCCCCGTTTGAGATTCACGAAGTTGGGCCCGCACCACAGCCCCAGGTCGGCGTCGTCGGTTTCCCCGGGGCCGTTCACGCGGCAGCCCATCACGGCGATGGTCAGCGCGTGGTCGGCGGCGTAACGGGTCATCTCCTTCACTTGCTCGGCCAGGTCGATGAACGCTTCGTTCTCCACCCGCGAGCAACTGGGGCAACTGATGATGTTGAGCGTGTCGAGACCGTAGTCGACGACCGAACGAACCCGACCCGCGGCGATGTCGGCAAGGATCGCCCGGCCGGCGGCGATCTCCTCCGGCTTGCGCGGATTGCTCACCGTGAGTGACACGCGCACCGTGTCGCCGATGCCACGGCTGATGAGCTGCTCAAACGCGATCCGCGTCTTGATGATCCCGTCGGGGGGCATGCCCGCTTCGGTCACCCCCAGGTGCAGCGGCACGTCGGGCCGGCGCTCGGCAAAGCGGCGGTTCACCTCGATCACCTTCTGCGGATCGGAATCCTTGAGCGACACGCAGTAGCGGGTGAAGCCCAGCTCGTCGAGCCAGTCGCAATGCTCCCACGCGCTGTCGAGCATGGGGGAAATCGAATCGTCGGCCGGGTAGGCGTCGAGCTTGGCCGGGTCGACGCTGCCGCAGTTCACGCCGACGCGCATCGCGCAGTCGTTGTCGGCCGCGACGCCCGCCAGGTAGCGGACCTTTTCCCGCCACGGCTTTTCGCGCTCGTGGTGGTACAGGTGCCCCGGGTTGTAACGGACCTTGTCGACGTGCGGGGCGACCAACTCGGCGAGGCGATAGTTTTCTTGCAGATCGACCGACAGGTTGGCTTCCGTCTGCTGGCGAATCTCGGCCAGCGCCGCCGCATCCTTGGCATTGTCCACGGCAATGCGCACCACGTCGGCGCCCGCTTCGTGCAGGGCGTTGACCTGGGCGACCGTGGAGTCAACATCCTGCGTCTTGGTGGCCGTCATGCTCTGCACGGCGATCGGGCGCCCGGCGCCAATGGCGGTCGAGCCGATGCGAACTTCGCGAGTGGGATTGCGGTGGATTTGCATAGCGATTGGAGGCTATTCGCGTGGTGACCGTCGCCGCGGCTGTTAGCCGAGAAACAGCAGCAGCAATTGCCACATGGTAAACGCGTTGAACAACAAATGGCAGGTCATCGAAGGAACGATCCGTCCGGTGCGATGGTAGAGGTAGCCCAGAACCAGCCCCAGCAGCATCAGCGGCGCCGGCGCGGCCCCGTGACCCCAGTGAGCCAACCCAAACAGCACGGCGGTCACCGCGATCGGCCACCACGCGGGGGAAATGTCGGCCGCTCCGGCATTGTCACCACTGTTGGCGACGCCGGCCACGGCGTCCTCCGCTGGCGACTCCAACAGCGAAGCACTGGGGGCTTCGCTGGGCTGCGTCCCCAGCCACTCTACCCCGCGTTCCGGCATCGGCGGTCGCCGCTGGAGCTTGTCGAGCCACCCCAACAGCACTAACCGAAACGCCGTCTCCTCGAACACCGGCGCCGCAACGACCGCCGCCAAGGCAATGGCGCCCATCACGCCCCAGGACGGGTTGGCGACGAATTCCATGACGAAAGGGTGCCCCTCCTGCGGCTCAAAGGCCCAGGTCAGCACGGCTTGGACGAGATAGACCGGCGCCAGGGCCGCGAGAAACGCAATGCCGCCGAGGCGAACGTCGCTGCGAAACTGCCGCACATCGGCGGGGAGGCCGAGGTCGCGTCGCGTGGCGCCGGTGAACGTGGCCAAGGCTGCGTAGGTCAGTGCAGCGATCAACAGCTGCACGGCCGTCGACGCCACGGCGGCGAGAACGAAATCCCCGGCCCGCTCCGCGGCCCCTGCTGCCGACACCGCGATTTTGACCACTGGGGCCAGGGCGTTCGTCGCCGTCGTTGCGACAGCCGCGACCTGGGCGCTCGCCGCGGCGACTTGCGCCAATAAGGCGGCGCCCGCGACCTCCCACGCTTCGAACGACTCGTCGGCCGGCGCTGCGTAGCCCACCACGCGGGCGCCCACGCTGAGAATCAGCGGCGCCAGCAACAACAGCGCCGGCCAACCGTTCCAAGGGACGGGGCGCCGCGGCTCGTACGGCACGAGGGGCTGGCCGTCGATGTGTCGAACGAAAAGACGCCCGAGCGTCCACAGACTGGCTACCGCCGCGACGGCGATTGTCGTGTTCAGCGCGGCGTTATTGTTCAACTCGGTCATGCAGCGAGTGAGCGACTTGGGAACATTCGGCTGTCGGACGAACGCCTCAGGTTCCGTCGCCTGCCGTCAATTGTTTCCAGGCGGCCTGCACGTACCCCACGGCGGAATAGATGGTCAGCGCCATCGCCAGCCACACCGTGGCAAGCGATCCCTGCGTCATCCAAGCCGGCGGCGGGCCATCGCTCCACGCGCTGGCGGCCGGGTCGAGGTAGCTGAGCACGGCGATGCTGAAGCACGCGGCGGCGCACTGGGCGACCATCTTCCACTTGCCGGCCCACTTGGCCGAGAAGTCGCCCCCTTCGCCCTCCACGAAACTGCGTAGGGCGGTGACCATCAACTCGCGGCCGAGGATCACCACGGCCATCCACGCATAGACGCCGGAGACGACCGTGCCGTCGGCCAGGCGCGGCGCCGCGGCCAGGTAGGTGAACGTCCCGCAAATGATCAGTTTGTCGGCAAACGGATCGAGCACGCGGCCCAGCTTGGTGATCTGGCCGTACTTGCGGGCCCAGTAGCCGTCGACCCAGTCGGTTCCGGCGGCGATCAGGAAGACGACAAACGCCGCGATATACCAATTGAGCGAGAGCAGCGCAAACAGCGCAAGCGACAGGACAATCCGCGCGACGGTCACCTGGTTGGGGACGTTCCAGACGGAGTTCGAACGGGGGAGGGACGGCGAGTCGGACATGCGAAGCGATTACCAAACGCGTGTGCTCCCCTCTCCTCGTCGGGGAGGGGCTGGCGGACGGGGACAACAGCGATGGAATCGCTCACCGCGGCTTGCCGCAGGCGGCGGCGATCAGGTCGTAGCCGCCGCTGCCCACAACTTCACATGGTACCAGCGCCCCGGCGCGAAGTCCCGGGCCGCTGACGTAAACCACGCCGTCCACGTCGGGCGCGTCGGCAAAACTGCGGCCCACCCAGGCGTTCTTCTCGCCGGGCACTGGGGAGTCGATCAGCACGTCGAGTTGCCGGCCCTGCTGCGCGTCGTTCCACTCGAACGCAATTTCTTGCTGCACCTGCATCAACTCGCCCTGCCGCGCGAGCATCACGTCCTCGGGGACGTGGTCGGGCAGCTTCGCCGCGGGCGTGTCGGGTTCCAGCGAGTAGGTGAACACGCCGAGCCGCTCGAAACGCTGCTCGCGGACAAACTCGACCATCTCGGCAAAATGCGCGTCGGTCTCGCCGGGAAAGCCGGTGATGAACGTGGTCCGCATCACCAGCCCCGGGATGCGGCTGCGGAGTTTTTCCAGCAGCACCTCCGTGTCGGCCCGATTCACGCGGCGCTGCATCCGCTTGAGCATCGTGTCGTTGGCGTGCTGCAGCGGCATGTCCAGATAGGGCACAATCCGCTCGCTGCCGGCGATCACGTCGATCACCTCGTCCGTGAAATACATCGGGTAGAGGTACATCAGCCGGATCCAATCGAGCCCCTCGACCGTTTCCAGCTGCCGCAGCAACTCGGCCAGACGCGTCTCGCCGTACAGGTCCATGCCGTAATAGGTCGTGTCCTGGGCGACGATCACCAACTCCCGCACGCCGTCGGCCGCAAGCTCGCGCGCCTCGGCCACCACTTCCTCAATCGGCTTGGTGGCGTGCTTGCCGCGCATTTTCGGGATCGCACAGAACGTGCAGAGCCGGTCGCACCCCTCGCTGATTTTCAGAAATGCAAAGTGCCGCGGCGTGATACGCATCCGCGCGGTGTCGGGCAGCGGCCGAATCGGCGCCGGGTGAAAGACGCTGCGCTGTTCCTCCAAGCCGCCCACCAGTCGGTCGGCCACCTTGGTGACCTCCTCGCGACCGAACACGCCGACCAGGTGATCGATCCCAGGCCGCTCTTCCAGCAGCGATTCTTTCTGCCGCTCGGCAAGGCAGCCGCTGACGATCAGGCCGCGCAACTCGCCGCGGCGTTTCAGTTCGAGCATCTCGTCGATCGCGCCGAACGACTCGGTGCGAGCCGCTTCGATAAAGCCGCACGTGTTGACGATGGCAAAGTCGGCCCCGCGGGGGTCGTCGACCAGCTCGTACCCGTCGAGCCGCAGCATGCCGAGCATCCGCTCGCTGTCGACGAGATTCTTGGGGCACCCCAGGCTGACAAAGGCGTAACGGCCCTTGGACTGGCTGCTGTGGAGCTTTTCGGTGAATTGCGACGGCACGGGGATCTCGACGGAAATGGCAAGCAGGGAACGTCGGCCAGCGGGCAGACGCCAATCGCGTGATTGTAGGTGCTGGCGGCAACAAAGCCAATCGGCGCCCGGAGAGCGGCCTGGCCCCAGTCAATCGAACCGGGTGCGCATCGTGCCGCGGGACCGCTGCTTCGCGGGAGAAACACGGCAGTTCGCGGGCCTCGCCACACGGTGAAAACTTGGTGGAAAATGCTTGCACGGCGACACGCTGCGATTACCATACATTTGTACACTTACTTAATCCACTGCTTCGCAGCGAACGCATAGCGATTCCATGCTTGCCGAGATTCCAGCCGAGCAATTTCAATTCGCCTTGGAGGCCGCCGCGGCCGAGGTATTGCGGGACGCCCAGGTCGAGTCGCCGCCGGTCGATTGCTTTGTGCTGGCCGAGCGGCTCGGTTTGACGGTGGCCCGCGACGGGTGGGGAGTGGGAAGGGGACGATTTGTTCGCGTGGCAGCCGGATCGCGACCACGGCCGACGATTCTGCTAGGCGACGACCCGCGGCCCGAACGCCTGCAATGGGCGCTGGCCCACGAAATTGGCGAAAGCGTGGCGTGGCGGGTGTTCCGGCGCCTGGCAGCCGATCCCCGCGACGCCGGCGATGCCGCCCGCGAAGGGATCGCCAATCGCCTCGCCGGCAGCCTGCTGTTGCCGCGCGAGTGGTTGATCGACTGCGGGGCGCGTTGCGATTGGGATCTGCTGGAACTGAAAACGCAATTCGCCACGGCCAGCCACGAGTTGATCGCCCGCCGGATGTTGGAGATGCCGCCGCCGGTGATCGTCACCCTGTTTGACCAGGGCGCCCCCGTGTGGCGACGCAGCAACGCCCTGCCGCGTGCGCCGCGGCTGAGCGATGCCGAATGGGCGGCCTGGCGAACCGCTCATCACTCGGCACGGCCAGCAAGAGCCCAGAACTGCGAATGCATGGAGGGCATCGCCGACGTCCGCGCGTGGCCCGTTCACGAACCCGGTTGGCGGCGAGAGATCATTCGCACGGAACTGCAATCGTGGTGGTGAACGGCGCGGCGTGCGTTTCCTCGCTGCGCGACACAGCCTGGGCTAACTCGCCCGCGATGCCATCGACCAGATAGGGCTTGCCAATCACGGCCGTCGCCCCGGCGGCAGCGGTCGCGGCGACATGCTCCGCCCGCGGGAAGTCGAGCAGGGCAATCACCGGCGCCCGGCGCCCGCTCAGCCGCTCGGCAAACTGCGCAAGCTGCTGCAACTCCAGGGGACTCAGCTGCCCGCCGTCCCAGATGCCGGCCACAGGTTCCGGGTGCGCCAGCCCGCCAGTCGCCCGGGCGGAATCCCAAACTTCGGGGCGGTGACGCGGCTGCCAGACGCACCGCCAGCCAAACGGCCGTAGCGCAATGCGCAGGCTCTCGAAGCTCTCGTAATCGCCCGTGTCGACAGCCACGCAACTATCTGCCGGCGGGGCGATCGGCGTCCCGTTGGCCAAGCCGGCTTCGACCGAGGCGACGCCGTGAGCGTCCATCGTCGACGCAGCTCGTCCGAGCCCTGGCAGCAATTGCCGAGAGTCAGCCAACGGATCGGCCCAGGGCGGGCACTCGCCCGCGGTGCGAGCCGCGAATCCCCGCCGCCACCACGCTTCAAAGTGATACCAATACAGCCGCGTCGTTCCCGGCAAGGGATGACCGGTGCGCAGCTCGCCCTCGCACCAGGTGCCGGCCACGACGACAAGGCGCGTGAGCGGCGCCACGCGCGCCACCGCCGCCGCATCCACCGCCGAGTAGAAACCGGGCCGGGGTTGCGCAAGCAACAGCACCTCCGGCGGAGCCGCGTGGCCGTCGAGCAGTTCAATGGCGTCGGCCAATGTCGCCACGTGCGGCCAGTCGGCCAGGGCGCCTAACACCGTCTGCAACACCGCAAATTCGCCACACTGCCACGGCCCCACGCTCCACGCCACGAGCGCCGACGCGGTCTCGGCCGGCGGCTCGTCCAGGGCGATCGGCGATAGTGCGGTGGACGGCAGCATCATGGCGATAGGGCGTTGAATCAGCCTCCGAGTTGTTGGTCGCGGCTCACGACCAGTTTGCGGGCGGTCGCCGCATCGGGGGCGACGCGCAATTCGCTCAGCCAGACCGGGTCGTTGATCATGCGGCTCAGCCGCGCGAGCGCTCGCAGATGCTCGTGGTCGTTGGTCGCGGCGATGAGGAAGAACACGTCGGTGAGCCCGCCGCCACCGCCGCCGAACGGGATGCCGCCGCTGACCAACCCCAAGGCGACAATCGGGCCGCCGAGGATCGACCCCTGCGGCCGCCGCGGATGCAACAAGGCGACGCCGATGTCGAGCGCCGTGGAATGCATGTCCTCGCGGGCCGTCACGGCGTCGGCCATTTTCGCCGGGTCCCAGAGCAAGCCCGTGGTGGCCGCCAAATCGCACATGCCGGCGATCACCTTGCCGCGCGTGCGCGCCGCCAGCGGGGCCGCCACGGCGTCGAGCGGCATCAGTTCGGCCAGGGTCAGTTCGACCGTCACCTGGTCGACGCGCCGCAGCGTATCTTCCATGTCGGCCAGCTCTTGATCGTCGCCCGTGGCGCCGATCCGCTCTTCCAGCCACTGATTGATCTCGGGGCGCGAAAATCGCCAATCGCCGCCGATGCGACGCGCCGGCACGTTGCCGCGCTCTGCCATGCGCGAAACTTGCGCCGGCATCACGTGCAAGTACGCAGCGAGAGTGGCAACATCAAAATCTTCGTCGGCCATGACTGTGTGCGGCGAAAGGGGACACGGACACCTAGTGCTGGCATTGTCGACAGCGGCGCTGAGCGTGTCCAGCGAAAACCAGAGCGTGCGCGACGGCGCGAGGACGGATCACGGCTGCCGATTTCGCCGCGAAAAAGTCGCCTTGACTGAAAATCGGGAATTCGATCAACTCCGTTCCGCACTCGTCGGAGCAGGACGCTCCGCAAACACGGCGAGTGCCTTAGGGCGAAAACGGATTTTCGCCTTCGCGACGAAAACCAAATGCCGAGGGGCGGCTCTCCCCCGCAATTTTGAGCCGCACTTCGACCCGCAGGCAAGGAGGCCTGTCGCGATGTCGCAATTACGCGCTGCCGCCGGCGTTTCGCTGGACGAGCTCTTTGCCGATTTTGGCCGTCGGGGTCCCGCCGGTTGCCGAGTGACCGCCTGCACCGCCGACTACCGCGACGTCCAGCCGGGCGACGCCTTTGTGGCCGTGCTGACCGACGATGCCGACGGCCACGACCACGCTCACGAAGCGGTCCGCCTGGGCGCCGCCGCGGTGATCTGCGAGCGGCCGATCCCCGTATTTGACGTCCCCGTATACAACGTGCCCGACTCGCGACTCGCTTACGGCGAGTTGTGCCAGGCGCTGGTCGACAACCCGTGTGAGCGGGTGAAGGTCATCGGCGTCGCCGGCTCGCATGGCAAGAGCTCGGTCGTCGCACTGCTGCAATCGATTCTGCACGAGGCCGACTACGAAGCGGGCGTGCTGACCAGCACGCACTCGTTCGACGGCATCTCGCTGGCGCCTGGGTGGGGCGAGGCGCCCTCGCCCGTCGACGTGGCCTTGCGATTGGCCCGCATCGAGGCGGCCGGTTGCACGCACGCCCTCATGGAAGTCGACAGCGTTGCGATGGCCCAATCGCGACTCGCCGGCGTCGAGTTTGACTCGGTGTGCGTGACGAACGTCACGACCCGCCGACTCGACCTGCACCAGACAGCCGAAAACTACCGCAACGCCGAGCATCGCGCACTCGATCAGCTGTCGGCGACCGGCGTCGCCGTGCTCAATGCCGACAGCCCCGTGTGCTGCCGTTGGCTCGCTGAATTGAACAGCCCGTCGATCACATTCGGATTTGGCGACGCGGCGCAGATCACTGCCACGGTCGTCGAGGAAAACGCTGGCGAGACGTGGTTCGTGCTCACCGCCGGCGACGACTCGGCGGCGGTCCGCACCACGATCGTCGGTCGCGAGCATGTAGCCAACTGCGTCGCCGCCGCCACGACGGCGCTGGTGCAAGGCATCGACCTGGAGACCATCGCTCGCGGCTTGGAGCAAGTGACCAAGCTGCCCGGTCGCATGGAACGGATCGACTGCGGCCAAGACTTCCCGGTCTACGTCGACGCCGCCAATACGGCCGACGCGCTGGCGGCCTCGCTCCGCACGGCCCGATCGTTCGCCGCGGGGCGGGTGATCTGCGTTCTGGGCGACCAGCTGCCGCATTCGGCGCAGGAAACCGCGAGTCTCAACGGCGTGCTCCGCAAGCTGGCCGACGTGGCGATTGTCACCGGCCGCGCGGCCCAAGCGTTGGGCGTGGATCGCCAACACAACGAACACGACTGCGTGCAAATCGTCGCCGATCGCGGTGCAGCAATTGCCTGTGCCGCCGGCTTCGCCGAGCGCGGCGACGTGGTCGTGGTCGTCGGCAGTTCCGGCCGGCCGCGGTTTGCGTTCGGACAGAAGCCACAAACCGGCAACGACGTCGATGCAATTCGCAAAGCACTTTACGCCCGCCAAGCTCCCGCGCTGCGGTTGGTGGCCTAACTCGGATTTCCCAACGGCTTGTCAAAGCCCCCTGAGGTGAGAGATGACCAACACGATTGTGATGAAAACGGCTTCGGTCGGCGAATGCGGCACGCGTCGCTCGCTTCGCCCGCGGCTGATACCGGCCCCTGGCGCGACGCTGCTGGTGGCTCCCCATGCCACGCCGGCCGAGTCCGAAGCGGCGCTCGAAGCCCTGCGAACCTTTCGCGCGGCCGGTCGTCGCGTGATTTGGTGCGACGCCAGTGAATTGGCCGACTCGCCCCACGTCGATCTGCACGCCTGGGGCGCGCGGTTCGTCGAGGACGGCTTGGCCGACGCACTGATTGTCAGCGGGCACGGCTCGCGCGAACTGGCCATGGCCGCCCGCGACGCGGGTTTGCCGGTCGGTCGCGTCGTAGTCTGCAGCGACGATCCTACCGCTCGCAACTTGCTGAACGATTCACTCGTGCCTGGCGACACGGTGCTGGCCCTGGGGATCAGCAACGCCAGCTGCGACAAACTGACCGAACGACTCGCTTCGCGGTTCGAAGTGGAGTCGGTGGCCGCCTGACGGCCGAGAGGACGGTGTGAAGAGGTGCGAGTTCAGGGTTTGAAGAGAGCGACGAACCGCATTCGAACTCTGACCTCTGACCTCTCACCCCTCCTAAACAACCCATTGCCAAGTTCCATCGTTGGTTTGCCGGATTGCGGGGTCTAGCAAACCACCCTCCCTGGGGTAGGAGCATGAAGCCCGCGCCCCGAGCAGCATCTGGGTCTGCTGCTCGCGCGGGTGCTTCACGATGGAACTTACGTCCGGGCGCCGGGACGATCCCTTGCGGATCGTCTCGGTTGCCCGGCGGATACATCTCGCTGGCTCGCGTCTCGCTCAGCCGGGGCAGGGGCACGGGAACGACGATCCGCCGCCGCGGCGCATCGTTCTTCCCATCGCCCCTCCCTGGTCACAGCGAGGCGGGCGCTAGCGCAGCCTGTGGTGACCAAAAAGAGGATTCCCCGCGATGGCATCTGCTCCCCATGTCCTGTTCGCCGGCGGCGGCACGGCCGGCCATCTGTTTCCCGGTCTCGCCGTGGCAGAGCACCTGCAAGGGCGGCTGCCGCAGGCCGACGTCACTTTTGCCGGCGGCGGCACGGCGCGCGAACGTCACGCCGTGCGGACCGCGGGATTCCACTACACCGTGATCCCGGCCCAACCGTCGCCGCACACGCCGCTGCAAGCGTTGCGATTCGTGACCGACAACGTGGCCGGGTACTGCGCGGCGCGGTGGATGTTGCGCGAACAGCGCGTCTCGCTGGTCGTCGGCTTGGGCGGTTACACGAGCGCCGCCATTGTCCGGGCCGCCGTCGCTCGCGGCATTCCCGTCATCCTGTTGGAACAGAACGCCGTGCCCGGCCGGACCACGCGGTGGCTGTCGCGTGCGGCCACCTTGGTGTGCGCAGCCTACGAAGACGTCCGCCCTCATTTGCACGTGCAAGCCCCGGTGATCGTCACCGGCAACCCGGCGCGCACCGCGTTTGAAAAACTCTACCGCCGCACGCAACAACGCTCGCAGGTTAGCGGCGAGAACCCCGCCCTGTCGCTGGTCACCGACCAGCCCTACCGCCAACGTCGGTTGGTGGTGTTGGGCGGCGCCGCGGGGGCGCGTTCGCTGAACGAATCCGTCCCGGCCGCTCTCAAGAAGCTGGGAGACCGTCTCGCCGGTTGGCAGATCATTCATCAGACCGGCGAGGGCCAGCTGCAGGAGACCGAAGCCCGCTACGCCAAGCTTGGCGTGGAGGCGCTGGCTGTCACCTACATCGACGAAATTGCGTCCGTGCTGTTCGCCAGCGACCTGGCCATCAGCCGCGCCGGCGGGATGACGCTTGCCGAGTTGTCGCTCGCCGGCACGCCCTCGGTGCTTGTCCCCTACCCGCAGGCGACCGACGACCACCAAATCGCCAACGCCAAAGTCTTCACCGCGGCCAGCGCCTGTCGGATGATCGACGAGCGTTCGCAAACCGGGGCGCTCGATGCGGCGTTGGCCCGCGAACTCGAACCGCTGCTGTCCAACGAGCATATGCGGGCCGAGATGACTCGCAACATCCGCCGACTCGCGCGTCCCGACGCCGCGGCCGACGTGGCGGCGGCCATCAAGGACCAACTCTGCAGTGGCATGACAAGCCGCCTGGCGGCGTAAGCGTCGCAACACGCGACGACGTCACCCGACGCCGGCCCCCTCGCGGCATGCGGGCAACCGCGGCCGGTTCTCCTGCGGCCGTCGTGCGGCGATCCGACCACCACGTCCAGCCTTTGCGGACGACCGTGCCGCCGGTTCGCCGGTGCATTGCGTCGCGCAGGGCCCGAATCTTGCGCGACGTAGATGACTGGTTTCGCATTGCGAAGAATTCTGCGCCTCGGGCCGTCCGCGCACATTGTTTTGCGCAAAATCCACGATGGCAGATTTGAGGTCGAGGCTAAAATTAAGGACGAAGCGAGTGCCGCTCGCCGCGGCGCTGCTGTGCGCCTCAACGCATGTTTGACTGTGTTGCGTTCCCCACCCCGTGTGAGGAGATTCTCCGTGCTGCGTCCGTCTCTTCGTGCCGCTGGCCGTCAGCGATTCAACTGCTCGAATCTCGGTTTCACTTTGGTCGAACTGCTGGTGGTGATCGCCATCATCGGCGTCTTGGTCGCGCTGCTTCTGCCTGCGATCCAGGCCGCGCGCGAGGCGGCGCGGCGGCAGCAATGCCTGAGCAACCTGCGGCAGATGAGCATTGGGTTGTTGAACTACGAGTCGGCCACCGGGGAGCTTCCCTCGGCATATGACTTTGCAGCGGGGACAAACCCCGCTACTTCGCTGAACGTGGGACCGTGCTGGACGATCAAGATCTTACCATACATCGAGCAGCAAGCGCTTTTTGATCAATTCGATCTCACGAAACTGATCCGCGATACAGTCAACGACGTGCCGCGCAGTACGCCCATCCCCTCGATGCTGTGCGGGTCCGACGCGTTCAATCAACAGGCGATGGAAATACCGGGCCCGCGCGGACCCGCGAGTTCTTCCATCTGGGCCCGCGGCAACTATGCCGCCAATGCAGGCAACGGACCGTTGCTGAGCGGCAGCGGCAGCGGGGCGATTGGCATCTACGGCCCCGATTCGCCAGGCTGGCTCGACCCGCAACGGCGTGGCGTGATCGGTCCCAATGTCGCAGTCAACCTGAAACAAATCACCGACGGACTCACGAACTCCATTCTTGTGGCAGAAGTCCGTGCCGGGGTCACCCCAGAGGATCGCCGGGGGACATGGGCGTTAGGTCAGGCCGGCAGCAGCGTGCTGTATTGGTATGGATCGACGGGCGACGACAACGGACCGAACTTCTGCGGGGCGAACGCCGACGACGTGGCAGGTCCCAATTCATCGGACAGCTCTCTACTCACAGCCGAGTGCATGCCTGACTTCACCGGTGACGATTGGGCAGACCAAGCGACTACACGCAGCTCCCACCCCGGGGGCGTCAACCTTGGGATGGCCGATGGTAGCGCCCACTTTGTTTCCAACGACGTTGATACAAGCGGAACGCCCGGGTTTCACATCAATCCGAAGGTGCAGTTTAAGATGAGCACCTGGGATCGGATGATCGCCAGCGCCGATGGCGAGACGATCACTAACTCGCCGTTCTAGCGTCCGCCCAATTGGATGTTGGTCCTCGAAACTCTGTTTGAATCTCGAATCGTCTCGACGTGTACGGTGAGTCTGGACAAGGTTACATGGCAAAAATGCAGTTTCGATTCGGCCTCGCCTCGGCCTTCGTACTTGCGATGACAATCGGTTGCAATTCGGGTAACGGACCGCTGGCGATTACAGGTGTTGTGACGGGGAGCGACGGCCAGCCCCTGGCGAGTGAAAACTCTCAGGTGATCTTCGAGCCCGTGAGCCCAGGAACTCATTCGACCACGGCCACTTTGGAATCTGACGGCGCCTTTGCTATGACGCCGGACGACGAAGGGCGGGGCGGCGTCTTGCCTGGTCGGTACAAGGTCGTCGTTCAAGTGTTCAAAGACTACCGCGATCTCACTCTCATCTCTGCGAAGAAGTACGCCGACGCCGCGACCACGCCGTTGGAGGCGACCGTCGACGCTTCGCATACGAGTTTTGATTTCAAGATCGAGTAGCGGCGCAGCGGGGCAGCCGCCGCCCCACGACTCTGAAATCTGAGCTCCGGCCGCCCCAAAGGCCGCGCCGCTTTGGCCCGGCCAGAGTCCAAAGGCGTGCGTCGAGCCGTCGATTCCCCCGCGTTGGCCCCCAGCGGGTCGGTCGCCGCCTTATGGCAGCTCGCCAATGAGGCCTGCGAGGGTGTCCTTTTCCCCCGCCGACTACCGCCGTATACTGGCGGGATTCCGCGGCATACGGCAGGCCGGGCCAAGCCGACCGCACTCCAGCTTCTCCTGAAACGGCAGCCCTTTTTGGCAATGGACGACTCAAAGCAATCTTCGGCATGGGATCAACTCGCCTCGGAATTGGGCGCCCAGCCGCCAGCCGACGCGGACCAACGCCGCCGGCCGGCAGTGCAATTCGAGTTTCAGCGTCCCGCGGAATCGTCGGTGCAGCCGCCGCCCGGCCCCAAGCCGAGCGACTGGAACGCCCTGGCGAACAACCTGGGCATCGAAGTCCCGCCCGAGCCCCAGCCGCCGCTTGCCAAGGCTCCACCAGCCGCGAAGCCGGTCGAGCCCGCCGCCGAGACGCCGTCGGAACCGTCGCGTCAGCAACAGTCGTGGCTCGACGACGAGCCGGGCGAAGGCGACGTCTTGCATCACGACGAGGTGCATCCCGATGACTCGGAAATCGCTGAGCTTTCGGCGTTGGAAGACGAGGACAGCGAATTCGAGCTGCACGCCGAGTCGTCCGACCTCGACGACGATGACGACGAGGGACTGAGCGGCGAGGCGGCCCGCACGGCGTTTGACGCCCTGTTCGAGGCAGGCTCGTTTGCAGCGCTCGGCAGCGGTTTCGATTCCGACGAAGCCGAGGAGGCCCGATTGGGCGCCTTTGACGATCTGGGCGAGGACAACGAAGAGGACGACGACGACGAAGCCGCGTATGACGACAGCGAACTCGAGTCGGATGGCGTGACGCCGGCCGACGATGACACCAAGCTCGACGCGGCCGATGACGAGCTAGACGCCGACGACGCGGTCGAGAGTGCAAGCGAAGACGCCGAGGACGAAGCCCCGCGCAAGCGCCGCCGCCGCCGCCGCCGCGGCGGACGGGGCCGTGGCCGGGGTGATCGCGAGAAATCGGACGCCCAGGAGGAGGACGGCAGCGACGAATCCGAGTTGGAGGAAGAATCGACCGCCGCGGAGGCAGAATCGGAATCGGATGGCGACGAAGGCGATGAGGGGGGCGAGCCAAAGCGCCGCCGCCGCCGGCGTGGACGTCGTCGTAAACGAAGCGAAGGACCCGAGGGCGATGCCGCCGGCAGCGACACCGGAGACTCCGGCGAGGACGAATCCGACTCGGCCGACGCCGATGACGACGACGGCGATGATGACGACGACGGCGGCGACCGGAACAGCGATCGCGGCGGCGACGGCGACGGCGACCGCGGCGGTGGCGGCCGGGGTGGCCGCGGCGACGGTGGTGGCGGCGGCGGAGATGGCGGCGATGGGGACGACTGAATGCGGGCCCTGGTAGTCGAGGACGACCCCCGCATCGCCCGCAGCCTCGCCTCGGTGCTGGAGGGCGCGGGCTTCCTCGTCGAGGCCGCCGGGGACGGCGAGACCGCCTGGTTCAAGGGCGGGACCGAGAATTTCGACCTCATCATCCTCGATCTCGGCCTGCCGCGGCTCGACGGGCTCAGCGTGCTCAAGCGCTGGCGGGCCGAGGGCTGCGACGCCCCGGTCCTGATCCTGACCGCCCGCGGCAGCTGGACCGAGCGGGTCGAGGGGATCGACGCCGGCGCCGACGACTACCTGCCCAAGCC
>JAGQOU010000200.1 GCA_020427145.1 Planctomycetales bacterium | reverse complement strand
CCGGCGACGACCAGCTGTTCGGCAAAGGGGGCGAGGATTTCCTCTTCGGGGGGGCTGACGACGACCGGCTCACGGGCGGCGACGGCAGCGATCAGGCGTTCGGGGAAACCGGCAACGACCTGTTCATCTGGAACCCCGGCGACGACACGGATCTGCACGAAGGGGGCGCCGGCATTGACACGGTCCAGGTGAACGGCGGCAACGGCGGCGAGCAATTCGCGGTCACCGCCAACGGCGCCCGCGTACGATTCGACCGTTTGGACCCGGCGCCGTTTGCGCTCGACATCGGCACGAGCGAGAAGCTCGTGCTAAACGCCAACGGCGGCGACGACTCGTTCTCGGCGACGGGCAACCTGGCAGCGCTGATTCAGCTGACGATCGACGGCGGGGCTGGCGACGACACGCTCTTGGGAAGCAACGGCGCCGACCTGCTGATCGGCGGCGACGACAACGATTTCATCGATGGCCAGCAGGGTAACGACGTGGTGCTCTTGGGCGCAGGAGATGACGTGTTCCAGTGGGACCCGGGGGATGGTTCCGACATCGTCGAGGGGGGCGCTGGCGACGACCGTATGGTCTTCAACGCCAGCGCGGCGAACGAAACGATTGAAGCCAGCGCCAACGGCGACCGCGTGCGCTTCACGCGCAACGTCGGCAACATCGTGATGGATCTCGCTGACGTTGAGCAGATCGACGTCAACGCGCTGGGTGGTCTCGACACGATCATCGTCAATGATCTGACCGGAACCGACGTCGACGCGTTCAACGTCGACCTGGCCGGCACGCTCGGCGGCGCGAGCAGCGATGCGTCCGCAGACTCAGTCATCGTGAACGCCACAAACGGAAACGACGTCATTGATATATTCGGGTCCGGGACCGCCGTTTCCGTCCTGGGACTCTCTGCCAGGGTCAACATCACGAATGCCGAGGGCGCCAACGATGCTCTCGTCGTCAACGCCCTGGGCGGCGACGACGGAGTGACCGCCACCACATTGCCAGCCGGCGTGGTGAAATTGACCCTCGACGGCGGCGACGACAACGACACGCTCCTCGGTTCGCAGGGGGCCGACGTCTTCCTGGGCGGCGCTGGCGACGACTTCGTGTTCGGCGACAACGGCAACGACGTCGCCTTGCTGGGGGCGGGCGATGACGCGTTCCGCTGGGAGCCAGGCGACGGCAATGACACGGTGGAAGGCCAGGGCGACGCCGACCGGCTGCTGTTCGTCGGCTCCAACGCCAACGAAGACATCAACGTGGTCGCGAATGGGGGGCGCGTGCTTTTCACCCGCGACGTCGGCAATGTGACGATGGATCTGAACGACGTCGAACAAATTCAGTACCGGGCGCTCGGCGGCGCCGACAACATCGTTATCGGCGATCTTGCGGGAACCGACGCGACGGCGGTCGACGTTGACCTCGCCGGCCCCAGCGGCGGCGGCGACGGCCAATCGGACGGCGTCACGGTGACCGGCACGAACAACAACGACGCCATCTCCATCACCGGCGGCGGGACCACCGCTGCCATTGCGGGGCTGCAAGCGGTCGTAACGATCGTCAACTCCGACGGTTCCGCCGACCGGCTGACGGTCAACGCCCTGGGGGGCAACGACGTGGTGGACGCCTCGCTCTTAGCAGCTGGCGCCGTCGGTCTGATGATTAACGGCGGCCTTGGCGGCGACGTGCTGGTGGGGAGCCAAGGGGACGACATGATCGTCGGCGGCGACGGGAACGACCTGGCGCTGATGGGGGACGGCAATGACACCTTTACCTGGAACCCCGGCGACGACAACGACACGCTGGAAGGCCAGAACGGGTTCGACACCATGCTGTTCAATGGCGCCAACGTGTCGGAGAACTTTGCCATCACGGCCAATGGAGGTCGGATGCTCTTCACCCGCGACGTGGCCAACGTGGTGATGGATCTGGATGATGTCGAGGCAATCAGACTCAACGCGCAAGGCGGGGCCGATTTCGTCACGGTCAACGACCTCACCGGCACCGACGTCACTCAGCTTGATCTGAATCTCGCGGCAATCGGCGGGGGCGGCGACGCCCAAATTGACAATGTCATCCTCAATGCAACCACGGGCAATGACGTGGTGATCGTCAACGGCAATGCGAGCGGGGTTGCGGTGCTGGGGCTCCCGTGGACCGTCAATATTGTCGGGGCCGAGGGAACTTTGGACCTGTTGTCCATCAACCTGCTGGCGGGCGACGACGTACTGGACGCATCGGGGCTGGCGGCCACGGGCATCCGGCTGCGAGCAGACGGCGGCGACGACAACGACGTCCTCACTGGCGGCGACGGAGCCGATACCCTGCTCGGCGGGCTCGGCGACGACGTGCTCATCGGCGGCCTGGGGATCGACATCCTCGACGGCGGCCCGGGCGACAACATCGTGATCCAGTAATTGCCGCTGCGGCTTCAACCCAGTTCGTGAGCAGGTCCCGCGATGATCGCTGCCCTACGCCTTGTTGCCCGGCTTTTTCGGTCGCAACCGCTGCTGCGCTGGTCGACGGCGTTTTGCATAACAACCGTTGGGTGGGCTTCGCCGGCCGGCGTGTTCGGCGCCACTTTGGCGACCCTCGTCGGGGGCGGCTCGATCACGGTCGGCAACGCCAAGTTTGACAACTGGGAATTGGTCGCGGCGGACGCCACCAGCGGCGTGCTCCCCAGTTTAACGCAAATCGACGTCCTGCCCCTCAGCAACGACTTGTCGAATCCGGGCGTGCAGATTCAGGGAAACGGGCAACTGACGACGACGGGCATCAACGCCCTGGACGTCTACCTGCGATTTCGCGTGTCGGCGCTCGCCGGGGGCAACGCCTTCGCGGGGCATGAACTGAACCTGCTCGGCGTTTCCTTTGGCGGCCTGACTGGGCGGGCGGTCGTCTCGCAGGAATTGGCCGGGCCCGGCGGTCAACTCGGCGCTGCCGTCGTTGTTGCCGACAACGAAGCGGGCATCCTGCAACCGACCATGTCCAGTGGCTTCACGCCCACGTCCAGTTTCACGGCGAGCGTCAACATCTTTCTTAACGGACTGACCAGCACGATCAATCTTGCGTCCTACTCGCATCGCTTCAGTCAAACGGGTCCAGCGACTCTTGCCGGCGACTTTGACAACGATGGCGACGTCGACGGCGCAGACTTTCTTTTCTGGCAGCGCTCTCCCAGCGTCGGATCGCTCGCAGATTGGCAGCTCCACTTCGGCGCACATGGGGTCTCGGCGAGTGCGGCTGTGCCAGAACCACGCGGAATCGTCGCCATCGGGTTGGCGTCCGCGGCGTGGCTGGCCATGCGGCATCGCGGCAGGAAGACACCGAACACGTAGTGATTTGGCAGCCTGTGTCGCCCGGGGGCGAGGCGCCGCATCCGTTGGCCGGCGCCACGACGCCACGCAGGCAGCGCATCGCCCAGGTCCGCGCAATCGCGCAAACGCCGCTTGTTCGGCATGATAGCAGCGGAACGCGCTGCCGCGAAATCTTGCGCGGACTGGTTCAAACCAGTGTGACAAGCAGATTCTTTCTGCGCTCATCTCGTCAGGTCGGGCGAGCGACCGGGGCGCCCCGGTCGCTGCCGATCCGATGTGTTGCGTTCCCTTGCCCATTGTACTTTCGCAGGAAATCCAGATGAATCGCAAAGTTCTTCTTGCCCTCGCCGTGTGGGCGCTGACCTCCACGGCCCGCCCCACGTCCGCCGCCACCGTCGTTTTCGGTGCGGCGAAAGACGCCTCGATCTTTCAGAACAACATCGACAACGCCAGCGGCGGCGCCAACGGCCTGATTGTGGGAACCAATGCCCAAAGCTCGTCACGACGGGCCGCGGTGGCGTTCGACGTCGCCGGCTACATTCCCGCTGGCGCCGTGATTCAAAGCGTTCAACTCGATTTGGTGTTGGGAGGCGTTGCCGGCGGCGGAGGCGGCGGGGGCGCGGCCGATGACGTCACGATCGGGCTGCACCGACTTGCTGCCGATTGGGGCGAAGGCGTCGCACAAACGCAGAGCCCGGCCAGCGACAGCCTGGGAGGTCAGGGGCAGGGCGCGGCGGCGGCCACGGGGGATCTCACCTGGCGCTCCAACTTTCA
>JAGQOU010000199.1 GCA_020427145.1 Planctomycetales bacterium | reverse complement strand
TCCCGGCCGTGGACGCCTGGTACGTGCGCCCTGCCGGCGGCGGTCAGTACGGCCCGGCCACGACGGAGGTGTTTCGAACGTGGCTCGCTGAGGGGCGCGTCCCCGCCGATGCGTGGGTGTGGCGCGACGGTTGGCCCGATTGGAAACCCGCCGCCGAGGCGGCCTCGACGCTCGACCAGGCGACTCCGTCTCAGCCCGCCGGCGCGCCCCAGCCGCCCGCTGCTGCGGCGCCTCAGCCTGCCGCGGTCCCCGTGGCTGCGGCGTCGACGCCCCCCACGCTTGTGTCGGGCGCCGGCGAGACTTTGGCTGGTGAGGCGGGGTTCGAAAGTCCTGCGGCCGCGGCTCGTCGCGCCAAGCTAGCCGCCCGCCGTCGCCGCAACAAACAGATTACGATCGTCTTGGCGGTGCTGGCCTTCGTGCTGCTGACCGTGTTGGCCGTGGTGCTGTGGCGCGGCTAACGCGGCGGTTCCCGATCGCGTGGCGACCCGGTTGGGCGGCTGCTGGCGTAGCAGTTTGTTGAAAGAGGGGACTGGCTCGCGGCGCGGCGCCGCGAACGCCTGAGAATTTCGTCGTGGGAAGCGTGCCTGTCCCCTGTTTCAACAAGTCGATTCGTTGACTCTCGCTGATTTCATAAGGTTGAGGTTGCCCTATGTTCGCTCGTCATCGCGCCGTGTTGCTTGTCGGTCTTTCCTTGGTTTGTCTTGCAGCGCGGTGGGCTGGGGCCGAAGAGGTCGTCGCCAAGGATGCTCAAGCCGCGCCTGAGTCGAAAGTGCAGATCGCCCGCGCCGCCGAGGGCGCCCTTCTGCTGCCGCTGCCGGCGGAGTGGGAGGCCGCGAAGCCGCGGAACCGGATCATCGAACTGGAGTACGTCGTGCCCGCGCCCGTGGGCGATGACGGCAAGCCGCTGGCCGATCCCGGCCGGCTGACGGTGATGGCCGCGGGGGGCGGCGTCGAGGCCAACATCGCTCGGTGGCTGTCGCAGTTTCAAACCGCCGAGGGCAAACCGCTCTCCAAGGACGACGCGAAAGTCCAGCGGCTGAAAGTCGGCGAGTTGGACGTCGTCCAGATCGACCTGGCGGGCACATTCCTCTACAAACCCCGCGGCCCGTTCGGCCCCACGGAGGCGAAGCCCGAGTTCCGCTTGCTGGCGCTCATCGTCCCCACGCCGAAGCACGGTTCGTATTTCGTGAAACTGACCGCCCCCGCGGCCACGGCGAAAGCCGCCGAGAAGGGTTTTCACGCCATGGCAAAGGGCGTGAAGTACGACGCCAACGCGAAGCCGGCGCCGAAGTAGGCGCCGAAGTCGGATTGCCTCTCGCGGTTCGCGTCCGCCATGCGATGCGGTTCAAGATGACGGAATCACAGCTTCCCTGAGATGCTGCGGTCTCTGTTTGCTGCGATGATCGCTGGGTGGTACGATAATGCTATGGATACTGCCGCCAGCGTGCCAATCGAAACCTTCTCCGTCGCTGAGAAACTGCAGCTGATGGAACGACTGTGGGACGACCTGTCGCGACGTCCAGCCGACGTCCCGACTCCCGATTGGCATGGCGAAATCCTGGCAGAGCGGCAGGCGGCCCTCCGCGAAGGTCGCACCGCATTTGTCGACTGGGAAGCGGCCAAGCGCCGGCTGCGAGAGCGCCTGCAATGAGAGTCCGGCTGCTCCCGGAGGCGATGCGCGATTTGGAAATTGGCGCTGATTTTTACGAGTCGCAGAACGCGGGCCTCGGGGTCTATTTCATCGACTGCCTGACGTCCGACATCGAAGCACTTAAGCTGCACGCCGGCGTTCACGAGCAGTACCGCGGGTTCCACCGCTCGCTGTCGAAGCGGTTTCCGTTCTCCATTTATTACAAGGTTAGCGGCGAGTTCGTGGAGGTTTACGCCGTGTTGGACGCACGCCAGGACCCGCGCAAAATCGACGCGGTTCTGAACAAGCCGCCAGGGTCGGCGCCGTAGTCGATAGCCCACGAATTTGGGCGTATGGGTATTTCGTCGTCACGCTGGCGGTATCATTCTCGCTTGGCCGGACGGATATCGCGACAGGCAAACGGTATCAACGCGCTGAACTGTGCCGCCCTGCGACTCCTTGCAGGCCCCGTCCGGTTTCATTGTTCTTGCGGGTTTTTCGCACTCTCAACCTTCCCGCCTCCCTGCGTTACAATGGCGAGTTCTCCGCGGCGCCGCTGCGTGCCGTTAGGAATGCTCTGTTGTATGTGGGAAGGGATTTCGCCGTGTCTGCCGCGCCGCCGTTTGTTCATCTGCATTGTCACAGCCACTTCAGCCTGCTCGACGGGGCCAGTCCGATCAAAGGGCTCGTCAATCGGGCCAAAGAGCTGGGAATGAACGGGCTGGCGCTCACCGACCACGGCAATCTGTACGGGGCGTTGCAGTTCTATCAGGCGTGCAAGGACGCCGAGATCAACCCCGTGCTGGGGTACGAGGCGTACGTGGCCCCCGGGAGCCGGTTTGAGAAGTCGGGGGCGTCGTCCTCCAAAGAGGCCACCTATCATCTGACGCTGCTCGCACAGAATCGCACCGGGTTTCGCAACCTGGTGAAGCTCTCCAGCCGCGCGTTTCTCGAAGGGTTCTATCACAAGCCGCGGATCGACCGTGCGCTGCTGGAAGAGTTCAACGAAGGGATCATCTGCCTCAGCGGGTGCGTCAGCGGCGAGTTCAGCCGGGCGCTGCTCGCGGCCAGCAGCGGCAAACGGGGCGAAGCGATCGGCGCCCAGGCCGAAGACCAGATCGCCCGGGCGATGGACATTGCCGGCTGGTTTCACAAAGTGTTCGGCGACCGGTACTTCGTCGAAATCCAGGACAACGGGCTGCAGATCCAGCAGTTGGCCAAGGAGGCGGCCGTCGAAGTGGCTGCGCGGATGGGCCTGCCGGTGGTGGCCACCAGCGACGCCCACTATGTGAACCGCGAGGACGCCGAGGCCCAGGACGTGCTGCTGTGCATCAACACGGGCAAGTACCGCACCGACACGAACCGCATGCGGATGGAGGGAGACCAGTTCTTCCTGCGCAGCGCCGAGGAGATGTTCGCGGCCCTGCCGGATCAGGCCGACGCCTTGCGGCGGGCCCAGGAGATTGCCGACTCGGTCGACATCGACCTGGAACTCGGCAAGCGGCACTTTCCCACGTTCGCGCCGCCCGAGCAGAAATCGCCGGAAGACTACCTGCGCGAGCTCTGCATCGAGGGGCTCAAGGATCGTTACGCCAACCAGCCCGATCGCTGGGCGGGCGACGACCTGTCTCAGGAAGTCTACGACCGCCTCAACCGCGAGTTGGGCGTCATCAACAAGCTGGGCTTTTGCGATTACTTTCTCATCGTGTGGGACTTCGTGCGGTTCGCGGTCGAGCAGCAAATTCCCTGCACGGCGCGTGGTTCGGGCGTGGGATCGCTGGTGTGCTACGCCCTGCGGCTGAGCCACGTCTGCCCGCTGCGGTACGACCTGCTGTTCGAGCGGTTCCTGGACGAAAGCCGGCTGGAAGCGCCTGATATCGACATCGACTTCTGCAAGGAACGCCGCGGCGAAGTCATTCAGTACGTGAAGGACAAGTACGGCGAGGCGAACGTCGCCCAGATCGGCACGTTCGGCACGCTCGCCGCCCGGGCGGCCATCCGCGACGTCGGCCGCACGATGAGCATGCCGATCTTTCGCGTCGATGAGATCGTGGCGATGGTGCCCGACCAACTGGGCATCTCGTTGAACAAGGCCATCGAGACCAGCGACGAACTGAAGACCGCCTACGACAACGACCCCGAGGTGCGCGAGCTGTTGGACCTGGCGCGCAAGATCGAGGGCCTGGCCCGCAACGTCGGCACGCACGCCGCGGCGGTGGTCATTGCCGAGCGGCCGGTCGACGAATACGTGCCGCTGCAAACGGTCAAAGGCAAGACGGAAGTCATCACCCAATGGGCGATGGGCGACGTCGAGGCGGCGGGCCTCCTGAAGATGGACTTCCTGGGGTTGCGGAACCTCACGATCCTGGCTCGCACGGTCGACCTCATCGAGCAGTCGCGCGGCGTGCGCGTCGACCCGTACGAATTTCCGCTGGACGATGACGAGTCGTTCGCCCTGCTGCGACGCGGCGAGACGAAGGGCATCTTCCAGTTGGAAAGCGGGGGCATTCGCGACCTGCTGCAGCGGATGAAGCCCGACCACTTCCGCGACATCATTGCGACCAACGCCCTGTACCGACCCGGTCCGCTGGAAGGGGGCATGGTCGACCAGTACATCGAGGTGAAGCACGGCCGCAAGCCGGCCGAGTACCCGCACCCGGTGATGGAGGACGTGCTCGCCGAAACCCACGGCGTGATGGTGTACCAAGAGCAGGTGATGCGGATTCTCAACCGGCTGGGGGGCATCCAGCTGTCCAATGCATACACCTGCATCAAGGCGATCAGCAAGAAAAAGCTGCCGATGATCGCCAAGTACAAAGAACAGTTCATCGCGGGGTCGAAGGAGCAGGGCCTCGACCCGAAGAAGGCGCTCGAACTGTTCGAGATGATCGAGAAGTTCGCTGGCTACGGCTTCAACAAGTCGCATTCGACCGCCTACGCGCTGATCGCCTATATGACGGCGTATCTCAAGGCGCACTATCCGGTTGAGTTCATGGCCGCGCTGCTCTCCTGCGACATCCCGGGCCGCAACTTCAAGAGCAAGGACTCGCTGGTCGAGCACCTGGAGGACTGCCGGCGGATGGAGATCGAGGTGGTGCCGCCGGACGTCAACGCCAGCGATCCTGACTTCAAGGTCGATGACGGCAAGATTTACTTTGGGCTGAGCGCCATCAAGGCGTGTGGCGGCGGCGCGGCGGCGGCGATTGCCAACGAACGCGCCGCCCATGGACCCTTTGCCGACGTCTTCGATTTCTGCGAGCGGGTCGACGCCGGCGCCTGCAACCGGGCCGCAATCGAGGCGCTGGTGAAAGCTGGCGCGTTCGACAAGCTCGGCGGGCATCGCGCGCAGTACCTCGCGGGACTCGATCGGGCGCTGCAATCGGGAGCCGCCGCCGCGGCGGACAGGCGCTCCGGGCAGAAGGGCCTGTTCGACGAGGTCGAAGAACCCGTGGAGGAGGCTGCCGTCGACCTGCCCGACGTGCCGGCCTGGGAGGAGAAGGAGCAACTCTCGCTGGAGAAAGAGGTGCTGGGCTTCTACCTCAGCAGTCACCCGCTGGCCGAGTTTGAGCAGACGCTCAAAACGTTCTGCCCGCACACCAGCAAGACGATCATGCAGATGGAGCACCGCAGCGAACTGCTGATGGGCGGCATGATCGCGGCGATCAAATTCTCGCACACCAAGAACCCGCGCAGCCCCGGGGCGCCCACGAAGTACGCCATGTGGGATCTCGAAGATCTCGATGGCATCGCCCGCTGTATCCTGTGGCCCGAGCAGTTCGCCCAGTGCGGGCAGCTGGTGCAGGGCGACGCCATTGTGGCCATCAAGGGCAAGGTCGACCGCCGCCCCGGCGCCGAGGAGGTCAACGTGATCGTCGACGAGGTGATCCCCATCGACGATCTGGAAGCGCGGTTCTCCAGCGGGATCATCATCCGCGTGGCCCAGGAAGGGGACGCCGAGCGGCGGCTGGAACAGCTCAAAGAAATCGTCCGCGGCTACCCGGGCCCCAAGAAACTCAAGCTGCGGCTCGATCTGGCCAGCGGCGGCCAGGTGTGGATCGACAGCGGTTCGCTGGGGATTGAACTCAATCCCGAACTGCGCGAACGGGTCGACGGCCTGCTGGGTCCGGGGAACTTCCATCTGCAAAGCGTCCGCCCGCAGAGCACCGGCAACGGCGCCAGCAATGGCCATGGCAACGGCCGGGGACGCCGCCAGCAGCGGTGATGGTGCTGCAAGATCGGCAAAGCGGGGGCGAACCCAAACAGGACTCGCATAGCCATGGCGCCCAATCGAGAAATGCCAGTTGGCGCTGGCGTCGACCCGAGGTAGTGATACCGTTTGCCCAGGAGAGTTGGGTGGCTGGG
>JAGQOU010000198.1 GCA_020427145.1 Planctomycetales bacterium | reverse complement strand
CGAGGACGACCGCCACGACGGCGACGTCGACCACTGGATGCACGATGAATTGGCGGTCGGCGTGCGGCGGCTGCCGCGGGTGTAAACGCCCCCGTAGCTTCCCGGCCCGCGGCTCGCCCTACTCTGGCGAACCAGCCATGCGAGTGGCGGCAAAGTCGCGACGACCGGTAAATTCGGAATAATTGGATTTCTTTGCGCAGACTGCCGATCATCCCACGCAGGGAGCGGCGCGGCCGGAGGGTCCGCGTGCGCCCCGGCTCTTCAGCACCACGCACGAGGCCGGCGCGATGGAACGCCACCGAACTCTCGGTTCATTTCGAATGTTGCTGGCGCTGCTGGCGTTGACGTTGGCGTGCCTGGCAGGGCCGAGCGCCGTCGCGCAGCAGGCCCGTCGATTGGTCCGCAATCCCGTGACGGGCCGGTTGGAGCCGGTGGTTGAACCGACGCGGATCGCGCGCCGCGCCGCCGCCCAGGCGAAAGCCCGCCGCGGCAGTCTGGCGATGCCGGCCCCGCCGCAGGAAAACCACCAGGTCGAGCCTGCCGGCTACATCGATGCCCCGTGCGACGACTTGTGCTGCGATATCGGCTGCGGCGACGCCGTGTGCGGCGTGCCGGAGGATTGCTGCTCTTGCGGCGTGCCCGAGGACTGCCCGTCCTGCGGCCTGGCCGACGACTGCTGCGAGTGCGAATTTCCCTGCCAACCGTGTTGCAAAGCGGGCGGGTTCTTCGCCGGGTTCGAGGCGGTCATCGTGCAGCCGCGGTTCGGCAGCAACGAAGCGTTCTCGCTGATGTCCGCGGATGGCGGCAGCTTCGAGTCGTTCTCTTCCCACGAGTTCAACTACGATCTCGATTTTTCGCCGCGCGTGTATCTCGGGTGGCAGAATTCGTCCGGTCTCGGGTTTCGCGCCGCCTGGTGGCAATTCGATCACGCGGCCAACTCGGCGTCGACCAGCCCGCCGGCCAACGGCTTCGGCAGGGTCGATTCCCCGCCCTTCGGCGACGTCGACGTCTCCTCAACGATCCCCACCGACGTGTTCACGGCCAACGCCAACTTGAACGCCTACACAATCGACATGGAGTTTACTAAGAGCGCGTCTTTTTCCGCCTGGGACTTGGGCGTGGGCTGCGGGTTTCGTTACGCCAGCGCCGAGCAGAGCTATCGCGCCCAGTTGGTCAATGCGGCCGACGTGCTGCGGGGCACGATCGACTACAGCCACAAACTCGACGGCTACGGCCCGACTGTTTCGATGGACGCTTATCGCCGCGTTTACTCCGACGCAGGAATCTTCTGCAAGGCCCGCGGCTCTGCGTTGTTTGGCGAGGGTTCGAGCCGGATGGTCGCCGGCGAAGACCTGGACCTGACGACGCCATTCACCACGACTAGCGTGACGCGCCGCGACGATTTGCTGCCGGTGGGCGAATTGCAGGTCGGCTTCCGTTGGGCGGGAACGCCGCGGCGCGGGCAGGTTTTTCGACCCGTCGTGTCGCTGGCCATGGAAGGCCAGGTGTGGCACGGCGCGGGCAACGCCAGCAGCGAAGACGGTTCGCTCGGCTTCTACGGATTCAACGCCGGCGCGGGGCTCAATTGGTAGAGGCGCCCGATGGGACGCCATACTGCGAGGGCCCGGTCCGGGAACGCGCGTCTCGCATTGATCAGTCGCGTCCCCTGGTGCGATTCTTCCGTATGCGCCGCTTGTGCCGGGCATTCGCTGCCGGCGTGCGTGCATTACGTTGCCGAAGATTGACGCCGTTCCCCAGCCCCGACCGTGCGGCTTAGCGAAATGGCCTGGACGAATCGTGCGGCGCGGCGCGAGAAAAAGGTAGGTTTTCTTAGCGTCAATCTCGGCACCAGGTCACGCGCGCCGGCGAACGGCGGAGGCGACAATGGAACAAGCCAGTTTGCTGTCACCGGGCGAAGTCTCTGAAGTCTGCGATCTGATCGGCGGCCAATCGCAATCGAGGCAGTTTGCCGCGGCCGGCGTTCCCTTGCCGGAATTCGTGTATTGCGTGGGCTGCGACCAGGATCTGCCGCTGTGCGCCCCGATGCCGGGGCGACTCGTTAAGCCCGTGGCGTGTCCGCACTGCGGGCGCTGGCATTTTGCCGACGATCACACGGACGACGCGACGCCCTCCGCGGGCGAGGCCTGCTCCGCCGGCGAAATCCCGTTTGAGAGCTTCGCCAGCGGGGACCACGGGGCGGCGCGACGTATTGTCGAGCAGCTGCTCGGCCTCGGGTACGACGGGGCGAATCGTCGTCGTGAACTTCGCGCCGCGGTCCACGCGAAGTTCGTTTGCGTGCCGCTCGGCAAGGACCTGCAGCCCCGCGGACGCGCCTTCGAGGCGCTGCTGCTCGACCTGTCGCTGGGCGGAGCGTGCTTCGTGATGCATGGCGCGCCGCACACCCAACGCTTTCTCTTCGATCTCGCCCCGACTGGGTGTCGCGGCACGCAGGTTATTGGCGAGGCCCGCTGGCAGCGTCAAGAACGAGGCGGCGCAACACGCATCGGCTGCGAGTTCCTACACCGGCCGGGCGAGCCGCTGCCGCTAAGCGACGGCGACCGAAGCTTAGCGCTGTGACGCGGGCTACAATTCGGCAGAACGGCTGAGAGCGACCAAGGGGGCGCCGGCTAAGGCGACGTCCGATGTAGCGCACTGGGACGCAACCGGGCGGCGTTGCGAGCCGGAATTTCGCAATGTCGCTCAACGCCAACCTGAAGACGGTGCTAGGCGCCCACCTGCGGCACGACCCACACCTTCAGTTCGCCTTCGACCTCGCTGGCCATGCGGAACTTCACGGTGTACAGGCCCAGTTCCTTGAGCGGGCCTTCCAGGCGGATTTGATCGGCGTGCAGATTGACGTCGTTCTTCTTGAGGGCCGCCACGATTTCCGGGGCGCCGACGCTGCCGTACAGGTGGCCGTCCTCGGTCGCATTGGCCTCGATCGTGACGCTCTGCTTGGAGATCTCGGCGGCTTCCTTGCGGAGCCCGGCCTGCTTGGCTCGCTCCAACTCCTGCAGCTTCACGCGATGCTTCTCGACCATCCGCTTGTGGTGGTCGGTGGCAATCGTCGCCAAGCCTTGCGGCAGCAGGTAGTTGAGCGCGTAGCCGCGACGCACTTCGACGACCTCGCCCTGCTTGCCCAGGTCTTCGACCGAGTGGATCAGCAACAATTCGATGCCGCCGTGGGGACCCGTGGGGAGGCGTTTGTGCGCAGTGAGTTTCTTGGTCTTCATGGCGAGGCCGCGTAAGGCGTATTGAATTGGATCTGGAGAATTGTGCCACGGCCCTGCGAGCCGCGGAAGTGTATTCGGTTGCCAGTGGGCGGCACGGCTTGTCGAGCCGCGGCACGCTGGCGGGCAGCAATCAGAATGGGATCTCGTCGTCGGGGGGGCCCGCCGGCGCGGTTTGGCCAAAGTCGTCGCCGCCGCCGGCGTCGTACGAATCACCGCCCGAGCGTGAGCCGGCGCTGCGAGCGCCGCCGCGGCTTCCGCCGCCGCCGCCACCTTCGCCGCGTCCGCTGAGCATCTGCATCTTTTCGCCGACGACCCGCAGCTTGCTGCGTTTCTGGCCGTCCTTTTCCCACTGGTCAAACTTCAGCCGACCCTCGATCAGCACGGGCGAGCCCTTGCTGAGGTACTCGTTGGCCACCTCGGCGGTGCGTCCCCACAGCGTGATGTCGACGAAAGTGGTTTCGTCGACCCACTGGTCGCCCCGTTTGACCCGATCGTTCACGGCCAGGCCGATTTCCGAGACGGCCGTGCCGCTGGAGATGTAGCGCAGCTCGGGGTCGCGGGTCAAATTGCCGACCAGGATGACGCGATTGAAACTAGCCATGGGAGTGCTCCGCGTGTCGAGCCGTGAGGTGCGATACTATACGAATGTACCGTTATCGACTCTCAGGCTATCCGCTTGGGCGGCGGGATGCAAGTCTTTCTTCAGGACGGCAGGGGCGATAGTCGCCTAGGCGCCGGCGACGACCGCTTCGCCTTCTTCTTCCACCGGGGCTTCCACAGGCGTCTCGCCCTTGGCGTGCGCCAGGATCGGATCGACCAGTTGGTGCGGCAGTCGCACGAACAGCTGGCGGAGGATCGTGTCGTTGATCTGGCAGGCGCGGGTCAACTCGGTGATCTTCTCGGTGGGCGAACGGAAGTAGATCAGCCAGTAGGCGCCTTTGCGCTGACCGTTGATCGGGTAGGCCAGACGCCGCTCTTCCCAGAGCCGGCTGACTTCGATGACGCCGCCGGCCTCTTGGATCAGAGCCTCGACCTCCTTGGAGACCTTGTCGTGATCGCGGGCGAAGCGGTTGGCGTCCAGAATGAACAGCCCCTCATAAACACCAATGTTATCAGCCAAAGCAGTACGCTCCGTAAAACGAGGCAGGGTCCGCGGCCGCGGTTCGCTGCCGAAATGGGGCCGTGCCGGCCGTCGCCGTACACGGTTGGTTATTTGATTGTTGTCCGTTGTCGTCTGACCGTCGCCGGCCGTTATTTTCTCGAGCCGTCGCCGGCTGGTCAGTTGCCTGAGTCGGCTCCGCCATTGTAGCGGCACATCGCTTCGTCAACGCCTTCGGCGGCCCAAGTTCGCACCGCGTCGGTCGCGCGGGCGACCTGCAGGTCGATCTCCGGGCGTTCGGCCTTGGTAAATTTCCCCAGGACGAAGTCCGCCGCGTTCCAGCGATCGGGCACCGGTCCGATCCCGATTCGCAACCGAGCGAACCCATTGGAACCGAGCCGGCGAGCAATGTCCGCCAGTCCCTTCTGGCCGCCGTCGGAACCGCTGGCGCGAATCCGCAGGCGTCCCACCGGCAAGTTGAAGTCGTCGCAGACGACGATCAACTCGGCCAGTGAAAGCTTATAAAAATCAACGGCCGCCAGCACGCTGCCGCCGCTGAGATTCATGTACGTGTGCGGGGCGAGCAGCCGGGCCGAATCGCCCCCCAGGCGGCATTGCCGCAAGACTCCGTCAAACTTGTTGCGGGGCGGGTCGGCGCTGCACTCGGCCGCCAGCCGATCGAGCACCTCGAACCCCACGTTGTGTCTTGTTTCTTCGTATTTCTTGCCCGGATTACCCAGGCCCACGACGAGCTTCATCGGCGATCTTCACGCGTCCCTTGGCGTTTCTGCGGGCCAGGCGAGCACGGCGAAGCCGGCACGACTACTCCTCGCCTCCCTCTTCATCCGCCTTGCCAATCACCTCGGGTTCGACGGATCCGCCGGCTTCCTGCTCTTCGTCCACAACCATCGGCGCCACGCAGGCGACGACGACTTCGTTGGCGTCGACCTGAGGCACGGCCCCGGCGGGCATGTCGATGATGTCGGACACGCGCAAGTCGCCGCCGATTTCCAAATGATTGATGTTCACGTGCAGCGCCTCGGGAATCGCCGCCGGCGACGTCTCGATCTCGATGGAGTGCAGCGGGTGTTCCAGCAGCCCCCCGTTGAGCACGCCGGGCGCCTCGCCCTTGGTGTGAATCGGCACTTCCACGGTGATTCGTTCGCCGGCGTCGACCCGCAGCAGGTCGACGTGCAGCAGATGTTGCTGAAACACGTCCCACTGAACGTGCTGCAGCAGGGCCTGTCCGCTGGCGTCGCCGGCCAGCTCGACAAGTTGCGCCCCGTGCCGCAGGACGGCGCGCAGCTGATCGGCTTCGACGACGAGGCTCACCGATTCTTCCTTGTGGCCGTACAGCACTGCCGGCATCTTGCCGGTGACGCGAAGCCGGCGGTTGTTCGCCCGGCCGGTGGCGGTGCGCTTGGTGACTTGCAGCTTTTCGATCGTTGCCATGGAGAGACTCGGCGAGCCCAGCGGGTATGCGTGAAGGTCCGGCGCCGTGCCGCGCGATCCGCTGACAGGGGCCCCTCCTGAGGGGCCGAGCGTCGCTGCGACTGGCGAATCCCTGATTTTGCCCGATTTCGCCCGGTTTTCAACCCCGCAGCCTGCGAATTCTGAAGCGGGGCGGCGCAATTTGCCCAGATTACAGAATCCGGCCCGCCAGGGTGGAACTCCTCGCGGGAAGCCCCGCGGAGGCGCACCCCCCAGTGGGGTCATCGAAACAGGCCGCTGACCGATTCGTTGCGGTGAATTCGCTTGATCGCCTCGCCCAGCAGGGGGGCCACGCTCAGCACCTGCGTCTCCGGCAGAATCTGGTCGTCGGTCAGCGGGATGGAGTTGGTGCAGACGAGGCTGTTGAGTTTGGCGGCTCGCAGGTTTTCGAGGGCGTTGCCGCAGAACACGGCGTGGGTCGTGCCGACGTGGATTTCCTTGACTCCCTGCTCGTGCAGCACCTGCGCGGCCCCGCGGATCGACCCGGCCGTGCTGATCATGTCGTCGAACATCAGGGCGATCTTCCCTGCCACGGAGTTGCCGATGATGTTGGCCTGCACGGTGCGTTCGGCGCTGAGCCGCCGCTTGTCGATGATCGCCACCGACCCGCCCAGCCGCTTGGCGTGCCCCAGGGCCCGTTTGATGCTCCCCTCGTCGGGGCTGACGATCACCAAGTCCTCCTGGGCGATGTTCATGTCCTTGAAGTGGTTGTTCAGCACGGGAGCGGCGTACAGGTGGTCGACCGGCACGTCGAAAAAGCCCTGGATCTGAGCGGCGTGCAGGTCCATCGTCAGCACGCGGTCGGCCCCGGCGCGGGTGATAAGATTGGCCACCAATTTGGCGGTGATCGGCACCCGGCCCTCGTCCTTGCGGTCTTGTCGGGCGTAACCGAAGTAGGGCAACACGGCGGTAATCCGCTCGGCGCTGGACCGCTTGCAGCTGTCGATCAGCACCAGCAGCTGCATCAGGTTGTCGTTGACCGGCGGGCAGGTCGGCTGCAGCAGAAAGACGTCGCGGCCGCGAATGTCTTCGTTGATTTTGCAGGAGATTTCCCCGTCGGGGAATTTGCCCAGCGAGATCTGCCCCAGCGGAACGCCCAGATAATCGGCGATTTGCTGGCTGAGGGCCTTGTTGGCGTTGCCGCTGAAGAGCTTCAAGTCGTGCATCTCTTGGCAGAGGTCAGAGTTCGGAGGTCAGATCACCAGGGCCGATCCGCGTCCGTTGGGCAATAGTCCGAGACGCAAGCCTCGGGTTCACAGGTGAGCAAGCATCGGCTCCGCGTCACAATTCCGCAGCATAACCCAACTCGCGGAGCGCCGCCTCCACGGCGGGCAAATCTTCGACGCGATTGACGCTCAACGACTCGCAAGAGGCTAGCGCCGGCAGCGCCAGCACAGTGCGGCCCTCAGCGAGCAAGATCGCCGGGCAATCGGTCACATAGTATTCGCCCTGGGCGTTTTCCGCGGTGATTTTATCGAGGGCTCCTAGCAAGGCCGCGGCGTCGAACACATACGTGCTGGCGTTCACCTCGCGAACGGCGAGTTGCTCGGCCGTGGCGTCCTTCTGCTCGACGATCCCCGTGAATTGGCCCGCCACGTCGCGGACGATGCGGCCAAATCCGTCGGGATCGTCCTTTTGAATGGTCCCCAGCACGCAGGCCGCGTTCTGGGAATTCAACTCCGCGAGCAGCTTTTCCACCGAGGAGGGCTGCAATAGCGGCGAGTCGCCGGTGACGATCACCACGGGCCCGGCGTGCTGAGCGAGCTGTTCGCGGCACATCATCACGGCGTGGCCGGTGCCGAGTTGCTCGGTCTGCTCCACGAATTCCAGGGCAGGGACGTCAGCGAGTTCCGCTCGCACCAGGTCCGAACGGTAGCCGACCACCACCACGATCCGTCCGACTCCCGCGGTGCGCAGGGCGTCAATCACGTACCGCACCATCGGCCGGCCGCACGCGGGGACCAGCACCTTGGGCAATTCGGACTGCATGCGCGTCCCCTTGCCCGCGGCGAGGACGACGGCCATTGCGGAAGCGGCGGACATGGGCAGCGAGGGTCGGGAGGCGAGGGGCATGCCGTAGCGACCCGACATCTTGCCAAACGAGGCCCGCCGTCGCTACCGGGGGAGTTGGAAAGACAACAGCCCAGCATGCCAGGATTCAAGATGCTCTTTTCTGAACGCTGCCGATTGCACCACGGAAACGACACCGCCGAAACGTCGCAGCGGGTCGTCGCGGCCGCCGTGTCCTGGCGGTTCCATGGCCTGCTGTCTTGGCGAACCTGGCGGGTCCCGACGGCGTATTTCCAGCGAGCAGGCTACTTTCGCCCCGTTGGCGAGCCCCTTAAACTACGAGATTCGCCTGATTTCTACGGTTCCCAACCAAGCACGGGCCTGCATTTTGCAAGACGCCATCGAAAAAGCCGACGTCCTGATTGAAGCGATGGGGTGGATCCGTCGGTTTCGCGACAAGGTCACCGTGATCAAGCTCGGCGGTTCGTTGATGGACGACCCCGTGGCGCTGGGTCACTTGCTGGTCGACATCGTGTTTATGGAGACGGTTGGCATGCGGCCGATCGTGGTCCACGGCGGCGGGGCGGCAATCAGTCGGGCGATGGCCGAGGCGAAGATCGAGCCGCGGTTCATCCAGGGCCGCCGCTACACCGACGAGGCCACTCTGGGGATCGTCGAGCGGGTGCTGGCCGGCGAAATCAACGAGTCGATCGCCCAGCAGATCGAGGACTACGGCGGCCGGGCCATGCCGCTGAACTTCGTCGGGCCGACCAACAACAACGTGCTGTTCGGCGAGCGGCTCACTCTCACCGGGCCCGATGGCGAGCCGATCGACCTGGGCGCCGTTGGGCACGTCACCCGGGTGAATCGCGAGGTGCTGGACAATCTCACCTTCGCGGGCCAGGTGCCCGTGATCCCCTCGGTGTGCGAGACCGACGACGGCAAGCGGCTGAACGTGAACGCCGACACCGCGGCCACGGCGGTCGCCCAAGCCGTGGGCGCCGAGAAACTCGTGTTTCTGAGCGACGTCAACGGCGTGAGGAAGGACAAGGCGGATCCTAACTCGCTGATCAACTCGCTGACCGCCGAGTCGGCCCGCCAGTTGATCGCCGACGGCAGCATCGAGAGCGGCATGATCCCCAAGGTCGAGGCGTGTTTGGAGACGCTCAGCCGGGGGGTCGGCAAGATTCACATCATCGACGGCCGCCTGCGGCACTCGCTGCTGCTGGAAATCTACACCAACCACGGCGTCGGCACCGAACTGGTCGCCGAACCTGCGTGACAGAATTCGCGTCAAGTTAGGATTCGCGCAGAGCGCGGATACGCAGAGGAATCCACAACGTGGAAACGATTGGGAAACGTCCGCTTTGTTTCGCCTCTGCGACTCTGCGTGCGACTTAACCGCCTAGGATTTCAATTATGACCGCCACTGCTTCATCCATGTCGCCTGACACGGCCGCTTTGTTCGACGAGTATGTGATTCCCAACTACCGTCGCTACGGGGTGTCGCTCGTGCGCGGCGAGGGGTCGCGGGTGTGGGACGACCAGGGGCATCAGTATCTCGACTTCTTCCCGGGGTGGGGCTGCAACTTGTTGGGGCATTGCCCGCCCACGGTGGTGCAGGCGGTGCAGGAACAGGTGGCCGAGCTGATTCACGTGCCCAACACCTGGCACATGGAGGCTCAGGGCCGGTGGGCCAAAATGCTGTCGGAGCGGTCCTTCGGCGGCAAGGCGTTCTTCTGCAACTCGGGCGCGGAGGCGAACGAGGCGGCGATCAAGCTGGCCCGACTGCACACGCCCAAGCAGAAGTACAAGATCATCACATTCGAGGGCGGCTTTCATGGCCGCACCTACGGCGCCACCAGCGCTACGGCTCAACCGAAGTACCACGACGGCATCGGTCCGTTGGCGCCGGGGTTCGTCTACTGTCCCTTCGGCGACCTGGACGCGGTGCGGGCGAAGGTTGACGACGAGACGGCGGCCATCATGGTCGAGCCGATCCAGGGCGAGGGGGGCATCCGCATTCCCCCCGCGGGGTTCTTGCAAGGGCTGCGCGAGATTGCCGACGAGCGCGACCTGGTGCTGATCTTCGACGAGGTGCAGGCCGGCTGCGGACGCACGGGGCACTGGTTCGCGTACCAGCACTTCGGCGTGACGCCCGACGTGATGACGCTGGCCAAGAGCCTGTGCGGCGGCGTCGCGGGGGCCGCCATGCTGTGCAAGACGGAACTGGCGCCCAGCCTGCGGCCAGGCATGCACGCCGCAACCTTCGGCGGCAATCCGCTAGCCGCCCGCGCGGGGATCGCAACGCTCGAAACGATTGAAAACGAGGGCCTGCTGCAACGGGCCGTGGAAATCGGCGAGTTGTTCCGCAGCGAGCTGGCGCCGCTGGTCGACGAGTTGGCCGTCGTGCAAGAGTTTCGCCACGTCGGGCTGATGATCGGCCTGGAACTGGCGGTCGACGCGACGCCGATCGTCGAGCAGTGCATGGAGCGCCGGCTGCTGATCAACGCCACCCAGGGGACGGTCATCCGCCTGCTGCCGGCGATGACGCTCACTGACGACGAGGTCCGCGAAGGATGCGGAATCCTGGCCGACGTGCTGCGAAGTTACGCGGCTTAAATCGCATATCAACCAAATGGGGAAGGCGGAACGAGGAAAGGCGAGCATCGCCTCGCCCCATTTCTCATTCCGCCTTTCCTGTTCGACCTGCAAACCATACCTGTTGGTTTGGAATAGCCTGAACATCGAGTGCTACCATGCGACATTTGCTCTCCGTCGGCGATCTGACCGCCAAGGAAATTCAGCGGATTTTTGCCATCAGCGAGGATCTCAAACAGAAATTCCGTGCGGGCGTGCGCGAGCCTTTGCTCCCCGGCCGGGTGATGGCGCTGCTGTTTGAGAAGCCGTCGCTGCGAACCCGCGTGAGTTTCGAGGCGGGCATGACGCACCTGGGTGGCTCCAGCTTGATGCTGGGCGCCGAGGCCGGGTTCGGCAAACGTGAGAGCATCGCCGACTTCACCCGCGTGCTGAGCGAAATGGTCGACGTGATCGTCGTACGCTCCAAGGCGCACGCTACGGTCGAGGCGGTGGCGCAGTTTGCTTCATGCGCCGTGATCAACGGGCTCACCGATCGCTCGCACCCGTGCCAGGCGCTGGCCGACGTGTTCACGCTGAAGGAACAACTCGGCACGCTCGAAGGGGCGAAGATGGCCTGGGTTGGCGATGCGAACAACGTGTCGCGCAGCCTGGCGATGGCGTGCGCGCTATTGGGCGTGTCGTTTGCCGCGGCGACGCCGCGAGGGTATGAGTTCGACGAAAGGTTCCTGGACGAATGCCGCGGCGTCGGGACCGGCGCCGAGGTGCTGGCCACCCACGACCCTCGCGAGGCGGTCGCCGGCGCATCGGCTGTGTACACCGACGTGTGGGCCAGCATGGGACAGGAGTCCGAG
>JAGQOU010000197.1 GCA_020427145.1 Planctomycetales bacterium | reverse complement strand
CAGCGCCCGCCCGAGCCCGGCAAGGACAATTACTTCGCCAAACTCGTCGCCAACGTCCAGGACCCGCAAGCTCCGCATCACGCGTTGTCGATCGAACACCTGTTGGACATGGAGCCGTCGAAGGCCCCGGACGACGCGACGCGCGAGCAAATCGTCGCGGCGTTTCGTGAACTGGCGACTGGGGCTGGCGCCGGCGGCGGCTACGGGGGCTCCTCCAGCAACAGCGACGCGGTGCGGGGGCTGGTGATCTGGGCCGGCGAAGAGGTCGTGCCGATGCTGATTGAACTGGCGACCGGTTCGTCGCAGGCGGTCGACGAGGCCGTGCTCGAAGGGCTTGCCCGATACCCCACGTCCGAGGGCGCGGCAGCGCTTGCCGAACTGGTGAAGGAGACCCAGCAACTCGAGGCGGTGACCGAGGCGCTGGGCAAAATGGGCCCCGTGGCCGAGGAACCGCTGCTGGCGTTGCTTCCCGCGGAGAGCGCTGCGGTGAACATCGCGGTGATCAACGCCCTGGGCCAATGCGGCACGAAGGCGAGTCTCAAGATCATGCGAAAGGCGGCCCGCAGCGAGAATGAGGAAGTCGCCCAAGCGGCCCGGGACGCGGCCGAAGCGATTCGGGAGCGGGCGAAATAGCGGTTCGCGGCGGCGTTTTGTCACCAATCTCCGCCTGCGCTCGACGAATAAGCAGTCAACGCGAGCTGCGCCCGCCCCGAAACGGCCCGGCCGCAGAATTCGCTCAATCCGCGCAGCCGTTTCGCGGCGCGCTCGGCGGAGAGCTACACTAATTTGCAGTCGAATCGCCAGCCCCCCCGTGCGGTCGCTAGCGACTGCGATCAAGGAATGACGCCATGGTAGAAAGTGTATTTACGACAACGGCCGTCATTGGCGCGGTAGTGATCCTCAGCCAGCTTGTGTTGCTGGTGTTCGGCTTCGGCGACGACGCCGACGGCGGTGGCGACGGTGGTCACTTTGACGCGGGCGGGGGCGCGGGGCATTTCGATGCGGGCGGCCATGCTGGCGGTTTCGACGGTGGCGGCGACGCGGGCCACTTGGACGTCGGCGGACATGCCGGCGACTTTGGCGGCGGAGACGGCGCTGGCGACGACTTTGGCGGCGACGCCGACCATTGGACCAAGGCCGATGGCGATCTGGGGCATCCCGGAGCGCATTGGTTCTACGAAATGCTCTCGGTGCGCACCATCGCCGCGGCGCTATTGTTTTTCGGACTCACCGGGCGAGCTTCGCTCGCGTCGGGCTTAGCGCACACGCCGGCTCTGCTGGTCGCCTTGGCCGCGGGCGCCGCGGGCATGTACGTGCTGTACTGGATTATGAAGCAGGTTTACCGCTTGCAACAATCGGGCAACGAAGACATTCGCAATGCGGTCGGTCTCGACGCGCAGGTTTACCTCACGATTCCCCCGGCTCGCCACGGCGCCGGCAAGATTCAAATGCAACTGCAGCACCGCTTGGTCGAATACCAGGCGGTCTGCGACGACGACGTCGCCATTCCCACGGGCGAGCAGTGCGTCGTGACCGACATTGTGGGTCCCGACACCGTTTGCGTCGCGCGGGTCGAAGCGCTGGTCGACGCGCACTAATTGGTTCTCCCGCAAATTGAGGAATGCATCGCAATGAATACTCTCGCACTGTTGGCTGCCCTGGTCGACAACCCGATTCTGTACTGGGCGCTGGTGATCGTTGGCGCGTTGTTCGTCTTCGTGCTGATGCCAATGGCGATCATCAAGTCGACAATCAAACGCTGCAGCAGTAATCAAGTGCTGGTCGTCTTCGGCGGCATGACCGGCGGCGAAGGTCGCACGGCCAAGACGATTCACGGCGGCGCCGCGTTCGTGTTGCCGGTCATCCAGGACTATCGCTACCTGAGCCTCGAGCCAATCCAAATCGAGATTCCGCTGCGCGGGGCGTTGTCGATCGAGAACATCCGCGTCAACGTCCCCAGCGTGTTCACCGTCGCGATCGGCACGCAGCCCGACGTGATGACCAATGCGGCGATCCGCCTGCTGGAGCTCACAACCACTGACATTCGCAAGCAGGCCGAGGAAATTATCTTCGGCCAACTGCGGCAGGTGATCGCGTCGATGCGGATTGAAGATATCAATCGCGATCGTGATACGTTTCTTGCGCATGTCCAAGGGTCGGTCGAACCTGAGCTCAAAAAGATCGGCCTCGTACTGATTAATGTGAACATCACGGACATCACCGACGAGAGCGGCTATATCGACGCGATCGGCCAGAAGGCCGCCAGCCAGGCGATTCAGCAAGCCCGCGGCGACGTGGCCGACGAGCTCCGCCAGGGCGAAGTGCGCGTCGCCGAGGCGGAGCGCGAGAAGGTCGTGAGCGTCGCTAACGCGACCAAGGCCCGCGAGATCGGCACCCGCGAGGCCCAGCGCGAACAGATGGTGCGCGTGGCCGAGTTGGAGAAAGAACAAACGGTCGGCGAGCAGACCTCGGCGTTCCAACGCGACGTACAGGTCAAGGAGGCCGAGCAGGCGAAGCGTATCGCGGTTGCTAACGCCAACGCCCAGGCCGTGGACGGCGAGAACATCGCCGAGGCGCGGATTGCCGCTTCGCAGGCGACTCTGTTGGTCGAGCGGGCCGAAGCGTACGAGAAGGGCGAAGCTCGCAAACGCGAAGCAGAAGCGGCCGTCATCGAAATCCAAAACCGCGCCATGGCCAAGGCGGCGCTCGCCGAAGCGGAACGCGTGGAAGCCGAGCAGCGGGCGAAGTTCGAGGCCCCTGCCAAGGCCCAGAAAGCCAAGATCCTGGTTGACGCGGAAGCGGAAGCCGAAAAGCGTCGCCTGGAGGCCGAGGGCGAGGCAAAAGCGATTTACGCCAAATTGGAAGCCGAGGCCCGCGGCCACTACGAAATCCTCGCCAAGAAGGGCGAAGGCCTGAAGCAGATCGTCGCGGCGTGCGGCGGCGCCCGCGAGGCGTTCCAACTGATGATGCTCGAACACCTCGACAATCTGGCCGAAAGCAGCGCCAAGGCGATCAGCAACATCAAGTTCGACAAGGTGGTCGTGTGGGAAAACGGCGGCTCGAACGGCCGCAGCAACACGGCCGACTTTCTGCACAAAATGGCCGGCACGCTGCCCCCCATGATGCAGGTGATGCGGGACATCGGCGGGGTAGATATCCCCGAGAGCCTGGCCAAGCTGGCGGGCTCCGAGGAGGGCGAGGCGGACGCCAAAGCGGCGAAGGCGGCCGAAAACGGCGCCGCACCGGCTGCGACTCGCGACGTATAGAAGCTCACCACCGAGCAAGCGGAGAGCCCATCGAGGACGGCGCGTCCCGCTCCCCCGTCTGGGGAGTCGCTCGTCGCAAGGCGGCCGCCGCAGAACGTCCCCCCGTGTCCACGATCTCCCCGTGGTGAAAGAACAGCGGCAAAACAATAGCAGCGGCACGGCAGCCTGGACGCAAAGGCTTCCCCCGGCCAGCGCGGCGTTTCTATAATGGCGGCATGGCCCCCGTGGGCCGACCTGCGTCACGCCGCTTAAGGAACGCCGCCATGCCTGTCGCGATGGAGCTGTCTCGGATTATTATCAGCGAGGTCACCAGCGAGCAGGTGATCTGGCTCAAGGAAATCGAAGGCGAGCGAACCTTCCCGATTCTCATCGGCATCTTCGAAGCGACCAGTATCGATCGCCGCGTGAAGAGCTTCGAGGCGCCGCGCCCGCTGACGCATGATCTGCTGGTGAACTCGGTGGAGCATCTCGGCGGCGAGTTTCAGGATGTGATTATCAGTTCGCTGAAAGATCACACCTACTACGCCGTGCTGCGCGTCCGGCAGGACGGCGAGCTGATCGAGATCGACGCCCGCCCCAGCGACGCAATCGCCGTGGCGGTGACATGCGACCCGCACCTGCCGATCTATGTGAGCGAGGACGTGCTGCGCGACGTGGCGGGGGAGTGATCGCGTTCGCTTCTTTGTTATTCCTCGAGACTCCACGCCCGCAACAGAACGCAGCCATGGCGGGGCAGCGTCGTGCGATAGGCGTGGCCGTCTGTTGGTAAGTCTTCTTGCCGCCAAAGATCGCGCAGCCGCACCTTGCCGGCAAGACCCAACTTGCTCAGATCGATGATTGCTTCGGTTTCGGTGACGCCGCGGTTGAACGCTCCCACCGCCCAGGAGCCGTCTTCCATCGGTTTTGCCCAGACTTCGACCAAACCGCGCTCATCGATTGGCGCCGCCTGTTTGCCGAGCGGGTCCTGATTCACCTCCAGCACTTCGTCATTGGCGAGCAGGTTGAGCGTGAAGTCGTCGAGCTTTGTCAAATCGCAGCCGATCAGTAGCGGAGCGGAAAGCAGGGACCACAAGGAGACGTGCGTGTACTGCTCGTTGGGAGTAAGTCGCGTCGGGTGGAGGTTCGGTCCCCAACCGACCTGACCCACCACCAGCATGTCGGGATCGTTCCAGTGGCCCGGCTCGGCATACGGCTGAAGTCCGGCCTGGCCGAAACCAATGCCCGACATGCTGCTCCACGTGTCGACGATGTCACCGGTGGTTCGCCAGCAGTTGCCGCCGACCAGCGCACCCCACTGACTCACGTGACCCATGCCGTACTGACACAGGCTGTACACGATGTCGCGCTGCTGGGCGTCGAGAGCCTGCCGCATAATGTCGTACGGCGCCACCAGCGGCAGCGTCTCGCCAGGAACTCCGGTAACCCGTTTGGATAGCTCGACGGGCCGCGTGCGTTGGCGTTCCAATTCCGGTCGGTACGAGCACCAGTCGTGTTTCAAATAATCGAAGCCCCAGTCGGCGTAGGTCTTCGCGTCGATGAACTCGTGGTCAAAGCTGCCAATGCATCCGCCGCAGGTGAGCGGGCCGGGACTGCTGTAGATGCCGATCTTAAGTCCCAGCGCGTGGACGTCGTCCGCCAGCGCCTTCATGTTGGAAAAACGCGGATTCGGCAGGATGCGGCCCTGGTCGTCGCGCGCCGGGCCTTGCAATGTCGGGTCGTCGGTCGCCGACGGCTTGACCTGCCAGAAGTCATCGATGTTGACGTACGTCCAGCCGTGATCGGCCAAACCGCTGTCGACCAGGGCCTGGGCCGCGTTGCGGATATCGGTCTCGTTGACCGCATGGGCGAAGCAGTTCCAACTGTTCCAACCCATCGGCGGGGTGAGTGCGATAAGCTCGCCGCCCTTAATCGTGAGCGTCCGCTGGTCGCTGCCGTGGTCATTCGTGGCCGTGACGGTTACGTCCCAGGAGCCCGGGCCGGCAAGGCGCCCGGTCAATTGGCCGGTCGACTCGTCGAATTTGACCCCCGGCGGGAGCCCCGTGGCCTGGAAGTTCAGCGGACGGGTTCCCGTGGCGGTCACGCGGTGCAGCAGCGGGTTGCCCGGCCTGGCGCCGAACACGCGCGGGCCGGTCACCCGCGGCGCGGGGCCTGGCGCTGGCGTGAGGATGCCCAACTCGTGCGACGCGATCGCAACAGTCGCGGGCGGTTCGCCTTGGTACTCGATTGTCGCGTCGGCCCAGTCAGCGTGGTCGTAGTTGTCGCCATCGGGCCCCGAAAGGACGTGCAAGACCAATTGATGGGCGCCCGCGAGCGGCACGTCGACGCGTTGCGCCGCGTCGCCGCCGCGCATCAGACCGCTGCGGAAAGCCACCTGATCGTCGACCATAACGAGAAACTCCGCGGATCCGCGCCGTTCGCGGCCCACCTCGTCGTCGATTCCGACCCAAGCCCCAAACTTACGCGCCTGACCATCGAGTTGCACGACGAGTGCTCCGTCGGCGTGGGCGCCGACGCCGTGGTCAAAGTCGCGGCCGCCGATGCTGAGTGGATTGCCATCAACTGACAGATCCCGCTGGGGCTGTCCCCAGCCGATCTCCATGTGCGTGAGGTCCAAGTCGCCAAGAGAAGCGACCTCGGCGGCAGCGGGAATTGCAATCACGGAGTTGACTAACGCTAGCCAAACCAACCACAGAGTTCGCGAGCAGATGCCGTTCATTGGAGATTCGCGCCGCAGGGAAGTGAGAATTGTTGAGTAGACGCCGACTTCATCGTCCACTTTACGGCCCCGAGGAACAAGGGGGCCGCGCGGCTGAGAGATTGCCGGTAACGCGAGCCTGGCCGCGGAAACCTCGACAAACATGTCGATTTGGCCGCGTTCAATGCCTTGCAAACGCCCCAATTGTCCGTGAAGCCAGCTTCACGATGTCCTGGAGGATCTCCCCAACGGAGCCGCACGGCCGATGATTTTGCCCCTCTGGCCTCGAAAGGTTTGACCGATGAACCACTCTGGACCAATGCCCGCGAAATCACGTCGCGATGCCGTGAGATTTACGGTCGATCAGGTGCTCCGCGGCCTGCAGGCGTGGGTCGACGAAAATTGGAGCGGCGACACCCAACTTGATCCTGACCGTAGCCTGCTCGATTACAGGGACGAAGCGCAACGGCAGGACGAGTGCCCGTTGTTGACGCTCCAGGATATCGCCGAACACTTCGGTCTCGACTGGGGCGAGTCGCGGTGGATCGTGTGGCTGAATTTGCGCGACGACGGCCTGCAAACGGCGCCCGAGCGGGAAGCCACCTGGGAACGCTGGGTTGTCGAATCGGCGCCGCGACTCACCGTACGCCGGCTTGCTGAAGTCATCGCCAAGCGGGCCGAGGGAATCTCGTTTGACCCTGTTGCCATACTGGGGCGACGCTGCGGCCCGGCGGGCGCATTTTACGGGCTCTGCAATTTGCCAGAACTGCGCGGCCGGCGCGTTGGGCCTTCGACGCCGTTGCGGGCCGCGCTGGGTTGGCGACAGCTTCGTGCGGCTTGGCGCCGAACGCAGTGGATCGCCGGCTGCGAGCTGCCGGCGCTGCGCTGCCCGGACGCCGTCGGCGAAACCACCGTGACCCAGTTGGCCGACGTGGCGGCGACAACGACGATGGCGACCATCGTGATCGCCGCTATGTGCGCTGCTTCGGCGGCGGGGCTCTGGCTGGCCGCGATCGCGGGCGTCGTTGGCGCAGCGACGGCGGTCGAACTGCGCCGTCGTTTCCTCTACTGGCTTATCGACCCCTGGCCCGCCGAACTGCAAACCTTCGGCGACGTAGCGCGGCGGATCGCGCATGACAGGCAGCGCTGAAGTCTGCGGACTATTCGGAGTTCGGCAACGCGTCCATCTGTTCGATGAATTGATCCAGCGCGAACACATACTGGAGCGTTGGCGTCCAGTTGTGTTGGGCGTCGGGAATGGTGATGAACCACTTCGGTTCGTTGGCCGCGGCGAAAAGCTGCTTGGCCTGTTTGATCGGCACGAGCGGATCGGCGCTGCCGTGCGCGATGAGTGTTGGGCCGTGGTAGTCGCCAATCTTGGCGAGCGAGTTGAAGTGATTGTGCAACAGGCCGCCCGTCAGCAGCAGCTTGTGGTTGGCGACCGCCGGCAGCGATGCAAACGTGCTCTCCAGAATCAGACCGCGAGCGCCCTCCTTCGCGGCGAGGTCGACCATGACCCCGCCCCCGAGCGATTGTCCGTAGAGGACGATCTCCTGCTCGGGGACGCCGGCCCGTTCAGCCAGGAATCGACGAGCCGCGCGGGCGTCGGCCAGCAGCCCCTCTTCGCTCGGCTTGCCCTCGCTCTTGCCGTAGCCGCGGTAGTCGAATGCCAGGACCGTCACGCCCAAACGCTCGGTGAGCAGTCGATAGAACGGCGCCCGGTGGGCGAGGTTCCCGCCGTTGCCATGGGCGTAAAGGACCACCGCCCGCGGGCTCTCGACCGCACAGTACCAGCCGTGCAGTTTGACCCCGTCGGCAGCCAGGAAGGAGACGTCCTGCTTCGCGAGCCCCGCTGGATTCCAATTTGCATCGCCGTCGAAGGGTTGGTAGATGAGGCGGTCTTCGAGGGCGCCGAGGCTGGGAGGACTCACGGGGACGCAGCCCTCCAACGCGCCGACGCACAGCGCCAGCGTCGCGAGTCGTCGGGTTCGGTCGTGAATGCGAGTCGTGCGGCGCAAGGCAGTCGCTCGGCCAGTTCGCGTGGCGGGATAAGAGGCGGGGGGATGCTAGCCAAATCTCCCCGTCGCGTCCACGGCATGGCAAGTCTGTATTTCCCGAGTTCCCGTGACCGCTGATGGTTTCCCCTGGCGGCTCCATTTCGCGTGAGTTCCCCGACTTCCCCAGACTCAGCACAAGTGTCGATCTCGGGCCGACGCGCTCCTGCACGCCGCTGGCGCCGGCACGGGGTCGTTGGCAAAGTGCGAGGAGGTCGGACCTGGGTTAAACTGCAAGCGGGCAGGGTCGACACGCTGCTTAACTTCCCTCTCGGGTCCCTTGGGATTGCATTTCCATGAATGCACCGCGAACTTGTCGCTCCGTCATGCCGAGCTTCAGAGCTCAGGCGATTGCTTTTGGGGCGTCGCTCGTAGCGTGCTTCTTTCTCACCGGGCCGCGACACGCGTGGGCCAACCAAACCGAGGCGGCGGCGACGTCGCCTGACGGTCGCAACTCGATCGCGCTGCGAGTTGACGCGGGTTTGAAGTTTGAGATTCGTCGCGACGGTCGGCGCCTGTTCGACCCCGCGCCGCTGGGACCCGTGCTTGCGGGGGGCGACATGCTCAATAACTCGTCGCGGATCGTTGACGTTCAGTCGGAGAATCTCGACGAGACGTTTCCGCTCGTGTGGGGCAAAACTGCCACGGTTGAGAACCGCTGCGCCGTGGCCGTGGTCACAGTGGAGTCGCGCGAGGAGTTCCGTTGGCAGGTCGAGCTCCGCGCGTACGATGACGGCGTCGCGTTTCGGTATCGAATATTGTCGCACGGCGGTGCGACAGACGTGACGGTGTGCGACGAAGCGACGCAGTTCGCCGTTGCGGGCAATCCGACGGCCCTGTTCACGGGGTTCGACAAATTCACGAGTTCGCACGAAGGCCTTTACGAGTCGCGACCGGTGGCGGAACTTCCCGAGGACAAGCTGCTGGAAATGCCGCTGCTACTGGATTGGGCCGACGGCCCCGCGGCCGCCATAACCGAAGCAGGAGTGCGCGATTTCGCGGGCATGATGCTGCAACGGGACGACGCGCGGCCCGCGGTGCTGCGTTGTCGGCTGTCGCCGCTTCCCAAACGACCCGAGGCGGCCGTCATCGGTCCCCTGCCGCTGGCGAGCCCCTGGCGCGTCGTGCTGCTGGCTGACGAGGCGGGGCAGCTGCTCGAGAGCAATTTGCTGCTATGCCTGAACGATCCGCCGTCGGCCGAGTTGGGCGACTTCGCCTGGTTGAAGCCAGGAAAGACCTCGTTTCATTGGTGGTATGGCGCCTTTGAGGACGACTTCCAGTCGACGGCCGAACCGGGCGCCTTTCTCGCGCGGCACAAGCGGTACATCGATTTCTGCGCCGCCCATGATATCGCTTACCACGGCGTCTCGGGTGACGGCCGGGCGTGGTACCCGCAGTCATCCGCCAGCTACGGCGTGCCGTCGGCCGACGCCGACGTGCGCATCGCCCGGCCGGAGATGCACCTTCCCGAGATCATCGACTACGCCCGCGGGCGCGGCGTCGGGATTCGTCTGTGGGTGCACTGGAAACCGCTCAGTGAACACCTCGACGAGGCCTTCGCGAACTACCAGCGGTGGGGCGTCACGGGATTGATGGTCGATTTTCTCAATCGCGACGACCAACCGATGAACGCGTGGACTGAACAAATGCTCGCCAGCGCCGCACGACATCATCTCAATATTCAAATCCACGGTTCCCCCAAACCGACCGGCTTGCAACGCACCTTCCCAAATCTGGTGAACCGCGAGGGGGTGAAGAACCTTGAGTACCTGAAGTGGGGCAACGAGGTCACTCCGGCGCACAATGTGAACGTTGCTTACACGCGCGCCCTGGCCGGCCCGATTGACTACCACCACGGCGGCTTTCGCTCCGTGTCACGCGCCGAGTTCGTGCCGCACGACCGGGCGCCCACGGTGCTAGGCACGCGGTGCCATCATCTGGCCCTGTACGTGGTCTACGAAAACCCGCTGCCGATGGTCGCCGACGACCCCAGCGCGTACGAGGGTCAGCCCGGTTTCGATTTTCTCGAAGAAGTTCCGACGACGTGGGACGAAACGCGATTCGCGTGCGGCGAGCCGGGCGAGTACGTGGTCGTCGCGCGCCGCCGCGGCGACGCGTGGTATCTGGCCGGCATCACGAACTGGACGCCGCGGGAACTGGACGTGCCGCTGACGTTTCTGGGGCCTGGAGAATTCGAGGCCAAGCTCTACGTCGACGGCTCGTTGGACGAAGCGGAGCCCAACGCAATCGAATTGACGCGCCGGCAGTGTCACGCGAGAGCGCCCTTGCCCGTCACACTGGCGCCCGGCGGCGGCTTCGTCGGCGTGCTGCGACCCGAGTGAGAATCACTGACACGGGCGGCCTTTGCGAAACGGCCGGGACCTTGCTTCATTTTTTCGCGTCCGACCAGTCGCGCCGTTGCCGGCTGCTGGGGATGTCCATCGCCTTGCGGTACTTGGTGACCGTGCGGCGGGCCACGGTGACGCCTGCCTTGGCGAGCTCGTCGACCAGTGCGTCGTCGGACAGCGGCTTGGTCTTGTCCTCGTTGTCGACGATCTCTTGCAGCTTCAGGCGGACCTTGTCCCAGGCCACCTCTTCGCCATCGGCGCCGGTGGTGCCGCCTACGAAGAAGCGTTTCAGCGGGAAGATGCCGCGCGGGGTTTGAATCCACTTGTCGTCGACGGCGCGGCTGACGGTGGTCACGTGGACGCCGACTTTGTCGGCGATCTGCTGCATTTTCAGCGGCTCGATGTATTCGGGCCCGTCGTCGAGAAACTTTTGCTGATGATCGACAATCGCTTGCGAAACCCGCGTGAGCGTGCTGCGGCGCTGTTCGATCGCCTCGATCAGCCACTGGGCGGCGTTGATCTTGCGCTTGATGTACTCGATCGTGTCTTTGTCTTTCTGGGCGACCGCGTCTTGCAGCATGCGGCGGTGGGCCGGGCTGATGTACAGCGACGGCAGGTCGCCGTCCTCGAGTCGCACTTCGTAGCCGCCCTCGTCGCGCCGGTCGATGTACACGTCGGGGGTCACCGCGGCGGCGGTCGACTCGTTGAACTCCGCCCCCGGCTTCGGCTTGAGCGTGCGAAGATCGGCCCACGCCTCTTGGATCGTTTCGATCGAAAAGCCGGTCTTCTTGGTGATCAGCGGCAGCCGATTGTTTTCCAAGTCTTCCAGATGATTCGCGATCAGCACCTGCAGCTCTTCGTAGAACAACAGCCCCGGGGTGAGCTGCAGCAGCAGGCACTCTTTGAGCGAGCGGGCGCCGACGCCGGGCGGGTCGAGCCGCTGCACCACTGCGAGCGCCTCCTCGGCAATCTTCATTTGCTGGGCGCGCCACGCCTCGGCGTCGCCGTTCACTTCCGGCGGCACGGGGGGCAGCAAATCTTCCAGCGGCGATTCGAGATAGCCGTTGTTGTCGAGATTGTAGATGATCCGCTCGCACATCTTGCGAACGTCTTCGTCGATGTCGAACCAACTGACTTGATGCTCGAGATAGTCCTGCAACGATTCGGGCCGGGCGACCATGTTGGCCATCTGGTCGTGACGGCGATCAGCCTCGGCCTCCATCTCCCCACGCGAGGGGCGCGTGCGCTCCTCGAACTCGTCGGGCATGTTCTCGGTCATATTGAGCAGACGCTCAAAGTCAGCCTCGTTGTTCTCCTCGTCCTTCACAACGAGCTCGCGCTCGGTCTCGGCCAGCGCGTCGGGATTCTCCGGCGCCTCGTCGTATTCAGAGCCTTCCTCGTTCGGCTCGATCTGGTCGAGGACCGGATTGTCCTCCATCTCCTGCTCGATGCGCTCGGCCAGCGCGATAATCGGCAGCTGCAGAATCTCCATCGATTGGATCATCCGCGGCGCCAGCACTTGCTTCTGCGCCATCTGCATGTTTTGGCCGAACGAGAGACGCATCTGAGGGATCAATCCTGGGGTGAGCGAAACGGTACGCGGGTTGCAGCAAAAGTGACGCGGCGTACCGGTGTAGCATACTGCCGCTGCGCGTCGAAGGTCAAACCGCACTGACTTCTCGGCGGCCTGCGCGCCCCCGACTTGCCGGCGCCGCTGCGCACTGTAATTCTACCGCGCTGCCGCCTGATCTCGCGGCGCAAAGTTTCGCAAATTGCGAGGGCAGAAATCAGGTTCTGCGCAGATCGCTCGCGGAATCCCAGGAGAAGGCCGGCTTGCCAGGGGGTGCTGGCATTGGCGGGGCGCGTTGGCCGTCCGCCAGGAAAAGCGGACAGGACATGCGTGAGACGGGGAAATCGCCGGTCTCGTCGGGCCCGCTGTCGTGCGACCCCAGCCGCTGTTGCAACAGGCTGTTAGGCCTCGCCGCCCAGATTGCCCAGCGCCTCGCTGAGCCCGGGGAGGTTCATTCCGCCGGTGAGCTTCTGCATCTCTTCGGCGTGCAGTTCCTTGGCCTTGCGGCCCGCGGCGTTGAATGCGGCGGGTAGCAGGTCCTCTAGCAACTCGCGATCGCCCTTTTCCATGAGCGACGGATCCACCCGCACGGCCAGCGCTTCGCCCAGGCCGTTGACGTCGACCTCGACCATGCCGCCCCCCGCCGCGCCGGTAACGCGCTTGCTTTTGAGCTCCTCGTTGAGCTGCTGCATCTTCTGGCCCATCTCCTGGGCCTGCTTGATCATGCCGGGGAGATTCGCGAGGTTTCCAAGGCCTTTGAGCATGCCGGACGCCTAAGTAGCGGTGAGTGATCAGAGTCGCGGGTCGATCGGAAATTCTACCACACAGTGCGCCGAGGGCACAGTCAACGCGACTGAATGCCGCCTGACGGAGACCGGAGGGCGAGCAGCGACGCCGCCTCGGGTTTCGACATTCCGCGCCTGCCCCGCTACTGGCCCCGCGGCGGGACGTACTTCATCCGGTTGGGATCGCCGCCGAACAGCTCGATCGCCTTTTGTACGAACGGGTCGTTGGCCACTTCGGCTTGCCGCTGACGCATCGACACGTGCGGCGCGGCGGCAGCGGCGGGGTCGGAGTGCGTTGCGAGGGCGAACGGAACGCGACGGCCGTGCGCCGCACGCAGCGCGGAGTCGATCTGTTGCAGGTTCGCCGGTCGGTCGCACCAGTCGCGCGAGAAACGCTTGCTTTCGGGAAAGCTGGCGACCAGCTTGCCGTGGGCGTCGACGGTGATTTGCTCCGCCGCCGCCGCGTGGTCGCCCAGCAGACTGTCGAGCGCGGCGAGCGAACGGCGCCACAAGTCCTTAGCGGTCGCTGCGTCGAGCGGCGGCGCGGTCGTCGACTCTTGCGCGGGCTCCTCTTCGGCGGGCTTTGCCACCGGCTCGTCTGGCTGCGAAACCGTCGCCGCGGGGTCTGTGACGGCGGCCGTCGGGCGTGATTCGCTTGGCGGTGCGACAGGGGCCGCTGTTGCCGCGTCGCTTGCCGGGGTTGCGATTGACGTTGGGGAGACGGCAGCTGACCCTCCCCCGGCCCCTCCCTGCGAGGGAGGGGGGGCGTTAGTCACGCCGTTTTTTTTTACGGCGGGCATGGGCGTGGCGCCCGCTTTCACGGCTTCGATCAGCGCCGCAAGTTCGTCGAGGTCGCCCAGTCGGCAAATGCGCACGATCGCCATCTCGGCGAGCGTGCGGACTTGCGTGCTCACGCGCAAGCGGGAGGCGGCGTGATCGAGAATGCCCGAAATCGCCAGCAGCGTCTGCACGCCGAGCTGCTCGGCGACGCCGCGGATTTCGTCGCGCTGCCCCGGCAACGCGTGGAGCATGCGCTCGGGCCCGCAGCCCACGGCCTGGGTCATCACGTCGCGGAAATAGCCCAGCAGTTGGTCGATCAACTGCCCCACCTCGGCGCCCTCGGCCAAGGCGGCGTCGAACTCGGACAGGGCGGCTGCCGCATCGCGCTGGACCAGTGGTTGAATGAGCTGGCTCAGCCGCGCTGCCGGCGCCAGCCCCAGCAGCCCGGTCACGTCGGCCGCGGTGATGCTGCGGCTCCCGGTGGAAAGCAATTGTTCCAGGAGCGACTGACTGTCGCGCATCGACCCGGCTGCCCGCATCGCCAGCAGCGCCAGCGCGTCGGGTTCCACCTCCACGCCCTCGGCCGCGGCGATTTGCCCCAGCCGCTGGTGAATCGCCGAGGCGTCGATCCCCGCAAAGTCGTACCGCTGGCATCGCGAGAGGATCGTGATGGGGATCTTATTGGGCTCGGTCGTGGCGAAGATAAACTTCACATGCTCGGGCGGCTCTTCAAGCGTCTTGAGCAACGCGTTGAACGCCTCCTTGGTGAGCATGTGGACTTCGTCAATGATGTACACCTTGAACCGCGCCCGGCTGGGTCGCACGGCGACGTTTTGCCGCAATTGGCGGATCTCGTCGATGCCGCGGTTGCTGGCGCCGTCGATCTCCAGCACGTCGACGTCGTCGCCGGCGGCGACGCCAGTGCAGATTTCGCATTGCCCGCAGGGGGTGGGGCTCATGCCCTCGACGCAGTTGAGCGCCTTGGCCAGGATGCGGGCAGCCGAAGTCTTGCCGACCCCCCGGGCGCCGGTGAACAGGTAGGCATGCCCGACGCGGTCGGCCTCGATAGCGCCGGTGAGCGCCCGGGCGACATGCGATTGGCCGATGAGTTCGCCGAATTGCTGCGGCCGATACCGCCGCGCGACGACGACATAGTCGTGGCCCGCAGGGGCATTGGGGACAGCGGCGGCAGTCGCGGGGGAATCGCTCATCGCGACAAATGCGCCAGAATGCGTGCTTTGGGGGGCTCGAGCGGCAACTCCGCACAAATCGCCGCGACCTAATCAGGTCGCCGGCGGACGGTCGGCGAGAGGCCCCCACACAAAGAAGCGCAAGCTTATGGCTGCTGTGTTTCCACCCTGACCAGGTTCGCAAGGCCCCCATTGCAGGGACCCCTCGCCGACAGCCGCCGAAAACGCGGCCGAGACACACCTTTGTACGCCCCGCGGGGCGGGTCGTCAAAGGGCCGCCGGGCACAACTGCCGGGGTGCGGCGGCGAGCCAACCGCGTATAATCAGCCGCTTCGGTATTTTACGACTCTTTCGCTCCCCCCGAACTGCAGCGACACACACGTTGACAACCTCGGCCGCCCACCAAGACGCCAAGCGGATCCTCGTCCCGGACCAGGTTCGCAGGCGCATCGCCGCGAGCCCGTTTCCGTCCCATTGGCTGGACCTGCCCGACGGCCAGATGCACTATGTCGACGAGCTGCCGCCAGGAGAGCCGCGCGGCACGCTGCTGTTTGTCCATGGCAACCCGACGTGGTCCTTCCACTGGCGGCGGCTGATTGGGGCGTTTCGCGAGCAGTGGCGGTGCGTCGCCCCCGATCACCTGGGGTGCGGGCTGAGCGATCTGCAGCCGCGGCCGTTGCGGTTGGCCGATCATATTGAGAATCTCAGTTCGCTGGTCAAGCAGCTCGATCTGCGGCGCGTGACGCTGGTGGCCCAGGATTGGGGCGGGGCGATCGGGCTGGGAACGCTGCTGGCAGAGCGGTCGCGGTTCGAGCGGATCGTGCTGCTAAACACCGGCGCGTTTCGGCCCTGGTTCTGCCCATGGCGGATTCGAGTTTGCCGCTGGCCGGTTGTGGGGCGACTGGCAGTGCAGGGGGGCAATGCATTTTCCCGCGCGGCGCTCACCATGACGCTGGCCCGCCGCAAGCGGCTCGCGCCGGAGGTCGCCGCAGCGTACCTGGCGCCTTACGACTCGTGGCAACGACGTGCAGCGGTTTACCAATTTGTGCGCGATATCCCGCTCTCGCCGCAGCACCCCACCTGGGCGACGCTCGGCGGCATTGAGGATCGCCTGGGCGAGTTGACCGACCTGCCGGCGACGCTCATCTGGGGCGAGCGGGACTGGTGCTTCACGCCCGCGTGCCGCGAGCGGTTCGAACAGGTCTGGCCCCAGGCCGAGTCGCACCGGATCGACGACGCCGGGCATTGGATCGTCGAGGACGCCCCCGAGGACGTCGAGCGGCTGATGCGCGAGTTTCTTGAGCGCGGGGATGGGGGCGCATGACCTCGTCGCCGACAAACGACTCCAAGATTGGCGACGACGCGGCGCGCGGCGTCGGGGAGTTGAGCCTCGCCCAATGCGCCACGCTGGCTTGTCTGTGGGAGGTGCTCGCCCCCAAGCCCGGCAACGTGTATCGCGGCGCCGACTTTGAGGACGTGACCTTGGCCGAATTCGCGGCGAGCGCGGCGGCGATCGGGCCGGCGATCGGCAGGGCAGGGGAGGGCGTCGGCGCGGCGGTGCTGGCCGCGGTGCGGGCGATGCGGCTCGTGGCCGGCACGAACACGTATTTGGGGACGGTCCTGCTGCTCGCGCCCTTGGCCGCCGCAGCGGTGCGGACCGGATCGCCCCGCAGGGCGATTGGCGCGACGATCGCGACCCTCGATGCCGAAGACGCGAAATCCGTTTACGAGGCGATTCACATGGCCCAACCGGGCGGTATGGGCGAAGTCGCTGTCGCCGACGTTGCCGCGCCGCCGCCGGCCAACCTGACGCTGACCGCGGCCATGGCCCTGGCGGCCGATCGCGATTTGGTCGCACGGCAATACGTCGACGAGTTTTCCGGAGTGTTCGCGACGGCCGACCGAATTGCCGCTGGGCAGGCCCGCGGCTGGTCGTTGTGCGACGCCATCGTGCGGGCTTACCTGGAATTGATGGCAGGCGAGCCGGACACGCTCATCGCGCGCAAGTGCGGGCCTAACGTCGCCGCGGAGGCGTCGGCGCGGGCGGGGCGCGCTGTCGAAGCCGGCGAGCCGGGATCGCCCGACTACGCGGCGGCCTTGGCCGATCTCGATTTTTGGCTTCGCGCCGACGGCCATCGCCGCAATCCGGGGACGACCGCCGACGTGATCGCGGCGGCACTGTTTGTGGTGCTCGTCGAACGACGCTTAGAATTGCCCGTGCGGTTTTACGGATGATGCGGGGGGCGATCTCGGGACGCGATTCCCTCGCGCGACTAGCGGTCGCGACTCTGCGAAGTCGCTGCGCCGCCATAGGGGCGGGCGACGTGGCCGTCGCCGCCAACGCGTGTTGTTTGCCGACGACTCCTGACCTCCGAACTCCGACCTCTCACCTCATGTCTCCCCATGCCTGAAACCTATCGCGTTCGCATCGAGAAGGAGCGGCTGGTGTTCTCCGCCGCCCATTTCATCACCTACAACGGCGATGTTTGCGAGCCGCTGCATGGGCACAATTACCATGTCGCGGCGGAGGTATCCGGGCCGCTCGACGAGAACCACTATGTCGTCGACTTTATCGCTCTGCGTGACGAATTGCAGGGAATCGTCGACGCGCTCGATCACCGGATGTTGCTGCCCACCGAGCATGGCACGATCCGCGTGACGCCCGGCGAGCGCGAGGTTGAGGTGGTTCACGGCGACAGGCGGTGGGTGTTTCCCCGCACCGATTGCGTCTTGCTACCCGTGGCCAATACGACGGCGGAGTTGCTGGCTCGCCACATCGGCGCCCTGCTGCGCGTGCGGCTGCAGTCGCGGCTCGGCTGGGCGCCGCAACGGTTGCAGGTGGCGGTCGACGAATGCGACGGTCAATGGGGCGTTTGCGAGCTGCTCAGCGACCCGCCTTCGACGACGGGCGACGAGGCGCCGGTTCAGGCGTTGTAGGGCGATTGCCGCCACGGCGGGGTGTTTTTCCCCAGCGTTCGACGCTGTATTCCGCCCAACCGCGCCAAGCGGACGGTCGTCCGGCGGCGATTTGGCTGCCGCGGCGATTCCAGTTCGGGCCCGTTTGACCCGGCGCCGGCGCGTCCTACGTTACTTGGGGGTCGGTCGCGTCGCCGTCCCAATGTCGATACCCGTGCGCAGGTTTTCCGATGCAGGTCGAACATATCAATCCGTTTCTCCGGTCGTTGACCAACACCTTCGCGACAATGTTTGGTTGCGAGGTGCGCCGCGGACAGTTGGGCGTCACGACCAGCGGTCGTCGGCACTTTCCGATCAGCGGCGTGATTGGTCTCTCGGGCCGCGCAGTGGGCACCGTGGTGATCAACCTTTCGGAGGAAGTCGCTCTCAAGGCCGCGTCGGCGCTGCTGATGACCGAAATGACGGAGGTCGATGACGAAGTGCTGGATGCCGTGGGCGAACTGGCCAATATCGTCGCCGGCGCCGCCAAGGCCGAACTGGAGGAGTTCGACCTGTCGGTGAGCTTGCCGAACGTGGTGACCGGCGCCGATCACGAAATTCGCTTCCCTACGGCGGCTAAACCGATCTCCGTGCCTTACGACACGGACTTCGGGCCGATGCGGCTGGAAGTTGGCCTGGAAGCGGTCTCGGCGCCGGCGAGCGTCTGAGGCCGACCTTCGCCGCGTCCGGCGTGCTAGCACGCGGCCGGACTGCACTTGGTTGATCGACTCTTCCGTCAGCGCGCGGCGCCATTCAAGCGCCGATGGGGCTCGGGCCGATGACGAACTAGGAAGCGTTGCGCGCTTCCTGTCGCGTGGATCCCCCCTGCCCTGCCTTCCTGCCCGCTCTGCGTCATGTCCGACGTCCACAAGGCCGCCATCCTGCTGACGACGCTCCCGGAGGACGACGCTGCGCTGTTGATGTCGCGTTTGGACCCCAAGCAGGTCGAACTGGTCTCGATCGAAATCGCTCGTCTCAAGTCGGTCTCATCCGAAGAAGAAGAGCAAGTGGTCATGCAGTTCGCCGAGTCGAATCCCAACAGCGGGGGTTCTGCCGGCGGCGGTCTCGACCGAGCTCGGAATCTGGTGCAGCGGGCGCTCGGAAAACAGGCCGGCGACACGCTCGAGAACATCCGCCACTCGATCGAAGCGGTGCCGTTCGCATTTCTCCGCCAGGTCGATTCGCAGAACGTGCTGACCTACGTCATGGACGAGCATCCGCAGACGATCGCCCTGATTCTGTGTCACCTGCCGCCGGCGACCGGGTCGGCGATTTTGAGCGAGCTGCCCGTCGACCGGCAGTTGTCGGTCGTGCAGCGAATTGCCAACATGGGGCAGACCAACCCCGAGATCATACAAGAAGTGGAGCGGGGCCTGGAACGTCGCATGTCGAGCGTGATGAGCACCAGCTTCGAAAACGCCGGCGGCGTGAACGCTGTGGCCGAAATGCTCAACGTGGCCGACCGGGCCACCGAGCGTACGCTGCTGGAGAATCTCAGCCACGAGGACTCGGCGCTGGTCGACGAGATTCGCCGATTGATGTTTGTGTTCGAGGACCTCGCAAAGTTCGACGACAAGCAGATCCAAACGGTATTGAAGAACGTCGACAACAATCAGTGGGCGATCGCCCTGAAGGGCGCCAGCCGCGAACTCAAAGACAAGGTGTTCGCCAACATGTCGCAGCGGGCGGCCGACATGCTCCGCGAGGAAATGGAGTACATGGGGCCGGTCAAGCTGTCGGTCGTGGAGCAGAGGCAGCAAGAGATCGTCGACATCGTGCGCAATCTCGAAGACAGCGGCGAGATCGAACTGAACAAGGGCAACGAGGAAGAGCAGCTGGTGCAGTGACGCGAACCGGTCGTCACGCGCGGCTCCCCTGCCCCCGGCGCTGGCTGACGCGGCCGGCGGCCGAATCCGCGGGCCATTTCGCCGCCGGTTGCATCGCCGGGGCCCCGCGAATGCGACCGCCTAGACAGCCGGCGCCGGCGGACCTAGAATTTGCGATTCGATCGAGGGGCGGTAGCTCAGTTGGGAGAGCGCTGCGTTCGCAATGCAGAGGTCGAGGGTT
>JAGQOU010000196.1 GCA_020427145.1 Planctomycetales bacterium | reverse complement strand
TTCTTTTGAACCACGTAGCGCCCCCTTTCGAGGCGTGCGAACTCCCGCAACGGGGCGGACGCGACCGGCGCGTCCGCCCCGCGTTCGCAGGAGCGCGAGCGTGGTGCGCAGCCGTAAGAAATCAGGGGCGTCGCCGCGCGGCAAGTGCACATTTCCGGCACACTGGCGTTTTGAGTGTCTGTTCCGACGCATTAGAATTGAGCGATAGGGACGGCGGCGTCACGACCTCAATTCTTGCTGGGAGACCCTCATGCGACTCGCTGTACTCACGGGCGCCGCTTCACTGCATCAACGCAGGGCGGGTCGACAAGGTTTCACGCTTGTCGAGCTGTTGGTGGTGATTGCCATCATCGGCGTGTTGGTGGCGCTGCTGCTCCCCGCGGTGCAGGCCGCCCGCGAGGCCGCCCGCCGCGCCCAATGCCAGAACAGCTTGCACAACCTGGCGCTGGCCGTGCTGAACTACGAGTCGGCGACAGGTGCGTTGCCGCAGTCGAGCGACGGCGAACTCGATGCCACCGGAGATCACGTCGAGTTGTATACTGGGTCGCAACTGAGTTGGGTCGTGCGCATTCTCCCGCAAATGGAACAGCAAGGTCTCTACGATCAATTCGATCTCAGCAAGTCGTTCGACGTTTTTAAAAACGAAGACGTGACCGTAAACCCTACGCCGGAGCTTTCCCAGCCGGCGCCTTTGATGTGTCCCTCCGACGAAGCGTTCGGTCGGGTCTATGGCGGTCCTGACGGTGGGCGCATCAACTACGCCGGAAAACGCACCTTTGGCAAAGCGAATTACGTAGCGTACGCGAGCGCCGAGCATATTGAATGTCAGAAATTCGCGCCTGGCGCACTGCTCAACGAGCCGCAATCGTTGTCGCGTATTGAGGACGGCACTTCTAGTTCGTTGATGCTCTCGGAGGTTCGTACTCGCGCCGAACCAGGCGACGAACGCGGCGCGTGGTCGATCGCTTGGCCCGGAACAAGCGTGATCGCTGCTGATGTACACGGCGCCGGCAACCAATTGTCACGAATTTGCTCGATCGACGAGCGCAGCCGACCGCAGTATTCGCCGACGGACCACTACGCGCAATACGCATTGATGCCAAACGCGCCAGTCCCAGCCGACCCTCAAGGGGCCAAAGATAATTTGCGAGGCGCGTGTCCCAATCCCGCGGAAGCAGATCTGCTCGGCATGCCGTGTCGGCAGCGCAATGATCAGACCGCGGCGCCGCGCAGCTTGCATACCGGCGGCGTCAACGGAGCGCACGTCGACGGCAGCGTCGTCTGGATCAATAACGATATTGACGTCGTTGCATTCGGCCGACTGATATGCGTCAACGACGGGCAAGTGATTGCCGAGTGACGTCGAACGCCGAAAGATTGCCTGCGCAAACGCACCAGCGGCAGGAGCACGGAGACTCGATTCCTAAATCAGTTGTGAAAGTTCGTCGCTTATGAAGAGCGCTATCGCCCCCGCCGCCATTGCCCTGGGCTTGCTTCTACTTATCGCGAGTCTGCTCTGGAACTTCATGTTTCCAGCCACGAAGTCGTGGACTGAGGAAAAGAGCGTTCGACTGACCGAACTTGGAAATCAGGCGACGCAGACTAACCTTAAACTGTTGAAGGCCAAGGAACGACCGAGCATGCACTCGGGGGAGAGCGCCGCCGAGTTGCAGGACCAATTCGACAAGATCTCTGCCGAGTACAAGGCACTCTACGACGAATTCCACAACGCCAGCGAGTCGCCCAAGACGATTTCCACGGCTCTCAAATGGACCGGGATCGGCCTGACGCTCTTAGGCGGCATCGCAGTGCTCGCCACGCGCGACGCATAGTCGGGCGTTCGCGCCGGCTGGCGGCGTTCGCGCGGCGCCTCGAACCACCGACGCCCTGGCGCCGGCGACGTCAGCCGGCCTCAGTATTGGTACAAGAATCCCAGCGTGAGTCCCTGGACCCAGAAGTCGCTGTCGCGAAACGCGAATTGGGGCCGCGCCGGAGCGCCCGGCGGGGTGTATCCAGGGTCGGTCGGAAAATCGAGGTACTCCTCGTTCAGATCGAGATCGATCTGGTCGCCGGGGCGGACCACGCGGCTCCAGTAGATGAACGAGTAGCCGACGTTGAATCGCAGACGTTCGGTGATGTCGTATCCCAAGGTGACGCCCAACTCGGGGATCACGGCGAAAACGTTGCGATCGTAGTTGCCGATGTTGGAGGTTTGCGTCAGCAACCCGCCCTCTTTGGTGGTGACGTCCATCGTGCCCAGGTCGCGAATTGTGGATCCGCTAATGGAGACCCGCTGCCGCGTATTGCCGAGCCCCAGCTTTGAGAGCACGTCGAGCGACCACCGCCGCGACCGCCATTCCCAAATGAAGCCCAGCTCGCCGCCAAAGAACTCGTTGCTGGTGGCGAAGTTGTCGTTGAGCAAGAACGTCGTCGTCTGGTCGGTCGTTTCGAGGTCTTCAGTAATCCGCAGATTCTCGTCGAGTTGCATCCACCGCACGCCGGCAATGAAATCGACGTGTCGCGAACCGTGGGCGAACATGGGAAAGAACGGTTCGTCTAGAATGCTGCTGCCGCAGCCGACGGGGCTGCCGCAGCCGACGCAATCGCCGCAATCCGGCCCGCAGCCGCCGACGCAGCAGAGATTGCGCCGCAGGCGAATGCCGCCCGATTTGAGTTCGCTCTCGGCGTCGACCGCCACCGTGCCCATGATGCCGGGAAACGACACGTCTTCCACCGCCGGCAAGCCGAGATTCGGCGAACCGGGGGTGAGGTCGATGTAAGGTCGACCAACAATAGGCGACGTGCCGTCGCCGCCGTCAATGAAGTGGGAGTCGATCTTGCCGAGCCCGAAGTACTCGCCTTCGATTCCCAATTGACCATAGTCGTCGAACCAATAGCCGAGGATCACGCGGCCGCCGTTGCGCTGGCCTTTT
>JAGQOU010000195.1 GCA_020427145.1 Planctomycetales bacterium | reverse complement strand
ACTTCGTCAACCTGCGCGACGCCGGGGACCCGGTGCAGGTGGCGGCGCGGTACGAGGTCGACGGCGCCGACGAGTTGGTGTTTCTCGACATCACGGCCAGCCACGAGGGGCGCGACATCATGCTCGACGTGGTCAGCCGCACGGCCGAGCAGGTCTTCATGCCGCTGACCGTGGGCGGCGGGATTCGCACGTTGGAGGATATTCGCGCGCTGCTGCTGGCCGGTTGCGACAAGGTGTCGATCAACTCGGCCGCGGTGCGCGATCCCGAGTTCGTGCGGGCCGCGGCGCTGCGGTTCGGCAGTCAATGCATCGTGGTGAACATCGACCCCAAGCGCGTGCAGCGCGACGGGCGGGAACTGTGGGAAGTGCATATCAACGGCGGTCGGATCGGCACGGGGCTCGAAGCGGTCGCGTGGGCCCGGCAGATCGAGCGGCTGGGCGCCGGCGAGATTGTGCTGACCAGCATGGACGCCGACGGCACCAAGGACGGTTATGATTTGGAGATCACCGCCGCGGTCGCCCAGGCGGTGTCGATACCCGTGGTCGCCAGCGGCGGCGCGGGCAAGCCCGAGCATCTGGCCGACGCGGTGACCCTCGGCAAGGCCGACGCGGCGCTGGCGGCCAGCATATTTCATTTTGGCGAGTTTACGATTCAAGAAACCAAACAGGTGATGGCCGACCGCGGCGTCGTAGTGCGCTTGGCGGCGTAGCCGCTGCGCGAGTGACCAGTGGCCGGTGATCGGTGACTGGTGCGAATGGAGGGACAGAGTCGCTCGAAGTTAGCGACTGACAGAAGAAGACGCTGTCACACCAATCACAGCCACCAATCACAAGTCACAAGTCACCAGTCACCAGTCACCGATCACCAGTCACCAGTCACCGATCACCGATCACCGATCACCGCCGCAGGCGCCCCCATGCCCAGCTCCATCAGCGAACAGGATTACGACAGTTTCGTCGCTCCGCATCAGGATCTGGAGATCGACAAGCTGTTTCGCGCGACTGTGAAGTTCGAAGCGAGCGACCTGCACCTGAAGGTCGGTCGCCCCCCCATGCTGCGCGTGAAGGGCAGCTTGCGGCCGCTGGACCGCGAGCCAATCGACGACGAAGAGATGGTGCGGCTCTGTTTTCCGCTGATGAACGAGCGGAGCCGGAAAATCTTCGACCGCGACGGCGGGGCCGACTTCGCCCACATGTGCGAGTGCGACGGCGTCAATTGGCGGTTCCGCGTGAACCTCTTGCAGCAGCTGGGCCACGTTGGCCTGGTCGCGCGGCGGGTGAACAGCTGGATCCCCGATTTCGAGGGGCTCAACCTGCCCCCGTCCGTGGAGAACCTCTGCAAGTTCGACCAGGGGATGGTGCTGCTGGCCGGCGTGACCGGCTCGGGCAAGAGCACGACCATCGCGTCGATGCTCAACTGGATCAACCACCGCTATCGCAAACACATCCTGACGCTGGAAGACCCGATCGAGTTCGTCTTCACCGAGGAGAAGTGCCTGATCAATCAGCGCGAAATCGGCATGGACGTGGTCGACTTTGAAATCGGCATGAAGCACGCCGTGCGCGAGGACCCCGACGTGATGCTCGTGGGCGAAATGCGCGATCGAGAAACGTTCATGACCGCCATCCACGCGGCCGAGACGGGCCACTTGGTGTTCGGGACGATTCACGCGTCCAGCGCCGCCTCGACGATCGGGCGTATTCTCGACCTGTTCCCGCAAGACATGCACGGCGCCCTGCGCAGCGCGATGGCGATGAACATGCGGGGGATCATCGCGCAGAAACTGCTGCCCAGCATCAAGGAGGGGGTGGGTCGCGTGCCGACGGTCGAGATCATGACCTTCACCGCCACGGTCCGCAAGCTGGTGCTCGAGGAGCAAGATCACAAGCTGGGCGACGCGATCCGCATCGGCATCGAAGACGGCATGCAGGACTTTACCCAGAGTTTGAAGAAGCTGGTCGACGAGCAACTGATCGACCGCGAGGTGGCCATGGAAGTGGCCCCCAATAAAGAGTCGCTGAAGATGGCGCTCAAGGGCATCGACGTGAAACAACCAGGTATTCTGTAATGAGATGGGCGCTGTTGTGCGTATTGGCGATGCTTGCCGTGGGCAGCGCGGTCACCGGGCCGGCGGCGCACGCGCAGAGCGTGACCGTCATTTCCGGGAGCGGCGCCTCGGACGCCGAAACCGCCGCCGCGGCGAAAGCCTTCGGCGAAAAAAACCAGCCGCGGTTTCAGGAGATCCCCTGGATCGTACTGTTGCCGATCGGACTGTTCTTGGTGCTGCTGTTGTCCTGGATCGGCACCACCGACTGGGTGAACCGCGATTCGCAGATCTTTGGCCTGAACTATAAAAAGTGGGTCCCGATCGCGTACGCGCCGGTCGCGGTGCTCGCGATTGTGCTGGCGTTCGTGCCGATCAACTTCTGGATCAAACTGCCGCTGCTGGCGGTGGCGTACCTGGCGTCGTTTCTGCCGTACGCGATCTCGCATAACCGGTCCGTCGAACCGCATCAGACCGTGCTCACGGGGTCGTGGTGGCGGCATCTGTTCGCGGCCGTCATGGGCAAAGTCGGCGTCAAGGTGAAGACCGAGCGGTTGGCCGAGTACGAAAAGGGGGCGCCGGTCGAGCTGATTGCCATGGGCGGCGAGTCCGCCTCCGACGACAACGTCAACCTGCTGACCGCCCGGCAGTCGCCCGGGTACCTGGTCGTGAAGGAAGTCGTGTTGGAATTGGTCAACCGTCGCGCCGAACGCATGATGCTGGACTACGGTCAGCAGGGCGTTGCGGTGCGGTACCAGGTCGACGGCGTCTGGCATCCCGGCGAAGCGCGCGACCGCGAGAGCGGCGACGTGGCGTTGGCGGTGATGAAGACGTTGGCAAATCTCGACGCGAGCGACCGCCGCACCAAACAGGTCGGCCGCCTGGGAGCCAAGTACCAGGGCAACACGTATATGTGCGAGTTGACCACCCAGGGCACGCAGGGGGGCGAGCGGGCGATCCTGCACATGCTGTTCGAGAAGGCCCGCCCTTCGACCTACAACGAATTGGGGATGCGCGAGGGCCTGCAGCAAAAGTGGGGCGAGCTCATGGCCGCCGACCGCGGACTGCTGATCTTCTCGGCCATGCCCGCCGGCGGCCTGACGACGATGATCGACGCGTCGCTGAACGAGACCGATCGGCTGATGCGGGACTTTGTGGCAATCGAAGAGGTCAACCATCGCGAGCACGAGATTCAAAACGTGAACGTGACGACCTATGACGCCGCGCAAGGTCAGTCGGCGATCACGATTTTGCCGACGCTGATTCGTACGTATCCGAACGTGTACATCCTGCGCGACTTCACGCCGCCGGAGGCCGCCAAGTCGCTCATTGGAGAGATCCAGGACGAGCGACTCGTCATCACCAGCGTGCAGGCCCGCGACGCGCCCGAGGCGCTGATTCGCATGCTGCAAATGAAGGTGCCGCAGAAGGCGTTCGCCGCCGCCGTGACGGCGGTGCTGTACCAGCGGTTGATCCGCACGCTGTGTCCCGACTGCAAGGTGGGCTACACGCCGCCGCCCGACGTACTGAAAAAGTTGGGCATCCCGCCAGGAAAGATTGAGCAGCTCTACCGGCCGCCCAAGCCCGAGGAGTTGGAGAAGCCGTGCCCGACGTGCAGCAACATCGGCTACTTGGGTCGCACGGGTATTTTCGAGCTGCTGGAAGTGACCGACCAGATGCGCGAGATTCTCGTCAAGCAGCCCAGCGTCGACCTGCTGCGAAAGGCGGCCCGGGCGTCGCAGCAGCGATCGCTGCAGGAGGAGGGCATACTGCTGGTGGCGAAGGGCGTCACTTCGCTGCCAGAGTTAATGCGAGTGCTCAAGGGCTGAGCTCGACGTTGATCGCTGGGAGCAATTTTGCGTTGTCATTGACATCTCGACTTGGAAGACGCTTGTCATGTTATACCTGTGCATTCTGCTCTATGCCGTTTTGTTCGCCGGCGTCGCCATGACGGTGGGCGAGGGGCTGTGGAGCAACACGTTGTCATTGCTGGCGATTTGGCTGGCCGCATCGTTGGCCGTTGCCTTGGGGCCGGGGCTTGGCGTCTGGGCCCAAGTCGACCTGTTCGAAAGCGACGTCAGCTTCACCTGGCAATTCGTGTTCGCGGGAATTTGGTTGGTGTTCTTTGTGTCGATCCTGATCATCCGCGTGCTGTTCGACAAAGCCAGCAAAGTGCGCTTGCGATTCATTCCGCAGTTGGATGCGATCGCCGGACCGTTGATGGGCGTGTTCGTGGCGATCGTGTTTGCGAGCTTTTGCACAATCACGCTCATGGTTCCGATTCAAGCCGGAGCCTGGAGCTTTAAAGATTCAGGCGATTGGCAAAAGACGACGGTTCAATATCTCCGGGCGCCTATGCTCAACATGCTCAAAGCCTGGGCGGGCGAAGATCGCTTCGGAGATTTGGAATAGCCGAGTTCACTGTTCGCCGCGCAGGGTAGATCGGCGTTTCACGCGACGACTACGTCGGGAGATCTCCAGGATGGACCAAGGCTCCGCGCCTCAGCCGCTTGTTACCAACTCAGCCGACGAGGCGCCGGAATATCGTGCGCTCTCTCCGCTTTCCCTGGTGGCGTTGGCGCTGGGGTTGCTTTCGCCGGTGGCGTGGGCGGCGCCGTTTCTCCTGATTGTGCCGGCGGCTGCCGTCGCCGCCGCGCTACTCGCCTTGGCCGGCATCGCTCGGTCCGAAGGCCGGCTCGCCGGCGGCGCTGTGGCGCGCCTCGGCATGGCCGTGGCCCTGATCTGCGTCGCCACGGCGCTAGTGCGCGGACCCGTGCGGGCGCGCCTCATCCAGCGACAACTCGACGAGGTCGCACAACAGTGGGTCGACGAGCTCCAATCGCAGCAATTCGACGCCGTGCTCAACATGCTGGCCCCGCGCGCCGTGCATGGGTTCGTCCCCGATCGCGGGCCGGGCGCACCATCGCCGAGCGAGGAAGAAGTGCGGGCGCTGGCTGTGGCCGGACTGCAAAAGGATCCGCTGACGACTTATTTGGCGGACTTGGGCCCCGTACGCGTTGAGCGCGTCGGCGACGTTGCCACTCCGGTGTTCGAAGGGCAAACGGTCCGGGCCGGGGCCGGCTATGCGCTCTCGCCCGTCGCCGGCAAGTCATCCGCCGCCAAGGGCCCCACGCTGCACCTCGTTTTCCTGCGCGCCGATATGTTCGAGAGCGCCGGCGCCCCCTGGCGGATCGAGCGGTGGACGCTCGACGACGCCCCCTGATCCTCGCGGCGTTGCTGCGTTTCTCGACTTCGCGCGCTGCGCTTCTCGTTTCTTCGTGGCCGTGGAACTCGGCCGCACGCTCGATCCAACCCGTCGCGGCGTTGGCCGGAATGCCTATGCTGCGCGCAGCGGGGTTGTGAGATCTTCAAGACTGAGCGCATGACTTGGGCAGCAGTTTCAAGCGCCGCCGCAGCGCTGGCTGTTGGCAAAGCGTGCGGGTTAGCGAGAGTTTGTCGTCGGTTGGCGCCCCTGGCGTTGTCGCGGCTGCGCGCACCCTGCTAGCAGCCCGCATCGGGCGATAGGATCAATCGTTAAATCTTCACAGGATCACCCGGTTGCGTCCCGTTTTTCCGTTCAAAACGTCCATCACGCGGTCGACCATGTCCGCGCCGCCCGTCGATACATGACTGCGAGGCGGATGGAGTACCTCGCAAAGGCGCTGCCGACGCAAACCGTCAGTTGGCAGCGGCTTTGCACCCCCCACATTGTCTGACGATTCCCGCGCCCCCTCTGGGCATGTCGTCTGGCAGTTTCGAGAAGGAGCGAAACAGTGAAGATTCGGAAATGGACAGCCGGGATCGCCGCGCTGGCTCTGTCAGCGGCCCCTGCGGTCGCGCAGACCAACGCCGATGCGTGGTCCTATGATTACAACGTGAAAGGCGTGGCCTTTGCCAGCGACTGTTGCGAACCGTCCTGCGGTTG
>JAGQOU010000194.1 GCA_020427145.1 Planctomycetales bacterium | reverse complement strand
GAGGGCGAGGCTCCGCCGAGCCAGTGCTTGGCGAACGGCTGGGGCTCGGCAGAGCCTCGCCCTCCCGGGACGCTTCGTCCCCAGCCACACCGTCCCCAGCCACACCGTCCCCTGCGACGCCGTTCTGCTCGGCGTCGCGGGTGAGCGTGACGAAGACGTCTTCCAGCGTTGGCGAGGCCGGTTGCACTGTGGCGTCGGCCTGGTCGACGTCGAGCTCCGCGATCAGCCGCTCCGGCGACAGCGAGTCGTCCGTCATCACGTGCACTGTTTCACCGAACAGCGTCGCGTCGCGCACGCCGGGAATTGCCCGTAGCGCCGGCAGCCGCTCGGCCGGGCGCGGCAATCGCAGCTCGTAGCGCTGGGTTCCTGCGGGCGAGACGGCCGGCAGCAGCTTCAACTCGTCCGGCTTGCCCAGCACCAGCAGCCGCGACATGTAGATATAGCCGACGTCGGTGCAGCGCTCCGCCTCGTCCATGTAGTGCGTCGTGACGAACAGCGTGACGCCGCGGCCCGCCAGTTCGAACAGCAAATCCCATAACTGCCGCCGAGCCACGGGGTCGATGCCGGCGGTCGGTTCGTCGAGAAACAGGATCTCGGGCTCGTGAATCAGGCTGCACGCCAGCGCGAGCCGCTGCTTCCAACCGCCCGACAGCGTGCCGGCCAGTTGCGGCATGCGATCGCCCAGCCCGGTGAGCGCCAGCACCGCGTCCTTCCGCTCTCGCAGCCGGGCCGGCGACAGACCGTAGATGCGGCCGTAGAAGTCGAGATTCTCTTCGACCGACAAGTCGGCATACAGACTGAACTGCTGCGACATGTAGCCGACGCGGCGTTTGATGCGTTCGGCGTCGGCCACCGCGTCGAGCCCCAGCACGGTGGCAGCGCCTCCGCTGGGCGGCAGAATCCCCAGTAGCATGCGAATGATCGTGCTCTTGCCGCTGCCGTTGGGGCCGAGCAAGCCGAAGATCTCGCCGCGGCGGACCTCGAAGCTCACGTCGCGCACGGCGACCAACTCGCCAAACCGACGCGACAAATCTCTCACGGAGATGGCGACTTGTCCGTCGGGCGCGTCGCCGACGGCGGCCGGGGGCTGCTCACTCATGCGGGGCGTCCTGCGGAGTAAGCCAGACGTCGGTCGGCATGCCGGGGCGCAACTTGTCGAGCCCTTCGGTCAGCGTTGCTTTGATGCGAAACACCTGCTTCACGCGCTCCTGCGGCGTTTGCACGTTGCTGGGCGTGAACTCGGCCTGCCGCGAGATATAGGTGATCTCCGCCGCGAACCGCTGGTCGGGAAAGCTGTCGACCGTGATCGCCACCTGTTGGCCCGTCTTCACGTCGAGGCGGTTATCGGGCACGTACGCGCGAACCCACAGTCGCCCGTCGGCCAGAATCGCCAGCACGGGCGCCCCCGCCGAGGCGAGGTCCCCTTTGCGAATTTCGAGCGATTCGATCACCCCGGCCACCGGGGCGCGAATCGAGAGTTCCTCGACTCGTGCTTCCAGCGCCGCGACCGTGGCCGCCGCCGCGTCGCGCGCCGCCTGGGCCGCGGCGATGTCTTCATTGCGATACCCCTCGGCCGCCAACTGGGCCGCCAGTTGGGCTTCTTGCGCGCCGGCCCGCGCCTCGCGAATCTCTTCCTCGCGAGTGCCCGCTTCCAAGAGGCTGAGCTCTTCTTCGCTCGCCGCCACCTCGCCTTCGGCCGCCTGCAGCGCGGTGATCGCCTGGTCGAGATCCTGCGGCGTCGCGGCGTTGGAGGCGCGCGCCTCGCGCACGCGCGCCAGGCTCGCCGCGGCGTATTGCCGCTGGGACACGGCCACCTCCAACCGGGCTTTGCCGACGTCGATTTCCTGCTTACGCGGGCCGGCCACCAATCGATCGAGCCGCGCCTGCAACTGTTCGTAGTGGGCCTGCGCCTGACCGATCTCTTCGGTTCGCAGGCCTGCTTGATAGCGATTGTACTCGGCTTGCCGGGCGGCCAATTCCGCCTTGGCTTGCTGCAGCTGTTCGGTGAGATCGAACGGTTCGAGCTCGATCAGTAACTCGCCCGGTTCCACGCGATCGCCCTCTTCGACATGCACCGACTGCACGCGCCCGCCCACGCGCGAACCGACGCGAATCTCGTCGGCTTCGACAATGCCTGAGACGCGGTCGTCGGTGGGGCGGATTTGACTATAGACGACCAGCCCCGCCAAAGCGGCGACAACCAACAACGCAATGAGCAAGCGGTGAACCATGGGCCCTGCAGTTCTCGCAATTAGCGATCGGCGGACGGAGCGGCATCACTCGATCCCGCAGGGGGCATCGTATCGCGGTCGCGGGCGGAACGCTATTGCGACTCCGTGGACCATGGCCGGCGGCCTCCAGAGGCGGTCCGCGCGAAGTAGCGACGCGGCGCCAAGCCCCGGTAAGTTCACGCCGTGCTTCGTCCTGTGAGCCCGTCGCCTGCGATAGAGCTTCACTGGTCCGCTGCGACGCGCCGGTGTGTGGAGTTCGCCGAATGCTAACGACGCAGCGCCGGGCGTCGCTCTCCGCAGCCCGTTCGCTATTTAGCGCATCGCCTGCCGGCGCCGATTGTCTCTGCCGATTCAGCGTGCTATCTTATCTATCTCAACACACCACTTGAAACTATCACAACCACTATAGAAACTATCTCCATGAAACCGCTCGTTGACGCACTCAAGACGGAAATTCGCCGCTTGGCTCGCAAGGAAGTCAAAGCCGAGACCACGGCCACCTCTCAAGCCGTGGCGAAGTTTCGTCACGACATTGCTCAACTGAAACGCGAGCTCGCCGAAACTCGCAAGAAGTTGACATTTCTCGAAGGACAGGAGCGCCGGCGGATTGCCGAGCCCGACGCGCCCGCGAGCGACGAAGGCGACGTGCGGTTTTCCGCCCGCTCGGTCAAAGCCCAGCGCCGCCGGACGGGTCTGTCGGCCGCCGATTACGGCAAGCTGGTCGGCGTCTCGCAGTTGACCGTTTACAACTGGGAAAACGGCAAGTCGCGACCCCGCAAGGCGCAGCTTGACGCCCTGGTGGGCCTGCGCGGTATCGGCAAGCGCGAGGCGCTGGCGAAGCTCGAGTTGATCGACGCGAACGCGGCCAAGGCTCCCAAACGGCGCGGCCGTCCTCCGAAGAAGAAATAGACGCGGGAGCCCCGGACGCGGACGGCATCAGTAGATTTCCCAACGGCGAGCGGGGGGCGCGCGGCCCCGGTCCGGCCGGATGCTTGGTTTTGGGGGAGTTTTCCGCACGCCGCATCGTCATCGCTTGACGAACGGTGGGTTGTCTAAGCCCGAGCCTGGCGCC
>JAGQOU010000193.1 GCA_020427145.1 Planctomycetales bacterium | reverse complement strand
TACTTTCTGTGGCACTTTCCCTGGTCTCGCGACCGGTGGGCGTTACCCACCACCCTGTCCTGCGGCGCCCGGACTTTCCTCTCGCGCTGGACCACAGGCCAGCGCCAGCGATTGCCCCGTCGTCTCCGCGTTTCTGACAGCCATTCTATCCGGAAGCGAGGCGACGGTCGATTCGCACAGACGGCAAGGGCAATTCGCCACGCGCCAGCCCCTCGGCACAAACTGGCCAAACCGCCTATCTGGCCGCGTCGGGGCGAGCCTTCATGCGTCGCCGAGCCGTACCAGGGCATTCGCAGTTTGCGAGCCTGCAGCGGGGATTGTCATGGTTTGCGCCCAACGAGAAACGAGTTTCATTGCCACAGCGAGATTAACTCTGTTACGATCAGAACCAGACGGGAGTCACCGGCTCAGTCAGCATCGACTCGCAGCCCCAGGGCCTCGCGTCATGACTTTTCCCCTGGAACTGCCCCCATCGCGGCGGCGAATCGAGGTGTGCAATGCAAGACCGTAAACCCCTGTTCTGGTTCGCTGCGGTCATCGCCCTGGCGCTGGCTGCCTATTTCTACCACTCTGCGGTCAATGAAGGGGTCGATCCCAACTCGTCGAGCACCATGCGACCGCGGCTGGCGCTCATTGTGGGCGGGCCTGATGCGTTTTGGCAGGAAGTGGTCTCCGGCGCCAAGAGCGCCGCTGAGGAGTTGGACGCGGAATTAGACGTCGAGGTCCCCGACGGAACGGGCGCTGACCAAACCGCGACATTGGTGAAGGTGTCGTCGCAAGATTTCGACGGGGTCGCGATCAGCCCGTTGGCGCCCGAGGATCAGACGCGTCTGATCAGCAAGCTGGCCGCAGAAACCAAAATGGTCACCTACGACAACGACGCGCCCAAATCGCTGCGACACTCCTACATCGGCACGAACAACGTGATGGGCGGACGGCTTGCCGCCGAGTTGCTGCAGAAGATCCTGCCGGAGGGGGGCGAAATCGCAATCTTTATCGGCGACAACGAACGGCAAAACGCCCGCGACCGCAGACAATCGTTCGTCAACGCACTGAGCGGCATCTGGGGCATTCGGCCCGACGATGAGAATGAAACGACGGAAGATTTGCAGCAACCTGTGACGGCGGGTAACTATCAAATCGTGGCCACGTACCTGGACAATAGCGACCCGGATCAGGCCACCGCCAACGCCGAGCAGGCCCTCGCCGACCACCCGTCGCTGCGCGCGATGATTGCACTGTATGGCTACAACGGCCCGGCGTGCCTAAAGGCTCTGAAGAAAGCCGGCAAATTGAACGAGGTGGCCGTCATCGCCTTCGACGAACATGATGCCACGCTGGCGGGTATCGAATCGGGCACGGTGGCCGGCACCGTCGTGCAAGATCCCTATCTCATCGGCTACAAAACCGTCGAGGAGCTCTGCAAACTCTGCCGCGGCAACGTGACCGCCCTGCCCCTCCCCGGGTCCGGTTCGATCGCCCTGCAATGCATGGTGGTCGACAAAGAGAACCTCGGCGAATTCAAAGCCAATCTGGAAAAGCGACGGCAGCCAGTTGAGTGATGGCCGCTGCAACGCCGAGGGATCGCCGCCTGACGCTGCTACGTTCGGGGCGGGCGAGATATCGGCGAAGCCCCGGGGGTGTCACGCCCCCGTCGACGCCCACTTCTTACCCTGCCACGAATCGCGCGCCGCCAGTTCGGCGTCGATTTGCTGCCGTACGCCGCCTTTGTCGAGACTCCACGCCGGACCAATGAAGTAATCCGGCGGTGCGTCGCCCGTGACCCGTTCGACGATCATTTCGGGAGGGAGCAATTCGAGGAAATCGACCACCGTGCGGACATAGTCGTCGCGCTCCATGAGGGTCACTTCGCCCGCGGCGACCTGGTCCGCCAGCTTCGTGTTCTTCACGCAATACAGATTGTGGATCTTTACCGAGTCGATTTGCAGCCGGGCAACCTCCCGGGCCGTGGCGAGCATGTCGGAGTGCGACTCGCCCGGCAGGCCCAGCATCACGTGGGCGCCAATCTCGAAGCCGCGCCCCCGGCTCCGCTCGACGGCGTCGACGAACGATCCATGGTCGTGCCCTCGGTTCATCCACTGCAGCGATCGATCGTGCATCGTCTGCATGCCGTATTCGACAGACACATAGGTGTCGCGCGCCAATGCGGCAAGAAGGTCAAGCACCTCGTCGCCCGCGCAGTCGCTGCGCGTGCCGATTGCTAGGCCGACGACCTGGGGGTGCGAGAGGGCTTCAGCGTAAACCCGTTGCAATTTGTCGAGCGGGCCGTAGGTATTCGTGGCGGGCTGAAAATAGGCCAGAAAGTGCTCGCAATCGGCGTAGCGGCGTCGCATGCGGGCGATGCTCTGGTCGATTTGGCCAAGAATTCCGGCCCTCGGCAGCCGGCGGCTGGGGCTAAAGCTCCTGTTATCGCAGAACGTGCAGCCGCCCACGGCGACCGTGCCGTCGACGTTGGGGCAGGTAAACCCGGCATCGACGCTGACTTTTTGCACCCGACAGCGAAACCGCTGTCGGATGAAGTGGTTGTATGAGTAGAACCGCAGCCCCGCGGCGCGCCATGAGGGGGTTGTTTCGCCGGGCGTAAGGGGTTTGGTTGACTGCACTTGCGGCACTTCGTAGAGTGGTATCAGGCCAGATTCGAGGCCTGACCGATTGGTCGGGCTTGTGTTGGGTTGCGCGCTCATCGCGGAAACCCGCCAAAATTCATACCCTGTTATCTATCATCTTTGGGGCGCTTTGGGCACTTCGCAAGAGTGAATGAGACCATGTACGGTGAACTTATCCCCGTTGGCGGCGGCGACCCTGTCCCGTTGCTCAAGAAACAACTCCTGATTGGCCGCCGTGAGAGCTGCGACATCGTCCTCCGGTTTGCCAACGTTTCGGCCCACCACTGCCAGCTGTTCATCAACGGCGGCTACTGGTACGTTCGCGACATGAACAGCCGCAACGGCGTTAAGGTCAACGGCATCCGCGTCAACGAGAAGCGGCTCGACCCCGGCGATCAACTGGCAGTGGCCAAGCACAAATACGAGGTGCTGTACTCGCCCACCGATCTCGGCGCCGTGGGACCGCCGCCGGCCGACGATATGGCGGCCGAGATCATGAAAGAATCGCTGCTATCGCGCGCGGGGCTGCAGTCGAGCAAGTCGACGCCGGAGGAGCGAGCCGCCAAACAGTACGGCTCGCGGTACGACGTGATGAACCACGAGGCGGGGCAGATCAAGATGCCCGACAAGCCTGTATGACGCGGCGGCACTTCTGCGAATCCCGACGTTGCGTGCGCGGTCCGCAGCCTTGCGAGCCGGGTGAAGTGCCGAGGTTCGCTCTGCACGTCGCACTATGCCGCGGTGCGCTGCGTTTGTTCGGCGCTCAGGTCCCGGCATGAGCAAGAAGAAACGCAACGTCCGCGCCGATTTCCGGAAGAATCGCACGCCTCGCGCGCGCGACAAGAACTGGACGCACGAGGTCGATCCCGAGGCGGATGAGACCGCGGATCTCGCCACCCGGCAAAGCGTGACCGGCAAGGGCGAGATGACCCGCAAGCGCACGCTTGCCGGGGGAGAGGTTTTCGAGGATGACGCCGGCGTCTCCGTCTTGCCGGCCATCGACAAGTCCGCCTGCCGGCTGGGGCGCGTGCTGCGCGTGCAGGGGCTGGTGAATCTTGTTCAGTTCGACGACGGCCAGGTGCGAAAATGCGCCACGCGACGATTGCTCAAGACCCTGGCCACCGACCAGCGTCACGTGGTCGTCGCCGGCGACCGAGTGTGGGTGCGTCCCGAGGGCGCCGACGAGGGGATCATCGAGCGCGTCGAGCCCCGGCGCGGCATCCTCTCTCGTGACAGCCGCGGTCGGCAGCACATTCTGGCCGCCAACGTCGATCAAATCCTGATCGTGGTCAGCGTCGCCGAGCCCGCCCTGAAACCGCATCTGGTCGATCGCTACCTGGTGGCCGCCGAGCGCAGCGGCGTGGCGCCGATCATCTGCCTGAACAAAGTCGACTTGGTCGATCGAGCCGAGTTGCAGCCGGTGATCGGCGTTTATTGCCAGTACGGCTACCGCGTGCTGCAACTCTCGGCGACGCGCGGTTGGGGGATCGACGCGATGCGGCAATTGCTCGCCGGCCGCCAGTCGGCCGTCACCGGACAAAGCGGCGTCGGCAAGAGCAGCTTGCTCAACGCGGTCGACCCCCAATTGGGACTGCGCGTCGGCGAAGTGAGCGCCGAGAGCCAGAAGGGCCGGCACACCACGACCACTGCCGAGTTGATCGCCCTGTCCGCCGGCGGCTTCGTTGTCGACACGCCTGGCATCCGGCAGTTCCAGCTATGGGACGTGGAGCCGAAGGAGCTGGCCGGCTTCTTCCGCGATCTGCGTCCCTACGTGAGCCAATGCCGCTACCCCGACTGCACGCATGCCCACGAAGACCAGTGTGCCGTGAAAGACGCCGTGGCCGACGGATATCTCGATCTGCGGCGGTACGAGAGTTATCTGCAGATGCTGGCGAACGAACCGGCGTGACGACCGATTGGGGATACCCTGCCGGCTGTCGATGATTGTCCCGCGTCGCCCCTCGGCTTGCTCCACAGCCCTACGCCGTTTGCCGCCCGAACTGCCGCTCGGGGGCGTTGCCCTCTTCCTCCGGCGCCCAGCGGATTTCCAGCGGCCGCTCCGTGGTCAGATGCACGTCGCGCTGCGGGAACGCAATCACCAAACCCGCTTCACGGAAGAACTGGTCAATAATGAACCGCAGATCGCTTTCGATGCGGCGGCGCTCCGCCACGTTGCGCACCGTGGCGAAAAAGTGCAGCTCAAACAACAGCGCATTGTCGCCAAAGCCCACGAACCACACGAAGGGCTCGGGCTTGTTGTGTACCAGTCCGTGTTCGTCGGCGGCCCGCTTGAGCCACCGCGCCACGTCGCGCGTCGGCGAACCGTAAGCCACCCCCACTTCCACGCAGCAGCGGACGGTGCGGTCGGACAAGGTCCAGTTGACGACGTTGTTCTCCAGAAATGCGCTGTTGGGAACGATCATTTCCAGATTCTGCGGCGTGCGAATCCGCGTGCTCCGCATGCCGATCGATTCAACTAAGCCCGCCAGTCCCGCCACTTCAACGAGGTCGCCGACGCGAATCGGCCGTTCGGCGAGCAGAATCAACCCGCTGATAAAGTTGTTCAGCACGTTTTGGCTGCCGAAGCCGAGGCCGATGGCCGCGGCGCCGCCCAGGAACGTGAACACGGTGAGCGGCACGTTGACGAATCGCAAAGCCGTGAGCATGGAGATCAGCATCAGGCCGTAAAAGCCCAGCGATTCCAGCGCCGCGGCGCCCCCTTCATGGACGCCCAGTCGCGGCAACAACCGTCGCCCCATCCACCGACTCACGCGTTTGGAAAGCAGGTAGCCGACGACCAGCAGCAGCAGGCCCAGCACGACGGTGCTCACGCGAATTGACTGCCCGTCGGAGTGCAGCAGTTCGTAACTCCACACGGCCCCCAACCGCCGCCACGCTTCGGCAATCCATTCGCCGGGCGTGAACCGACTGGTCCGGTCGGTGATTTCATCCCGCAGCTTGCCGTTGAGCCGGGCGGTGTCGTCAAGTTGCAGAATCTGTTCGCTGATCGCGTCGAGCTGGTCGCGTAGCGAGTCGCGCAAGTCGCGACGCCAACGCTCCACCGCGGGATTCTCGGCTTCGTCGTCGACGCCAGGAGGCGAAGCTCGTTCCTCGGCCAGCACGCTGCGCAGGTCCTGGATCTGCCGTTCCAGCACGGCCCGCCGCGCGGAGAGTGTCTCGGCCAGCGCCGCGGCGTCTTTGTCCCATGAGTCGAGTTCGTCAACCTCGTACTGGTGCGAGGCGACTTGGTAACGTCGTTTCCACGCCTTGCGGGACTCGGCGATCCACGCCATTCGTTCCTTGTCGAGTTCGCCGCGGCGAATTGCCTCGTCGAGCGCCGCCTCCCGCGCCGCGATCTCAGCCTTGGTCGCGTCGCTGCGGAGAGCCTCGGGCCCGGCGTCGCGCAACGCGTCGGACCATTGGCTTCGCAGCACGGCGGCGTTGAGTTCCACCGTCTGGATGTGGCGCGCCAGATCGCTCTCACGATTTCCCAACGCCGCCATGCGATTCGCCAGATCACGCTGCGAGAAACGTACGCGCGGGCGCATCGACTCGTATTGCCGGGTGAGTCGCTTCAAGTCGAGCTGCTGAATCTGCAGCTGGGTTTGCTCATTTTGCAGATTCAGGTCGGCCAGTTCCACCGCGGCGGCGGCGGCTTGGTTCTCCAGATCAGCCTCGGCCACGTCCGCCGCCAGAGCGGGTTCCTCCGCGGGCTCGTCGTTGGCTGCGAGCAATTCCTTGGCGCGCCGCAAGACCTTGGCCTTGGCCTCGGCCGCCTCCTTGGCCCGAGCGACTGCGTCTTCGGCCGCACGGCGCGCGACCCCGGCAGCGTCTACCCGCTGCTGTTGATTCTCAATCGCGTCGTGCAGGTTGTCCCACGTCAAAAAGGACACCGGCTCCACATCGTCAATCAGGGTCAACGACGACGATTCCAGTTCGTCTTGGGCCGTCTCGAGCGACTTGGCGAGTTCGTCCTTCCGCTGGCGAGCCGTCTCCTGCTGCGACAACACCAAGTCGACCAGCTTCAGGAGTTCCATCTCACGGGAATCGCTCACGGGATCGGCAACCGATCCGCCGTCGCCCTCGTCTCGCTGCTGCATCGCCACGCGCAGGCGACGACTGAGTTGATCGCGCTGCTGCGCGACATCGCTGCTGGGAGGATCGACCTCGGGCGGCGTTGGCTCTTCGGGCCCCAAGCCAACCGGGCTGGTAAGCAGCGGGCCGATGCCGGTCGATTGTGCGAGCGTGCAATTCGCGCAGCAGAACGCCGCCAGCGCAGTAAGCAGCGCGGCCACGGTCAGCCGGCGGCAACGGCATTCGCGGGGCGAGAGGAACACGGCAAGACCCAATTCGCGGGATTTCACGGCGCCGCCCGGCGTCGGCCGGTTGGCAGGCGCGGGAGACTAGGAAATCCAGCGAATCGGGTCAATGCACGCGCGGTGCGCGCGGGCGCCGCTACAACCTCTGACGCTGAGCGCGACTGGCGTGCCTGCTAGCACGGCGTAAAATCATCGCCCACGGACAGTCCTGAAACGAACGCCGCCAACAGGTCGGCGCACTGGTCGAGGTCGTCCAGCGAGATCATCTCCACCGCGCTGTGCATGTAGCGGTTGGGCACGCTCACCAGGCCTGCAGCGACGCCATCGCGCGAGAGCTGGATCGCGTTGGCGTCGGTCCCGGTGCCACGGCCAATGGCGCCCCACTGCACTTCGATATCGGTCCGCTCGGCCGCCTCGCGCAGCCGCTGCACAACGATGTGGTTCATATTGGGTCCGCGATAGACCACCGGTCCGCCGCCAAGCTTGATATCGCCCTCCTGCGTCTTGTCGATCGTCGGGCAATCGGTGGCGTGGGTCACGTCCACGGCGATGCCGACCTGCGGATCGATACTGTGAGCGGCCGTGCGGGCGCCGCGCAGGCCAATCTCTTCCTGCACCGTGGCTGCCGCGTAGGCGGCGACGTTCAGCCCCAGCTTCTTCGCGCGGCGCACCGCCTCGAAGCAAACCCACAGGCCCGTCTTGTCGTCCATGCCGGGGGAGTTCGCGAGATTGTTTCGCATTTCCTGGTAACCCAACTCCAGAGTGACCGGGTCGCCGATCCGCACCGCTTCCTCCGCCTCGGCCTTGTTCTTCGCGCCGATATCGAGCCACAACTCCTTCGACTTGACCACCTGCTTGCGCTCGGTTTCGTCGAGCAGGTGAATCGCCTTGCGGGCGATGACCGCCGGGATGGGGCCGCCCTCGGCGTGAATCGTCATCCGCTGCCCAATGAGTTGCTGCGGATCCCAACCACCGATCGTGTTGGTGTAGATAAAACCTTCGTCGCTGATAAACGTCACGAGCAAACCGATCTGGTCGGCGTGCCCGGCGAACATCACCCGCAGCGGCGCCCCGGGATTGACGCACGCGATGACGTTGCCGTGCAAGTCGGTGCGGACCTCGTCAGCAAACCCCTCGGCGTACTCGCGCACAATGCGCTGCACCGGCTCTTCATAGCCCGAAGGACTGGGGGTTTCGAGAATCTGCTGGAAGAACTTTTTGGCGGCTGGTTCCATGAGTCGTTTGTCGTCCGTAGTTCGTTGTCAGTTGTCAGTTGTCAGTTGATATCTCGCCACGAGGAACACTGAGCACACAGAGGAAGCCGCGACAATGCACCAATGACACGGGTCTTCACAATGAACGCCGTTGATCGTTGCGACCTGTGTCCTTGAGCATTTCCCGTCCTCTTCGCTCGCAGTGTCCTCCGTGTTGAACAAATCTCACTCGCTAAGCATCTCTTCCGGCGCCGGCCACTCGCCCAGTTCAATGACGTTGCCATCGGGATCCTGAAAAAACACTTGCCGATAGCCGTAGTCCGGCAGCACGCGCTCGACGAATTCCACGCCATGGGCGCGCAGCTGTTCGATCGATCGGTCGTAGTCGGGCGTCTGCAGAGCCAGATGACTGGTCCGCGTGTTGAGCGGCCCGGTCGGACGGCGGAAGCGTTCGTCGTGAATCAGGTGGATCATCACCCCCGTTTCCGGCCGCCACAGCCAAGCGCCGCGAAACGAAAAACCGGGCCGCGGCGTTTGCTGGAACCCCAACACCTCGCCGTAAAACCGCGCACCGACCTCCGGGTCGGCCGTGGGGAGGGCCACGTGGTTCAGCGGGCCAGGGGCGAGCGGGGCGGGCGACACGGCTATTCGGCGGCGAAGTGTGGCGGGAGGGTCAGCGGCTGGGGGCAATTCTAACGATTTTGTGCATTCTCGCGACCCGGTTGGTCGATGAACCAAGCAAGGCGCGCTCCCACGGGCGAGCGTGCCTGTGCGCGCAAGGACGCGAGATTTCGCGGTGCGCAGAAACTTCGGGGGGGAACTTGCTATGGGCGTTCGTTTTTCCGCCGCCGTTACGGCGGTCGTCTTGCTGGCTGCGGCGAGCGGCTGCTCCGCGTTGCGCGGCGGGGATTGCTGCGACGAAGGCTGTCGCGACGGCCGGTCGTTTGCCGGCATGAAGTACGACGCCTGCTGTGAACACTGCGGCGGCGGCTGCGGCAAGAGCGGTTGCTGCGACGACCAGTGCGCCGGCAGCTGCGATGACTGCAACGACGCTTGCTGCGACGCGGCGTGCGACGCCTGCGGCGCCGGCGATTGTGGCCGCTGCGCCGGCGACGGCTGCGGCTGCTCATGCCAGAAAAAGGGCGGCTGGTTCTCTCGTGTTTGTCGCAAGTGCGGCATCGGCTGCGCCGGCTGCGGCGAGTTCTACTGGTGCGAGTGGGAAAACGACCCGCCAGCGTGCTGCGAACCGTGCAATTGCCACGGCGACTACATCGGCCCCGGCGACCCGGGGTACTATCGGGCGCCCTACGCCGTGCCGGACTTGGCGCCGTAGCTCGCGCCACTTCGTTCAGATGCGGTCTCGTGACGGGAAGCGTTCAGGAGTGGCGATGCGATGCCGCCGCTTCCTCCCGCGCCGCCCCACGGGCGTACCTCCAGGGCATAGGACACCCTCCGCATTCCCACATTTCACTTCGGGGAACTGCTGAGGGACTGGCGCCCCTTTCGTTCGCAACAATCGGCGACGCCGCGTAGGCCCGCGCCCTGCGCGATGACCGACGACGGACCTTGGACCTGTGCATTGCTGGTCGGCGGCACGCTCGCCTTCATCATGCATGACGGGGGCCACGGCATGGTCGCCGAGGATTGGCCCGTCTACTTGGATTATTTGGAAACAAACCTGGCGAAGTAGCGAACAACTCGCCATCGTCGGCTAAAACGACGCCTGCGCCCGCACCGCGACAACGGTAGCCGCACTGCGGCCATTGGCGGGATCGTCGAGCAAGGTGCGAATGACGTTGAGCTGCAACTTGGTGTAGGAGTTGGTATATCGATTCAGCCCCACGATGATCGTCTGCATTTCGCCCCCTTGAATCGACTTGTCGTTGAGATCGATCCACGCCCAGCCCGCCGCCACTTCCCAGGCGCCGCTGAAGACGTCGAAGAAAGACGTGGTCTCCTTGGCGGGGATGACGCCGCCGATCACGCCGCGACTGCGGTCGTACTCGTGACTCTCGCCGGTCAGTACGTACGCCAGCCTGGCAGATGCGCCGCCGAAGCTGAGCTGGGGGCCGACGTCGGGATTGACCACAGAACTCACCGCTTCCGCTTGAGCGCTCCACGGCCCCCGCAGTCCGACAAGTTCCACGTCGAACAGGTTGACGTTCTGCGTCGCGATATCTCCCGTGTCGACAAACACCGGGACGCCGCCCCCGCTGGAGAAGTCGTCGGGATCCGTGACGAAGAAGCCCGGCTGAATCGCATAACGCACCACGTCGTTGCCGGGATCCTGAAAGCAATAGCTGCCTCCGACTTGCAGCAGCGTCTTCGTCGCGGCGTTTTGGAAAGTCAGCGCCGTCATGCGGCTGGCGTACGACCAGCCGCCGCGATCGCCTTCACTGACGCCGAACGAGTCCGTGGGGAAGACGAACGCTGAGTGCGCCCAGGTGATCGATTCGTCGAGCGCCGTTCCGTGAGACATGAGGCCGGTCTGCCGAAACGGTGCAAAGGCGAACGGCAATTGCCGCTCCAGCAACACGAGTTCGCGCCCGCTGGTCATCGCATCCAAACCGAACGGCTGTTGGAAGTAACCAATCACGACGTTTTGCAGGCCGGGTCGCTCGTGCAGCGTGAACTTGACGTCGCGGAAGCTGGGGTGCCCCGCGGCGGCGAAATCGAGGTCAATCATGTACGACACGTCGTCGCGCACCCGCCCCGTGGCGCGCAGTCGCACGCGGCGCAGTCCTGTCTGCGCCTGCACATTGCCGACGGTTGCGATGTTCGCATCGTCTTGACTGACCCAGCCTGAATCGAGTTGGAGAAAGCCGCTCCAGGTGAGCGTAGGATACGTGCTGTGGCTGCCGCGGCCGTGCTGACAGACGACGCAGTTGGGCTGATGGCAGGCGCACGGCTGGACGAGTTGGCTGCTGCCGGCCAGCTCTCCTCCCGGAAACACGGCGAAAGTGACGCCGTCCTCGCTCGCGGGTTGGCTGACGAACGCATCGAGGCGCGACCGCAGTTGGGCATTCTCCGCTTCTAGCCGGTCCAACCGCGACAGGATCGATTCGGCCGGGGCGTCGCTCGCGCCGACGATTGGCGGCAGCGGGTATATCGGCGCAGGTTCAAGCGGCGCCTGACTGTAACAAGGCCAAGCGAGCAGTGCGCACGCAGCGATGAGCAAGCAACGCATGCAATCGTTCGGCGAGTCGCCGTCGAACTGGAGACAAGTGGTGTTGAAGAGATTGGCGCGAAGAGACCATGCCGTCTTCGTTATCGACGCGGGGGGCCGTCGGACTTGAGCCCGACCGGGCTGCTGCACACCCCGGCATGCTGGCGCCGCGCGGCAACTTTAACGGCAACACAATGCGCACTCGACTCATTCGACGCCGTTTGCCGATTCCTCCAAAGCGTCGCCGTTACTCCCAAGCCCCGCCATTCGCCACAGCCGCCATGCGTTACTTTGCGGTCACCCTTGCGGCCCTCCTGTGGGCAGCTAGCTGCGCAGGCGCCAGCGCCCAGGAAGGCGAGCAAGATCATATTGAGACGGACCGCGATTCGTTTACGCCCGCGACGACCACCGCAGGCCCGAGGCGGCTGATTCTCGAGAGCGCCTACTCGTTTATCGACAACCGCCACGTGGCCGACACGCACAGCTTCCCCGAGCTCATTGGCCGCTACGGCGTCAATGAGTGGCTCGAATTGCGACTCGGCTCCAACTACGAGGTTGGGGGCGAGGCGAACTCCATCTCCGGGGCCGGCGGCGAGACAGGCGACCTGGAAGGCGGCGGACTCGAAACAGAGGCCAAGGTGTTCTACGGTCTCAAGGCGGCGGTGACTGCCCAAGATGGCTGGCAGCCGCGCAGCGCGGTGATTATCCACGGCAACACGCCCACCAGCGGCGCCGAGACGGCGACTCACCTGGTCGCGACTTATGTCTGGGGCTGGACCCTCGTCGAAGGCGTCGAGTGGGATTCAGCAATTCGCTATGGCGACGCGGCCGTCGAAGAGGACCACTTCAATCACTGGGCGCCTTCAACGGTGCTCAAAGCCGAAATCTTCGAGGATTGGAACGCCCACATCGAGTACTTCGGGATCTTCACCGACGGACGCGACGTGGAGCGGAGCCAGTCATATATCAGCCCCGGCGTCCACTATCTCATTACGCCCAACTTTGAGGCGGGGGTGCGCGTCGGGTGGGGGGTGAGCGCCGACGCGGCGAACTTCTTTTCTAACTTCGGCGTCGGCTTGCGATTCTAGCCGCTGCCCCCTTCCGGATCGCTTGTTCGTTCGCTCCCAGGGACGACGCCGTTCTCCACGGAACGAATCCGCCCATTCGCTGGTAGACGCTGCTGAGGTCGTCAACGCGTGAAACTCAGGGCAGCCAATGCAGAACGTCGTGCAGGACGGACCAGCGGTGCGCGGTTTCCTGGGTTCCGCCTCCCTCGATCCAGTACGATCGCAGGCGGTCCAAAGAACCGCCGAAACGCTCAAAATCCAACCAGCGATCGAGGAACCCTCGCCACTCGGCGTCCGCTAGCCGCACGGCCATGCCGACAGGCCGCTGAATGACCGGTTGGGGGACGACCACGGCATAGTCCGGGTACAAGACGTTCCACGCCGCGCCTTCCTCTGCGGCCACGATCAGCCCATCTAGTTGAGCAGGATGCTCGAAGAAATTTCGAATTGAATCGATGACGACAAAGTCAACGCCGGGGAGTTCTCGGCGCGCTACGGCCGCGACGTCCTCGCCGACGACGCCGAGTCGCAGATCGGCAGGTCGGTTTGGATCATGCCAAGCGGCGAACTCGCGACGGCGATGGTCGCGCAACACGACGGAGACCGTCGCGGATTGATACGGCTGCGTAAATCCCACCTGCAGCAACCGTTCAGGATTGATGACCAGGCCGCCGACCGCCACGTCGATCTCGCCGCTTTCGAGCTGCTCGACGACTGTGTTCTTGGCGTAGGGCACGAACTCGAGCCGCACGTCCAGTCGCTCCGCGAGTCGGTGCATCAACTCGACGTCCATGCCGACCAGATCACGATTGCGGTTGAGAAACGAGTAGGGCAAATGGTCGGGATTGTACCCAACTCGCAGGACGCCCTCGTCCTTGATCCGCTCGAGCGTCGAGCCTCGTCCTGTCGGCGCGTGGGACGCCTCCTCGCGAGAGGCGTAGACAACGACGTTCTCGTAAGGATTGGGCACCGCCATCGAGAGCAGACGTTTGTCCAAGTCGTAGTCGAGACTACAGGACGCCAAATACCAGCGTCCCGCCGCGCCGCCCAGAGCGAGCCCCGCGAGCACCACCAACATGGCGGAACTCAATCGTCGCCACCGAACCTGCATGCGACCTTGCAACGCCCGCGAGACGATGACCGTGAGCCCCATCAGGTGCATGACGCCGACGATGTCGGCCAGCCTCATCGTGATGAAGCCAGGCAGAATGAACAGCGTCATCAAGTCTTGCGGCAGATGGTTGCGATCCAGCAGGTACGGAATCGTCACCAGCGGACTGGCGAAGCTGGAAACGGCGCCGGTTGTCGCCATCGCCGCCGTTTGCCCGGGCGTCAGTTCGCGGCCAACATACCAAGCGGCAAACGAGATGAAGACGAACCCCAGGATTTTTCCAATATGGGGCGTCGGATACGCCAAGGGGGCTACGACGCGAGCCGGCGATCGACCGCCTTCCGACGGGTCCTCCTTGCCGACGAGTCCCTCGCACTTGTCGATAATTTGCGGCAAGACGACAAACAGCTTGCCGGTTGCCAACGCGGTGAGCAGCGGTTCATACGCAGACTGCACAAAATCGCGATAGCGGACGTCCGTGACGCTGCTGACCAGCAGCGGAATCGCCAGGAATGCCGCAACGAAACAGGCCAGAGCAAAGACGATCAGATACGCCTGCAACCGAGCAAACTCCTCGAGTCGCAGCGTCCCGGCCGCGGCAGCGGTCAGCATGAACAAACCGATCGGCGCCAAGCGAACGAGGAAGACATTGATGCGCGCCATTCCGTCCGCGCAGACGTCGAGGAATTCCAATAGTCGCTCCTTTCCGGGAGCCTTGATCACCGCAATCCCAAAGAACAGACAGAACACGACCACGGCAGGCACGTATTCTTCCGACAGGGACCGGAAAATATTCGTGGGAATGAACTGTGATAAGAAATCGTCGCTGGAGACGCTCGTAACCTTCTGCGATGCGTCGAAGAACGAGGCGCCCTCAATCGGCGGCAACAGGGCGGACACGGCCACGACCAGGGCAATTCCCACGGCCCAGAAGACCAACAGCACCGCAACCACGGCGACGCCAAGCCGTCGGGCCTGCTGCGGGTCAAGGCGCCCCAGATTGGCGATGAGCGAAATCGCCAGGTACGGCAGCACCGTCATCTGCAACAGTCCGACATATCCTTGCCCCAACCATTGAAGCGGGGCGCAATACTCGCCGAAAAGAAGCCCGCACAGGACCCCAGCGAGCAAGCCTGCGACAATCCATGCTCCGGTCCGCGCCGGTTTCAATTTGCTGTCGACGCTGGGCATGACGACGACCTGAGGGTCTACGGAGCAATTTGTCGGAGCTGAACGGCAGCCCCCAAGCCAACGAACGGTTGTGCCGGCTTTAGCTTAGTCAGGTGCGATGGCAATTGGCAGGGAGAAACGACGACTGCCAAGCGTCCGCTGAGTCTTTGTAGCTGCCAAACGTACTATGCGCTCTCTCTTTGCAGATCGTCGTTCGCTGCCCTGTTTTCGTCGTCGTTTACGGAACGCTTCGCTCGGTCTCCGTTCTGATACGAGGTCCAAGTTCGCATGCTGATCAATAGCAAGCCCACTCAATTGGCGCGGCCGGCTGGCCTGCCCCCAGGTAAGGAACCATACATTAAGTTAGAGTTGGGCTTGTCCCAACGCCAGCCTGCTTCGATCGCTGAGGCTTAGCCGAAGCGATCGAAGCAGGCTGAATCGCTTCGGGGGCCGGGGCTCTGTAGCCCAAGGAACTGTGAGGCCTCGCCGTGTTATAGTGCCGCCGCCACCGCTCGATGAGCACCTTTGCTTCCAACAACGTGTCGAATTGCTCGCGCGCCAGCAGCTCGTCGCGCAGCTTCCCGTTGAAGCTCTCGACGTAACCGTTTTCCCAGGGACTGCCCGGCTCGATGAACAGCGTCGTCACGCCGACCCGGGAGAGCCACTCGCGGACCTTGGTCGCCGTGAACTCCGAACCGTTGTCACTGCGGATGTAAGCCGGCACGCCGCGGCGGACGAACAGGTCGCTCAAGCGCTCCAGCACGTCCTCGCTCTTGAGGCCCCGCGCCACGTCGATCGCCAGGCACTCGCGCGTGTGCTCGTCGATCAGGGTGAGCATCCGAATCGCCCGCCCGTCGCTCGTGCGATCAGCGACAAAGTCGTAGCTCCAGACGTGATCTCGATACGCAGGCCGCAGCCGGACGCACGAACCGTCCGCCAGCCACAGTCGTTTGCGTTTCGGTTGCTTTTTCGGCACTTTGAGTCCTTCCTGACGCCATAGCCGCTCGACCCGCTTGTGGTTGACCCGCCAGCCTTCACGGCGCAATAGCGCCGTCACGCGGCGGTAGCCATAGCGACCGTAGTCGCTCGCCAGTTGCACCATCCGTCGAATCAAACGGGGCTCGTCGCTGGCGACGTGCTTGATCCGTCGCTGCGTACTGCGGGGTTGGCTCAAGACTTCACAGGCCCGACGCTCCGACAACCGGCGGCGTCCGAGAGCATCTCGAACGTGCTCGACCGTCCGGCGCCGTTTCGTCGGGCTTAGAAGTTTCCCGAGGCGGCTTCCTTCAAGATCGCCTTGTCGAGCTCCGCGTCGGCCAGCAGACGCTTCAGCCGAGCGTTCTCTTTCTCCAATTCCTTCAGCCGCTTCGCTTGATCTATCCGAAGGCCGCCATACTCCTTCTTCCAGCGGTAGTACGTCTGTTCGGTGACGCCGATCTGCTTCGCCGCCTCCGGGACCTTCTTGCCCCGAGCTAACTCGACCTCCGCTTCACGCAACTTCGCGATGATCTCTTCCGCCTTGAACTTCTGGCCGCGTGGCATCGAATGCCTCCTTCG
>JAGQOU010000192.1 GCA_020427145.1 Planctomycetales bacterium | reverse complement strand
TGTTTCTGTTCGACCGCTGGTGGAACCCGGCCGTGGAAGACCAGGCCATCAACCGGGCCCATCGCATCGGCGTCGCCGGCCCGGTGACCGTCACCCGCTTCCTGTCGTCCGGCACGATCGAGGAGCGCATCCACCGCGTGCTGGAAGAGAAGCGCGAGCTGTTCGACGCGGTCTTCGGCGGCCCCGAAGCGGGCGCCAAGCGCGGCCTGTCGCGCAGCGAGGTGTTCGGCCTGTTCAATCTGCCTGAACCGGCCGCGGCGTAACGGCATGCCGTGAAGACCTGACTGGAATCTGCCGACGCCCTGGGCCGCAGTGGCTTACCGCAGTCACGAACTTCTTCACGCAGTTGGCGGGCAAATTTACGCAACCCGCTGGCGAGTTGCCGGAAGTCGAGGCAATAATGCGGCCGCACTGGCGGGTGGGCCGCGCGATTGCTCTTCCATTCGCTGGTTCGACCAGCCGCCTTGTCACTTGTCTTTTCCACGCGCGCATAAGCGAAAATTGGTTGCGAGCTCGTTTTTGGGGTTGTTCTGGCAGACCTGCGCGCACAGTTGCCGCGTCTATCAGGTTCAATCCAAGCAGGAATCACTCAGTCCGATTCCGAGCCGTCGCCGCGCCGTGATGCCTTTCCGTTTTCAAAGGGGGACAGATTCTCGTCATCGCAGTCAAGAAGATTAGTCAGCAATTCAACACAAGACTAAGAAAGCTCATGAAAACAACACTCGTCTCAACAATCGCCCTTGGCGCCCTCATGTTGGGAACTGCATCAATCCACGCTCAGGATTGGAGCGCATTCGGCAACTACACCGATGTGACGGTGCACGCCCACCTCAATGCAACACTTGCTCCCGTCGTCGTAAGCGGCGTCGAAAACACGTGGAGTTCGCCGACCTCCACGCTTCCGGCCGATGAAATCACCGCATACTACGACGACGGTTTTGCCGCCAACTTCGGCGGGTTCGTGTGGTACGACGAGGCGATTCGCGGGGGAGGGGGCTCCGCCAACTCTTACGGCGGCGATCTGTATTTCTTCCGCAGCGACTACAGCCCGGTTGGAAGCCCCGACGGCTTTACGCGGATCTCTGGCTTAGCGCCGGGCCAGCGTTACAGCGTTGCGTTGTTTGCCGTCCAAGGCGGGACCAAGGACACGGTCTCGACCAGCCTGGATTTGGGCGCCTCCTGGAGCACGCCCATCGATACGCCCGTGATTGAATCCATGCTTGGCGCCGGAGCCGACTGGCTGGCTCACTCCACCACCGACGCCATTGGCACCCCCGGGATAAAGGACGGCGACACGCGCTATCGGATTATCATCGGCAGCCAAGTGGCCAACGCTGCGGGCCAGGTCATCGTGGGCTTCCGCGATCCGAACCTGCGTTCCACCGGCGGCAGCAGCGATCGCGGCCGAATCGACGGGTTTGCGGTGGCCGCTATTCCGGAGCCGACAACCATTGCGTTGACTGGGTTGGGCGCAGCGGTCTTGCTGGCCTTCCGCCGTCGCCGCTAACAATCGTGGTTCGAAGCGAGATATGCGGAAGCCGCCCGTCGGGGCGGCTTCCGCTCACTTGAGTTCTGGGATTCACTGGCGTCCGCACACACTGGCGGCGAGATCCCGCGGGCCAGTCCCCATTCTTAACAGACGGCTTGCGCTGCAAACTTATTCGGCGATCACCCGCCATTCGTGCAGCCCCGTCGACCAACCCGGTTGCGACTGGATCTCCAGCCGCAGCGCAGGCGTCTCAATCGGATCGAACTCGCAGCGGTTTATGCGATCGGCGGCGCACTCGTATGCCGACGGATGGGCGACCTCGGTCCACTCGCCGGCGGCGTCTTGCGCGAGCAGCTTCCATGACTGGGGCGTGCGACACTCGCCAACGCCCGTGTCGTCGAACCAGTAGACTTCCACGGAGCCGACCGTTGCCGGTTCAGGAAAGTCATACTGCACCCATTGCGTTTCGCCCTTGCGCGGCCACCAGTGGACGAACCCTGGCTCGTGACTCACCGACTTCTCCGGTAGCTGGCCGTCGGAGAGCACGGCGAGATTGCCGTTGGCGCCGGGGGAGGCGGTCGCACGACTGCGGTTGGCCAGGGTGGGCAACGGAAGCGGCGCGGCATGATCCGCGTCGCGGGCCAGCCACACGGCCATAGCCCCGCGGCCGCGATGGGCCCAGGCGTAGTAGGGAATCTCGCGGAAGGGAACTTCTTCTTGCACGATCACGGGCTCCGCTTCATCGCCCGAGTAGCGCGTGGCGATCGCCGTGCCTTCAATCACTTGCACCCCGGCGAGCAGCTTGGGATCAAACTGCGTCGTGAGTTCGGCGTCGTCCGGCAGCACCAGATTTTCGACCTGCCCCGCGGGCACGTCGGAATGTTCCACGCAAAACACGATCGGCCCGCGCTGCAGCGCGACGCGGCCGCGATCAGCGGCGACTTCCGCGGCGGCCGTCACGCGTTGGATGTGCATCGGCAAGTCAACCACGATGTCGTTTGTCGCTTGCCAACGACGCTTGATCGTGGCATACCCGCCGTCGCGCGGATTCCAGCAACTGCGGCCGCCTTCGGCCACCGTCGGCAGCGGACCCGGCAGTGAATCGGCGAATTCATAGAGCCCCTCGCTACTGGCGATGTTGCGAGCCCACCCGGGCACGCGGATTTTGACCGTGAATTCCAGCCCAGGCGTATCGGGTTCCACGGTGATCTTCACGCGGCCGTCCCAGGGGTAGTTCGTTTCCTGTTTGATTGTGACGCTCCCCCCCGCAAGCTGCAGCTTCGCTTCGCCCGCGACGAACAGGTTCACGTAAACGGTGTCGCCGTCAACTGCGTAGACGAACCCGGGAATCGACGGCATGAACCGGCAAACATTCGACGGGCAGCAGGGGCAGCCGAACCATTCGACGCGCTCGTGCCCGCCGTCGCTGGCCAGCGGATTGGGGTAAAAGAAGTGCGTGCCGTCGAGACTCACCCCCGACAGAAAGCCGTTGTAGAGCGTCCGCTCCATTTCATCGGCGTACTTGCTGTCGCCGTGCAGCAGGAACATGCGGTGATTCCACAGCACGTTGGCGATCGCCGCGCAGGTTTCGCAATACGCGGTGGCGTTGGGCAGGTCGTAGTTGCCGCCGAACGCTTCGCCGGCGCCGGTCGCCCCGACGCCGCCGGTCAAGTACAGCTTCTTCCCCGCCACGTTCTTCCACAACGTCTCCAGCGTCGCGGCGTACTCCGTGTCGCCGGTGAGCGCGGCCACGTCAGTCGCGCCGGAGTACAGGTACAGCGCCCGCACCGCATGGCCCACCGCTTCATCTTGCTGGAGAAACGGCTTGTGGTCCTGGCAGTACTCGCCCCACAGCTGCGGCTTGTCCTTGGTGATCGTTCCGCGCGTGTCGACGAAGAATTTGGCCAGGTCGAGATACTCGCGCTTGCCCGTCTCGCGGTAGAGTTTGACCAGCCCGATTTCGATCTCAGGGTGACCGCTGGTCGACTGCATCTTCCCCGGGCCGAACGTCTCGACCAGCAAGTCGGCTGTCTTAGTGGCGACGTCCAGCAGCGATGTCTTGCCCGTTGCTTGATGATGCGCGACGGCCGCCTCGTACAGATGCCCCAGATTGTACAGTTCGTGATCGTGTTGCAAGTTATCCCACTTGCGCTCCTTCACGCGCACGACCATCCGCTCGTATTGCGGCGGCTTCTGGTCGGCCGGCGCCGTCCACAGCGTGTAGAGATAGCCGTCGGACTCCTGCGCTGCAGCGATGTCGGCGATCACCTCGTCGAGATAAGCGTCGAGCTTCTTATCCGGGCGCGTCATCAGCGAGTACGCCGCGCCCTCGATCACTTTGTAGATGTCGGAATCGTTGAATCCGTAGTCGCCCAGCCACTGTTTGTCGCTCAGCCGCGCGGCAATGCGAAAGTTCTCCCGCCGATGCGTCTCTTCGCATTTCGCGAAGGAAGTCGGAATCGTTGCCGTGCGATTGGTCTCGATGCGGGGCGCCCAAAAGGCGTCGCGAAACTTCACGGTAGTGGCCGGGACCGGCACGATGGGGTAATCCACCCCAGCAGATTGGGCCCCGGCGAGACGCCCAACCGCTCCAACCGCCGCAATCAGACAAAAAATATTCACTTTTTTGGATGCCGCCATCGTTCGCCTCTGAGGAATATCCCACGTTTCAGCTGCGGCAGCTAAGCCCTGCTGTCGCTTCATGTTAGCAGTTATAACAGATTCGCCGCCCAACGCATTTGTCGCGGCCTGATCGCCAAATAACCGGTGCGTAACAGCGCCAGTTCGGCCACAGTGGTTGAGCCTGAACTGGCCTTGGGTAAACTAGCCACCTGAGAGGCGGCACGAGAAGAGACTTCGCTGAGACCGCATGCATGCGATCCGGCGATGAGACGGCGTCGCGGCGTACGCGCCGTTGACGACTATGCCTCCCGCCAGCCTTCCGGCCGCTGAAAGGACATATCATGGCCTTCGATCCGCAGACCCGCCTTCTCGCGGGCTCGCGCCTCCTGGCCCCGCTGTTGAACCTCGCGGGTTTTGGCTACGTGCCGGGCCCCACTTCCGAACATGGTCACCGTTCGCGCGGCCGTTTTGTCGCGGGCGATCGCGAGTTGGAATTGGTTTATCAGTGGGGACTCGCCGAGGTCCGCTACCGCGTCGGCAAGCGGACGCTCGAACACAGCGAGTATATGGAACTGCTCGGCGTCGCCGGTCGCAGCGCCTTTCTCAACGAGCAGCACGACATCAGCTGCGAAGGATTCGATGGTCTGCACAAGGACCTGCTACGCTTCGCCGACGACTTTCTCCGCGGCGACGCCGAGAGGTTTTGCCGCCTCGCAGATCGCTTGAATGCACCGGCGACAATCAAGTTCCGCCGCGCCTAGATTTCGCCGAGCCTAGATGTTGTTCGGCGGGGTAGGGCGGTGCGACGAAGAATCGCTCCCACGGGTGCGCCGTGCAGGCCGCCATCGCCCCACTAGCGAATCGCGGCCGTCAGTCGCGCCAAGTTGGCCTGGTGATACCGCGGCAGGGCGGCCTCGATGCGCCGCAACGTGTTCAGTTCATGCCGCGCCGCCAGTAGCGCGAGCCGCGTGTCCTGCTCCGCCGTCCAGGTTGGCGAGTACTCGTGAAACGAGCGGAACGGGCGATACGCTTCGACTCGCGCGGCCAGCACGTCGATCGTCGCGTCGGCCAACTGAATTCGCTCGGCAAGCGTAGCGAGATAGTTGGGATACGTCACATAGAGGTAGTCCTGCAACTGCTGCTGCGCGGCAGTGAGCGCCACGGCCGGCTCGCACTCGGCGCACGACTCGACCGCCGGCCCCGGCGGCAACAATTCCAATTCGGCAGCGTCTGTCGACGCGGCGCCGCAAACCAGCAGCGAAAAAACCAGCAATACAGTACGCATGGCGATCACTCGAAAGAGCAGGGCGGCAGGAGCAAGACGCGGGAGCGGCGCCGCGGGGCGCTTACTTCCACGCTAATCACAGGCCCTTCATTTCGCCAGCGAGAAGTCCCTTGCCGGCGACCCGAAGCTCCTGCCAGGCCGCGGGGCGCCCGACAACGGGCAGGCTGGCCTAACCACCGCACGCCGGGGGCGTAGCGCGACTATCCCAACAGCACGAGATTGTCGCGATGGACCACTTCGTCATATGGGCAATGCCCCAGGAGTTCGGCAATGTGGTCGGTCGGGCGCCCAGCGATCATCTGCACCTGGTGCGAGTCGTAGTTGATCAGCCCCCGTGCAAACTCCACGCCTGAAGGATCGCACAAGGCCACGACGTCGCCCTTGGCAAAGTCTCCCTCGACGCCCTGGATGCCGACCGCCAACAAACTACGGCCCTGCGCCGTCACGGCCGCGCGAGCCCCGTCGTCGAGCATGAGCCGCCCGGCGGGCAGCGCGCTCCAGCCGATCCACCGCTTGCGACTATCAACGGAGCGCCCTTCCGGCAGAATGAGCGTACCGATTTCGTGCCCCGCCAAGATGTCGACAATGACGTTCGGCCGACGCCCCGCGGCGATGATCACGTTCTCGCCGGCGGCCGCCGCGATGCCCGCCGCGCGCAACTTGCTGCCCATGCCGCCGGTGCTCAGCCGCAAGCCGCCTGATTGATCGGGATCGTGGACCAACTCGTCGCGCGCCGCGGTCAAGTCGGTCAGCGTGGAAATGACTTGGGCGCCGGGCTCGGTTGGCAGTCGATCGTAAACGCCCTCCACGTCGGACAGCAGAATCAGCAGCTGCGCCCGCAGGAGATTGGTCACCAACGCCGCGAGCCGATCGTTGTCGCCGAAGCTGATTTGCAACTCTTCGACGGCCACCGTGTCGTTCTCGTTGATAATCGGCACAGCGCCGGCGCGGAACAGAGCCAGCAGCGTGTTGCGCACATTGAGATAACGCGAACGCTCGCGCAGGTCCTCGGCCGTGAGCAAGACTTGAGCGGCGCTGAGTCCGTGCGGGGCCAGGGCGCGGTTGTACGATTCAATCAGCCGACTCTGCCCCACGGCGGCGGCCGCCTGCAGTTGGGCGACGTTCGTGGGCCGACGCTTCCAGCCAAGCCGACCCAACCCGGCCGCCACGGCGCCGGAACTGACCAGCACGATCCGTCGGCCCGCCTTTTGCAACTGTGCGATTTGGTCGGCAATGGCCGCAGTCCGCGTATCGTCTAGCGACCCGTCGGGCCCGGCCAGCACGCGACTGCCGACCTTCACCACGACCGTCTCAGCGGCGGCCACCACGTCTTGTCGAATCAGGACGGACATACAACCTTCAAAATCTCGGCGTTCGCGTGACGCACCGTGTGCGGGAGGAAACTCTTGCCAAGCCAAATCAGTGCGGAACAGTCTAAGCACCCCGGCTCGTCGCGTCCCTGGCGCCCAGCGCGTCGTCGACGTGCGCGGGATTGCCGAGGCTGTAGTATCGGCGGCGCACCGCAGTTTCCGCAAGCCGTCCTACGTTGCCACCGCTGGCCCACTGGCCTATCCTGGAAGAGTTGCCGCATTTCGAATGAGACATCCTTGGGCTTTTTTGGATCCCTGTATGCACTGCGACTCTCACTCGGCCTGCGTTCGCTTGGTTGGCTTGCTGCTCGCCCTGGTTTATTCGCCCGCAATCGTCGCTGCCGACGACGCAACGCCAACCGCTGGACTGTCGACCACTCGTCCCGCCGACGGTCCCGCGGTTGAGGTCGACGGCGGCTTTATGGTCCCCTACACGGAAACCATTCCGGGAACCAACGTCACGTTTGAAATGGTTCCGATCCCCGGCGGCGAGTTTCTGCTGGGGAGCCCCGCCGACGAACCCGAACGATCTGAGGACGAAGGCCCCCAGGTCCAGGTTCGCGTCGAACCGATGTGGGTCGGCCGCTGCGAGGTGACCTGGGCCGAATACAAGGCGTACATGGCAACCTACAGAGCATTCAAGAGCTTCGAACAAATCGTCAATGCAGCGGCAACGCGAGGCGGCGAGACGAACGCAGCAACGGCGACGGTCGCGGCCCACGTCGTGCCCGACGAGGCCAGCGACGCGCAACTCGTCGACGCGGTGACTTGCCCCACGCCGCTGTATGATTCCAGCTACACCTACAGCGCCGGCGAGGAACCGAATCAGCCGGCCGTCACCATGACGCCATTTGCCGCGCGGCAATACGCGAAATGGCTCAGCGGCATCACCGGTCACGAGTACCGCTTGCCCACCGAGGCCGAGTGGGA
>JAGQOU010000191.1 GCA_020427145.1 Planctomycetales bacterium | reverse complement strand
ACCGTCGTCGAACTGCTGATCGCCATGGCGATCACGCTGCTGATGATGGCGGGCGTGGTCAATCTGTTTGCCAACATGAGCGCCGGCGTACGCGACCGCCGCGCGATGATCGAACTGGGCGGCCAACTCCGCGCGGCCCGCGAACAACTCAACCGCGACCTCGCCGGCGCCACCTGCCCGGCAATCACCTGGCAAAAGCCGGGGGAGAATGTGGGGTACATCGAGATCATCGAGGGCGTGCGGAATGATTTTGATCCGACGACGCTCACGCTCGACTCCACGACGCTGGTGCCGAGCAGTCAAATCACAACTGACGCGTCCGGCAACGCTCTCCCGCCCGACGGTCTGGGGCTAGGCGACTTCGACGACATTCTCGCACTCACAGTCCGCAGCTCCGGCGAGCCGTTTGTCGGGCAGAAACCCAATGGCGACAAGATTGAATCCGAACTCGCTGAAGTAATTTGGTTCGCGGTTGAGGAGGATGGCACCAACGCTGGCGAGGAAGCTGGCATGAGGCGGATTTATCGTCGAACTCTCCTCATTGCTCCATGGGTAAACATCAGTTTGGCAGATTCCGCCGATCCAGAGGCATACTATCTGCTTTCGGACATTTCTGCACATTGGGTAGCCGATACTTCGGCTCCCAATGGTGTTGGCTACTGGAAACCCAACACGCTTGGTGATCTCACAAAGCGAGAAAACCGCTGCTATCGGTACCCGCTTAGCGTTTATCCACACCCTATGTACTATCCACAATACCTGGCCGGGGCACGACTAGGCCAGGATCTTATGTTGAACGACGCATTGGCATTCGACGTGAGAGTCTACGATCCTGGTGCGCCTTTGTTCGAAAAGTCTGGAGCTGTGCTACAACCGGGCGACAGAGGCTGGAACTTTGGATCAAATTCTGGTTTGACACCCGTCTCATACGGAGCGTTTGTGGACCTGAAGTGGAATGGTCAATGGCAGGGCATGCGCCTCGACCCATCTGGTACATTAACTTTTCAACAGTCTTGGGCATCTGCCGCGAATGAACCGCGAACTCTATTTGCAGGCGTCCCAGATTTCCGTTCACTACTGGACTATTCCACAAGCACGGCGCCTTCGCAGCCGACGACTACGAATGGCACATCCGTTATTTGGCCTGCAGTCGTCTACGACACTTGGTCCGAGCACTACGAGAAGGACGGCATCGACCAGGATAACGACGGTTTGGTCGATGAGGGAACAAACGGTTTCGATGATCTGGAAATCGATCCCAACAACCCGACCGGCCCCCGGATTATTGCCAACGGCGTCGACGACGTGGCCGAGCGGGAGACCTCGCCGCCGTATGACGTGCCGTTGCGGGGGATTCAGGTCAAGCTGCGCGTCTACGAGCGCGAGGCCCGACAAGTACGCGAAGCAACCGTCGTGCGGAGCTTTGTGCCTTAGGAGTCTGTTGAAATCGGGGACGGGCTCGCGTTCCGCCAACGCGCAGCGCCGTGAATGCGGATCGCCTGCACGTGCCTGTCCCCTTGTTCAACGCGACACTTCAATACCGAATGCCGCGTCGTGCGTGGCGCCGCCGGCGAGCTAGTCAGCTCGCGGCTCAGTATTGTATGCTCGCATCGCACTGAGCAGCTCGCGCCCCGCAACTCGCGCCCCATAACTCGCAACTCGCCCCCCTCCCCATGCCGCTGGTTCACTCGTTCCGTCTTCGCGACCCCTGGCAGTGCTCCTGCGGCGACGACGGCCGCGCGGTGTGGACGCGCGGGTTTCAGCGACCCACGGGGCTCGAACCGGGCGACGAGCTGTGGCTCGTCATTTCCGAACTGCCTGCGGGCGCCACGGTGGCGGTGAACGACGTGCCGTTGGCGTCGACGGGCGAGGGCGCCGGCGGGCCTTTCCGCGTACACGACCTGGTGACCGGCCGGCGGAATCTCATCACGATCGCCGAGCCGAACGCGCCACCGGCCGACGGACTGTTTCCCTACGAAGCGCAACTGGGCGTCGTCGTACCCGAGGAATAACCCCGGCGAATCTCTCCGCCCGGCGAGCGAGGGGCGTAAGCCCCCTGTTGCTGCCGCAGCGCTACGTCCAGGATTTGTCGAACCGCAAATCTATGCTGAGGGCTGCCGTCGCCGATCTTGAGAATCGGCAACTTATCGAGCAATAGCAGTGCCGTTGGATGGGCCCGCTAACAGGGGGCTTATGCCCCCCGCTCGCCGGTTGCGGGTGTTGTGACGCATCTTTCTTGCAATGCGTGTACGATGGTTTCGCAGCCTCTGGCCTTGTTATCCATCACTCGGGCGGTCTCGCTGGGGATCGCCGTTTCAGGAGCGCGTCGATGTCACGCCCGATCATGTTTAACTTGTCTGCAACGAAGCCCCCCCTCCCTCGCAGGGAGGGGTCGGGGGAGGGATTCCCTCGCGCCGTCCCGCTTGTGCGTTGTGCGAATGGCAAGTCCGCCGGGGCGCCTGGGGACGACCAACGGGAGCCTCCAGTTGCAGCGGCGTCAAACGGGCCGCCCTGGGGGCTTCGCTGCGCTGCGTCCCCAGCCACCCGGTTGAACCCCGATCTCTGCATGGCTCGCAACGGTTGGGGCGTCGCCGTCGACCCTTCCCTGGCCCCGCCCTGCAAGGGAGGGGGAGTTTGGAGGTGGCGCATACTGGTTGCCGCATTGTTGGCGGCCGCGCATCTCACTGCAGTTGCCCGTGCAGAAACGACCGCCGCCGAAGCCCCCCAGTTGCTCGCCCCGGAGCTGATCGCCGCGGGGTGGTTGCAGCTGTTCGACGGCCAGACGCTGTTCGGCTGGCAACCCACGGGCGACGCGAACTGGCGCGTCGAGGAGGGCGCCATCGTCGTCGACGCCGGCGCGCCGGGGTGGCTGATGTCAACCGTCGACTGGGCCGACTTCGAGTTGCACCTGGAGTTCAAGGCACCCGCGGCGACCAACAGCGGAGTCTTCCTACGCACGGCCGTCGAGCCGACGAACCCGACGCGCGATTGCGTCGAGGTGAACATCGCGCCGCGCGACAACCCGTTTCCGACCCCCTCGTTGGTGGGGCGCGAGAAACTCGCCGTCCCGGGCGACGCGGCCGTTTCCGGCGACCAATGGCGCGTGCTTGATATCAAGGCAATCGGCGACAAGATCGAAATCCGCCTCGATGGAAAACTTGCCAAGCAGGTTCTGCCGACCGTGGTCGACCGCGACGCCCAATCAACGCCTCTCCGCGGTCGCATCGGCCTGCAATTCAACGCAGGCCCCGTCGCGTTTCGCCACATCCGTCTGCGGCCGCTGGGGCTCGAGCCGATCTTCAACGGCAAAGACCTCGCGGGTTGGAACACCGATCTGGCCGAGCAGAGCAAGTTTCAAGTGACCGACGCCGGCGAGCTGCAAATCCTCAACGGCCGCGGGCAGTTGGAAAGCGACGCCAGCTACGGCGACTTTGTGCTGCAGTTGGAGTGCTTTGTCAACGGCGACGCGCTGAACTCCGGCGTGTTCTTCCGCTGCATCCCCCGGGAGTTCACCAACGGCTACGAAAGCCAGATAAAAAACGCCATGGTCGACGGCGACCCGACCCGCCCGGTCGACTGCGGCACGGGGGGCATTTACCGTCGAATCAACGCCCGGCGAATCGTGGCGGCCGATCGCGAGTGGTTCGCCAACACAATCGTCGCCACCGGCCCGCACATTGCAGTGTGGGTCAACGGCTACCCGGTCACCGCCTGGACCGACGACCGCCCGCCGCACGACAACCCCCGCAGCGGCCTACGCACCGCCCCCGGCACGCTCGCCCTGCAGGGGCACGACCCGACGACGGATATTCGCTTTCGTCAATTGCAGATTAAAGAACTGCCGCCGGCTTCGAAAATCCAGTAGACAGGATGACAGGATTCGTCGGATTGACAGGATGGGAAAGTACGGCGCGGGCCATGCAAGCTCTATGCTTGCATCCTGTGCATCCATTTCATCCTGTTATCCTGTCTCCTAGGCTTTGCTTAAACGACGACATAGCCGATTTGACATGTTGAATCGGCCGCTTGCCAGCCCGCGCGGGGCGAACCACAATGGGGCGTCGCGCGTCCCCCCCTGCGCGGCGGTCCTGCCCGATTTCTCCCCCTTTCGCGAGCGATTTTTCGATGCCCAGTTGCGTGTTGGCTTACTCCGGCGGTCTGGACACTTCGGTCATTTTGGGTTGGCTGCAAGACGAGGGTTACGACGTGCATGCCGTGTACGTCGACCTCGGCCAGCCGTGCGAGGATCGCGAGGCGATTCTGCAGAAGGCCCGCGACCACGGTGCGGTGAGCTCGCAGCTGATCGACGCCCGCGAGGAACTGTGCCGCGACTTTGCGTTCCCGGTGTTGCAGTGGCAGGCCAAGTACGAGGGCATTTACCTGCTGGGCACGTCGATCGCCCGGCCGCTGATCTCCAAGATCTGCCTGCAGGTCGCCCGCGAGGTCGGGGCCGAGGCCTACGCCCACGGCGCCACCGGCAAGGGAAACGACCAGTGCCGGTTCCAACTGGCGGCCGAGGCGCTCGACCCCAACGTGAAGATCATCGCCCCCTGGCGAATGCAGAAGTTTCGCGAGTTGTTTCCGGGCCGCACCGAGATGATCGACTACTGCGATGCCAAGAAGATCCCCGTGAAGGCGTCGATCGCCAAGCCGTACAGCAGCGACGAAAACTGTCTGCACATCAGCTACGAGGCGGGCGACCTGGAAGACCCCGCGATCAACGGCGCCGCGATCGTTGACTTTGGCATGACCGTTTCGCCCCAAGAGGCGCCCGACAAGCTCGAAGAGGTGAAGGTCGCGTTCGAGCACGGCGTGCCGGTGGCGGTCAACGGCATGAAGCTGACGCCGTTGGCCGTGGTCGAAACGCTCAACACGATCGCGGGACGCAACGGCGTCGGGCGGATCGACATCGTCGAGAACCGCTTCGTCGGCATGAAGAGCCGCGGCGTGTACGAATCGCCCGGCATGACCGCGCTGTACGCGGCGCACTTGGCGCTGGAGCAGCTGACCGTGGACCGCGAGACGATCCACCTGCGCGACCGGCTGAGCCCCGAAGTGGCCGAGATGGT
>JAGQOU010000190.1 GCA_020427145.1 Planctomycetales bacterium | reverse complement strand
TGCGCCGCCGCCAAATCCCCCGCCGCCGCTCGGACCGCGGCTCATGCCGCCGCCGCCGCCGCGCGCTCCACCCCCGCCGCCGCGCCCGCGGCCCCAGGAGTCCTCAAGCGGAAGAAACAGCATCAACGCAGCGGCGAACGCTGCCAACGGGAACGACTTGGCAAACATGGTCGATTCTCACGGTGAACGAAGCAGGTGTCTCGGGTCGCTTAGCGAGCCGGTTGGCGACGGAGCACGACCTCGCCGGTGTCGGGCAGCGGGGTCTCGCCGGCCATACGGTGGACCGACTTCCAAACGTAAGCGTCGTCGTCAAGTTTCGTTAGCAGATTGACCGACGTGGTGATCGTTCCGTCGCCGGTCACGCCATGCATCTCGGCGGACCAGCCGCCCGGTTGGGCCGACCAGACGCCCACGGCGTGGCCGCCGTCGGGGCTAAAGTCCCACGATTGCACCTGTGCCGTGTCGGCGTTCCAACCAATTATCTGCACGCCGGCCGTCTGCGATTGATCCGGTTGGGTAATCGTGTAGCGCCGCTCGACGAAACTCTTGTTGGCGACCCACTGGCAATCCGAGTCGATCCGCACGCCCCGCTCCTCGGCCGACCATTTGCCAATGAGCCAGTCCAGATCGGCGACGTTGGCGTAGCCAGAGGGGGACTCGACCCACGCGTCGCGGACCGAACCCATCAACCATGTTCCGTCCACTTTGACGTGCACCACGGCGTACTTGCTGACGCCGGGAGGTCCGGGCGGCGCGGGTTCCAAAACAGCGCGGCCGTCTTCAATCGCCGTGTCGGGGCTCAGCAGCCGCACCGAGTCGATCATAATTCGGATCTTGGCCGGACCGCCCGTTTCAAACTGGTCGGCGTAGCAAGCTTCAATTGCTTCGCGCCCGGCAAAGCGGCGCCCGGCGTCGTCAAGGTACTCGCCGTCCTCCGTCCACAAGCCGGCGAGCGCCTTGGCGTCTTGCCGATTGAATGCGTCGACGAATTTGTTCCCCGTCGCGCGGATCGCGGCAGCGTCATCGGACGCGGCGGCTGCGACCGGCGGCGCGGCGCCGGGCTGATTATCCTCCTGGGCGGCGCACGCGCTGGCCAGCGCCGTCAAAATCGCTGCGCTGGTGATTCCCGTCGCAATGGTCTTAATCATGTGCATCGTCCCCGATGTCAATCGTCCCTGGTGAAGTATGGCGCCAGCTTTCGCGTCGCAGCGCCCGACCGGCGTGCGGCCCGTTGCGACCGTCGTGCATGCCGGAGCCAGTCGATGGCAGTTCATCGCGTTTGCGCCGCCGGCGCAGGTGGCGCCTGGAGGAGAAGCGGCAGCGGTCTGATCCCAAAATAGCTATTGGCAAGCTACCCCCGTAATCGAGCCGACGCCACCAGAATCTGCGGATTTCCCGGCTACTTTGTCGGCGCCGACCGGATTCGGCGCGTGGGGGCGAAGAAACATCCTCGGCAGCGTCATTTTGAGGCGCCGAGCGCCGGCCCCGCGCCAGCCACGCGCGACGGGACGCCTTGCCGGCCCAAGCCGGGCGGCCTCGGCCCGCCCAAGAGAACGCCTCTGCGCCGAATACGAAAACAGCCCGGACAAGCCGGGCTGAAACGCAAGCCAATGGATCAGAGTGCGCTACCGCAGGAGCGCACATTATACCCCGTAGGGGAGTCGAACCCCTGTCTCCGCCGTGAGAGGGCGGTGTCCTGGGCCACTAGACGAACGGGGCGTCTTAGGCGAGACCCCTTATTCTCGGCGTCCGCCCCGGATTGTCAACTGGCTGCCATGGCGCTGGCGCCGGTCGCAACGTTATGTCCATGGCGCGTCGCCAATGCGACCAGTTGAAGTGTCGTGATATTACGATACAATTGACGGGGCGCGACGACCCCTCGCCGCGGCCGCGCCATCTGCGCAAGACAAGACGAATCAATTCGAGTTCGAAGGAGTCCCGCCATGACCGCCGCACGGTCGATCGAGAATCTGCAAAAGGCCTTGGCCATGGAACTGACCGCCACGCATCAATACCAACTGCATGCCGCGGTGCTCGATGATTGGGGCCTCGACCTGTTGGCCGAAAAAATGCGCGGCGAGATGCACGAAGAGCTCGGGCACTCCGACCTCTACGCGACGCGGATGCTTTTTCTCAAGGCCGATCCGCAGTTCACGCTCGACAAGGCGCCCGTCCGCGCGCAATCGCTCCAGAGCATGTTCGAAACCGACCTGGCCGACGAAAAAGAAGCGATCGCGTTCTACACGCAGGCCTCGCAACAAGCCATGGAGGACGCCGACATCGGCACGCGGCGTCTGTTCGAGCAGATCGTGCTGGACGAAGAACAGCACATGGCGTGGCTCGAACTGCAACTCGACCTGGTCAAGCGGATGGGCGAACCGGCGTTCATCGCCAAACACATGTCGTCGCCGGCGGCGGAGTAGACGACGCTGCCCGTTAACATTGCCAAGCGAACGCCAGCGGCGTTGGCGCAGCGACGAACGCGTTGGCGGTTACGAAGTGATTCCCTTGGTCAGCGTCATGAACGCCGTTTCCAAGTTGATTTCTTCTTCGGCCAGCTTCTTCAGGCCATGGCCGCGCTCCAGTAGCAATTGGGCCAGCGGGCTGTAGTCGTGATCGCCGGCGGCCAGCGTCACGCGGAGGCCCTTGGCGTTGGTCTCGACCTGCTCGACGATGGATTGCTCCTCCAGCAGTTTGGCGGCGCCTTCGCGGTCGTGGGCGACGTCCACCAACAAGACCATCTGCTGACGGATCAGCTTCATGACGTCGTCGACCTTGGCGTTCACGATCAGCTCGCCCTTCTCGATGATGCCGATCTTGTTGCAGATGTCGGCCAGCTCGGGCAGGATGTGGCTACTGACCATGATGGTCTTGCCCATGTTGCGGAGTTCTTTCAGCAGGCCGCGGATCTCGATGCGCGCCCGGGGGTCGAGTCCGCTGGCCGGCTCGTCCAACAGCAGCACTTGCGGATCGTGCAGCAACACGCGCGCCAGCCCCAGGCGCTGCGTCATGCCGCGCGACAGGCTGGTGACCAGCGCATCGCGTTTGTAGGTCAGGTCGACTAGTTCCAGAACCTCGTCGCAAATCTTGCGGCGTTTGTCGCCCTTAATCCGGTACGCCGCGGCGAAGAACTCCAGATACTCGATCACCTTCATGTTGTCGTACACGCCGAAGAAGTCGGGCATGTAGCCAATGATGCGGCGAATCTCCTTGGGCTTGGTGTAGATCGAGTACCCGCCGACGTACGCCTCGCCCCAGCTGGGGTTCAGCAGCGTGGCGAGAATTCGCATGGTGGTCGTCTTCCCGGCGCCGTTGGGGCCGATGAAGCCGAACACGTCGCCCGCTTCGAGTTTCAGCTCGATCGATCGGATGGCGAACAGGTCGCCGTACTTCTTGGTGAGGTCGTGGACTTCGATCACAGGTCGGCAGTCGGTAATAGTGAGTGGGTTGCGAATCGATCTCTTGGCGAGCTGCGACCTGACGAGGTCGCCGACGACGCCGTGCACGACGCCGGCTTAATCGCCGGAATCGTCCAACGGAATCACGAAGCGGTAAAACGTCCAGCGGCGGTCTTGTCCGCTTTCCAGCGCCTCGTCGTCGCGCAGCCATTGCGAGCCGGGCGTCTCGACCCGCACCAAGAGCACGGCCTGGTCGCCGGCGAGCAGATCGCTCATGTCGACGAAACCCTGGTAGCGATTGAGCGTCGACGCGTACGCCGAACCGCCGATGGCGTCGTAGAACATCATCAGTTTGGCGATGCGGGCGACGTCGCCCCCCAGCGAGTCGAATTCCACCGTGCCGTCGTCGCCCGTGCCGACGACCGCGTCGTCGCCGGCGCTGGCGGCGGTCAGCCGCGTTTTGATCGTCGTGGGTCGCAGGTCCGGGCCGATGTCGACGGAGCCACCCGGGGGGATCGGCGACAGGCGATACGCCCAGCGGCCGTGCAGCAACACGCAGGCGTCCCAGGGCAGGGACGAGCGGTTTTCGATGCGTCCCTCGACTAACTCGTCGTCGGCGAGCGTCAGCTGGGCGGCGATCGCCGGGGCAACCGCGCCGGTCCAGCGGGCCGTGAGCGATTTTGTCGACCACTCGGGCACCGGCAAATCGAGCATTGCGCTGAGATCGGGGGCGAACTCATAGCTGGGGCGCAGATCGGGCGCTTGGCTCCCCGCACCTTGCATGCCGCCCAGGTCGTCGCCGGCTAGTCCGAGCCAACCGACCAGCCGCTCGGCGTCCACCACGTCGGCGCCGGCAAATCGCGGAGCCAACTGGAAGTCGTAGCGCTGCACGCGCGGGTTGAACAGATGCGTCCACACGGTGCCGCGCGCCATGTTGCGGGCGACGTCGACGTCGACGATCTCCACCTGGTTGATCCGCAGCTGGTCGCCCTTGTAGTAGTTTGCCAACCAATAGGCAGCCAGCGACGTCGCGACGACCGCCGTTGGGAACGTCACCCAGGTGAGTTCCATCCGTTTCAGAACGCGCTTCACAAAGAAATAGTCGCCGGGGCCGATCAGCGCGATGTAGAGCACCACCAACAGGGCGACTAATCCGAACGGCGCCGGCGTGACGCCGACGAACCGCGCGTCAAGGGCGCCGCGCAGCTGATTGGTCAGGTCTGGATATCCGCTGCCTTGGGACAACGCCGCGGCGGCCTGATCGTCGGCAGCGGTGCGGGCGCGCCAGCCCAGGGCGCGCCGCAGGAACGCCGGCCGCGCCGACCAGTTGGCGATCGGCGGCGACTCGGGATCGACCGCCACGAAGGTGATTTCGCCGAGTCCGCGCCGCGTCCGCACGACCAAGGGCAGGTCGCGCTGCGTGCGACCGCCGTAGGCGAGCACCTGTCCGACCACGCCGTCGATCTGAGGCACGCGAATGTCGATCCGCCCGCGGTTGAGCGATTCGTCGGTGATGATGAAATTGTCCAGGGGCGCCGTCTCGCGCAGCGGCGCCATACCCGCGAATTCGCCCGGTACGAACGGCGCCAGCGGGCCGCCGTCGCCCAACAGTTCCTCGGCGGCGCTGCCGCAAAACAGGACCAGCTTGCCGCCCCGCTCGATCCACTGCAGCAACGCCTCGACGCGCTGCGGGTTCTGGGCCAGCGGGCGGTAAAATTCCGGCTCCGACGTGGTCAGGATTACCGTGCTGACCCCTTCGTAGCCGTACCACTCCAACGGCAGTTGCTCGACGCTCTTAAGCCGCGAGGCGATCGTCGCCGCTTGCTCGTTGTCCGAGCTGTCGCTGCGGATTAACTCGCCGATCCCCGCCGCGGGGCCGGCCAGCACGATCAGCTCGTTCGTGGCGGCCAGCGGGTACTTGATTTGCCGCGGGTTCGGCTCCAGCGCAGGCCGAAACGTTTCGGTTGCGGCCGGCTTGCCATCGACTAAAAACCGCACGGTGATAGCGCCCCCCGACTTGCCGGGCCTGAGGAACACCCGGGCCGTCGTTTCGACCCCCGGTTGCACGCCCACGGCGCGGGTCGGCGGGCTGATCGTCGCAGCGGGCACGCCATCGGCGTCCTCGGCCGTCACCTGCAGCACGCCGGTGAGCGGCTTGTCGCCCCCCAGCAGCGTGACCTCGGCTTGGGTCCAGCAGCCCAGTTTGCAGGAGCCGTTGAACCCGAGTTGAAGGCCGACGATCTGCGGGCCTTCTTCTGCGCCGGCGCGGGAGGGAACCGTTGCCGTTGCGGCCACGATCATCGCGACGGCCAGCGCCCGCACGACGAAGCTTCGCGAACCGCGGCTCTCGGGAAGCGTCGCGTGCGTATTGACCGGCGACCACGCCATTAGGGCTTCTCCGCGTCGTCGCAAGTGCAAAGATACTGTCCGCAACCGGGGCAGCCGGCGCCGTACTTTTGACGAATCGCTTCGGCCAGGTCGATCTCGGCCACGTTGGCGATCGTGGTTAGCCAGGCGATCACGTCGGCAAACTCGGCGGCCTGCTCCGCGGGGGTTCCCTCGCGCAACGCGGCGGCCAACTCGCCCACCTCCTCCATCAGCCACATGAACGTGCCGTCGATCCCGCGGGCCACGTCCTTGTCGTGGTACATGCCGCGAATCAGCGACTGGAATTCACGCAGCGAAATATCCGGAGCGGTCGACATGGGCTTTAGCGCGAAAAAAGTCCAGGGAACAGGATTGCAGGATTTTGCGGATCGACAGGGTGTGGTTAGGTTGGTGGAGGTCCCGCCGCGAGCGGCGAGGCTAATTGCGCTACGGTGCGGCTGCTTGAAGATTGCGGGCGCACCCTGTCAATCCTTCGAATCCTGCAATCCTGTTTTCTTGATTCGCCGATGTCCGAATTCGTCACCGTCGCCAAGGTTGGCTCGATTCCCGAGAACACGGGGGGCACGTTCAAAGTGGGCGATCGGCTGGTTGCCGTGTTTCATTGGGGCGGCCAGTATCACGCCATCGACGACTTGTGTCCTCACATGGGCGCATCGTTGGGAGCCGGGTGCGTGGACGAGGACGGCGCGGTGGCCTGCCCCTGGCACGCCTGGCGGTTCGACGTGACCGACGGCACTTGGTGCGACAATCCGCGAATCAAAATCGACGCCTTCGAGGTCCGTATCGTCGGCGACGACATTCAGGTGAGAGCGCGGACCGAGTAGCCGCCAGTCACGGTCGCCGGTCGCCGGTCGCCGATCGCCGCGGCCCTCACTTTGCTTTCTCGGCGGCGGCGTCTTCGGGGCTGACCCAGGTCAGGGTGATGGTCTGGTCAACCTTCAGGTTGCTCTCCTGGCCGCCGACGGACATCTTCAAGTCCATCCCCTGTTTGATGCTCGACTTCTGCAGGCGGCCCGCTTTGCGGTTGAACAGTATCTCGCCGGAGGATTCCTGGCCGACAATCTCAACCTGCGCCCCTTCGCCAAATTTGACGTCCAGCGTGGGCGAAATGACTTCGAGAGTTTCGCCGTCGACGTCGCGCGGTCCCTCGTAGCGATAGGTCGTCACGATCGTCTGCGTGCCGACCATCGGGTTCTTCATTTCCACCTTGGTCGTCCATTCCTTGCCCTCAGTCAAATCTTCCGGCAACGTCAGCGCACCCTGCTGTACCAGGTGCTGCAGACCGTCCTTGGACGCCAGCTCGCCCATCATTTCAGCGCCTGGGGACGATTTCAGCGACGTGATCAGGTCGTCGGGAATCTCCACCTCGGTGATCTTGCCCTGCGGCGTCATTGTCACTTCAAACTCGGCGCTGGTCAGCGCCTTGAACACCGGCGCCAGCGCGTCGGCCAAGGGGCCTTTTGACGCATCCGGGTTTGCCGAGTCAAACTCCATCGTTTGCCCCGAGTTCTTCATCGTCATCTTCATCCGCTCGATCTTCTGCGTCAGCTTGGCCGAGCCGTCCTCCAGCACCTCCAGCACGTTCCAGGTCATGTGCAGATCCTGGTTGACGTTCACGTTGACTTGCTGCCCGCCGGGCATCGGGATTTGCATTTCCATGTTTTGCGACATCTTGTAGTGCTGCACGTCGCCGGCGGTAAACTTCCAAACCAGCGGGTCGGCGGCGCGGGCCGCGACCGGCAGAGCCAACGCGGCCAGGCAAAGTGCGTACTGCACACATCGCAATGAGCGAGTCGAGAAGGACATGAGTTGAGTTTCCCGCAGACGTGGTGGAATTGAATGGCGTGAACGATTTGCAGTTTGGCCGTTCGTGAGAGGGTGGCTGGGGACGACCAACGGGAGCCCCCAGTGGATTCGGAGTCCAGCATCGCATCGCTGGGAGCTTCGCTTCGCTACGTCCCCAGTCACCCTGTGCTGCCGCCTGCAAAGCGACCGAAGCAATGCATTATGGGGGCCCCGGGCTCGCGGGGAAAGAATCCGCGGCCGACATTTTCCGGGAAGAATGGCGTCGGCGCCGCACGTCGCTCGAATCAGCAACCGCCCAGGCCGTCAAATCTCGACGGATTCGCCCGGCTGCAGCACCATGGCCTCGGCTGCGGTCCGTTGGAGCACCGAATCGGCCCACTGGGAGGCATCCTGGGCGATCGGCGGCCAGGTGTTGTAATGGCAGGGCACAACGCGCCGGGCTCCCAGCATTTTGATCGCCTCGATCGAATCCGCTGGACCCATGGTGAAGAGGTCGCCGATCGGCAGCACCGCCAAGTCGATGCCGCCGACGCCCAGCAATTTCATGTCGAGAAACAGCGCCGTATCGCCGGCAAAGTAGAGCCGCTGTCCGCCGACTTCCAGCAGATACCCCCCCGGCGAGCCGCCGTAGGAACCATCCGGCAGGCTGCTGCTGTGGTGCGCGAGCGTCATCTTGACCCGTCCGAACGCGGCGTCGAGCGCGCCGCCGGTGTTCATGCCAATCACCTTCGACGCGCTCAGGCCCTGCTTGACTAGCCATTGGCCGATTTCAAAGTTGGCGATCACCGTCGCCTCGGTCCGCTGGGCAATCGCGACCGCGTCGGCCACGTGGTCGAAATGGCCATGCGTCAGCAGGATGAAGTCCGCCGCCACGTCCGCCGCCTTCACCGGCGCCGCGGGGTTCTCGTCCAAGAACGGATCGACCAGCAGCTTGTGCTCGTCGGTTTCCAACAGGAAACAGGAATGGCCGTACCAGGTGAGTTGCATGGTTAGGTCGCTTGCGAAATGGAGTTCTTTACCATAGCCGGCATGGAAAGCACACAGTCAGCTATGTAGCGCAGATGGCGAATCGTTGTCTTCACTGCCTATTTGGATTGGTGCTCATCAGTCGTTGAACTCGGCGAATCCGTATCAGCGTAGTAGTCGAGGCGAAGCCCGACGCCGAGTTCGCCAAGTCGTCGCGACAAAACAGGCGGGAAGAGCGTATCGCATCCCCGCCGAGCAAAAATTCCCACAAACAACTCGATTGTGCCGCCGCTTGCCGTGAAGCAGCGGAAGAACTCACCATGCTTCTCGAGTCGATCGGCGATCGAACCGGCGAATTCATCAAGTGACGCCTCATCGATAGTTGGCAATTCGAAGCTGACGTGATTCGCCGAACGCAATCCGTTCAGAGCATTTCCCCGGGGCGTCGTCCTTGGCTCTCCGATGCGCCGTATCTGCCGAGGCGCTAGTTCTACCCTTGCAATCACCTCGTCGGGCGTTGTGACTGTGTGCTCGAAGAACAGTGTGGCCCGATATCTAAAATCATTCAGTCCGGCAGTGTACCGGGCATATTCGTCGGCATCATTCATAGCTCACGCTAGCCGAATTCCGTGCCCAATGTGCTGGAAAATCCTTATGACCGCAGAATCGCGTTCATGTTTTTCTTGTATGCTTCGACGCCCGGTTGCCCGTACGGGTTGATGCCGATCAGTCGGCCTTCGACCACGGTGGCCAGCATGAGCATCTGAAACAGCTGCCCGAGCGTGAACTCGTCGAGCGCCGGCAGGTGCAGGTTGGCCGTGGGGCGGCCATCCTCGCGGTAGGCCTGATTGGTGCCCTTGGTGGCGGCGTCGAGAATGTCGGGGAGCGTCTTGTCGGCCAGTTCGTTGAGTTTGTCCTGGTCATGCTCGCTTTTGCCGATGGCCAGCGGGTCGCGATCGACGCTGTCGATGATCACGTTGGTGATGATCTTATCGCGTTTGCCTTCTTGATGTTGCTGGCCGCGGCTGTGCAGGTCGCGGGTGTTGACCACCGTGAGCGGCATGGCGCCCCGCTCTTGCTTGCCGAGGCTCTCGGACAGCAACTGGTCGTACCACAGGCCGACCGCCTCGAGCCGCTTGCCCCAGGTGCTCAGCAGGCGGATGTCGCAGCCCCGCATCGTTTCCATCAGGTGGCACACCGCCACGAACTGCAGCACGATGTTCGACTCGGGGCCGCAGTTGCGGAAGTGCTCGTTCATCGCCGCGGCGCCCTCGAGCAACTTGACGACGTCGAGCCCCATGAGCGCCGCTGGCAACAGACCGACGGCGCTGAGCACCGAGAACCGCCCCCCCACGCCGTCGGGCACTTCGTAGATTTCGTCGGCCGGGCAACCCAACGCCGTCGCCAGGTCGAACAGCTTGCCGCTCGTGCCGGTCACGGGGACGACCAACTCGGCGAGCTTCTTGGCATCGCCGCCGCATGCATCGCTGAGGTTGCGTAGCAGGACGCGAAACGCGGCGGCGGTTTCCAGCGTGCCGCCGCTCTTGCTGATCACGACGATTCCCCAGCGGTCCTCAACACCGGACGCCGGCGCCCCGCGGCCCAGCAGGTCGAGCAGACCCTGCATCGCGTCGTTGTCGACGTTGTTGCC
>JAGQOU010000189.1 GCA_020427145.1 Planctomycetales bacterium | reverse complement strand
GGGCCGTCGTCGCCGCTCGACGGGCGCAGGGGATCTACGCTCGGACGAAGCCGCACGTCCTTCACGTCCTGCTGGGTCGACCCCAGCGCGGCTGGCGTCAGGACGGGCGCTTCCGCGCCTTGCAAATCAACCGCGCTTCCGCACGAGCAGGGCGCCGACGGCGAGCGAAGCCCAGACGACGAGCGACGTCGCTTCGGGGACGGCGCCGGCGGAGGGTCTCACCAGTGTTTGACCGTTGTTGACGCCTCCCGGCGTGGCGCCGGCGCTGCTGACGTTGGTGACGGCCCACGTAAAATCGGCGTAGGCGCTCCCCGTGCCTATCAGCGAAAGAGACGCCCCGACCACCGTGGAACTCGACTCGGCCACGCCAATGTCCACGGACGTCAATCCGTCGGCGGGTCCGCCGTCGGCCGTGAACGAGCCTTCGTAACTCAAGAATTGCACGATGCTGCCGGAGACTTCCAGAGCGAGTCCGTCCGACGGGCCGTTTTGAAGCCCATTCACCGGAAGCGAGAGGCTATAGATCGAAAACCCGTTGCTCATCGACCCCAACGTAAAACTGCCGCCGGAAAACGTACTGCCGCTGTTGTAAAGTTGTTGGTCGTCGCCGTTGTAGAGGTAGAGCGTCGCGTCACTGATCGACATTCCCGGACCGACGACCAGTTCCACAAATTCCCCGGAATCAGTACCGGCGTTGTCGTAATGGATCTCATTGATCCAAATCGCCCCCGACGCATCTCCCGGCAGACCGAGTAGCGCGGCGAGACCAATTACAAAGAATCGCAATGCAGAAATTCGAGTCGGGCGGGTCACGTGCATTCTGAAATCACTCTTCTTCGGTGTGTCGTCTGCGGGTCCGGTCTCGCAAAATCCGCCACGCCCGCCAACGCGGCAGCCTGGGCATTCTGAACGACCAGGCAGGGCGATGCAACGCAAAAATCCCGGCAAAGCCGAGATTATGCGCACCTACGAATCAGTCGTTGGCGTACGCCGCCACCCCCCAGGTGGCATGCGGCGCGAAAGTGAACGCTCTGCTTTTGCCTTGGTGGTTTGCGGGGTTCTCGTCGATATCAATATCAATCAGAGCATCAATCAAAGCCGTGGGGGCGCGAAGATTGGAAGAATGATCGTCGCAGTGCGGCGATCGAGATGCCGCGGGTGGTTTTGGCCGGTGTGGACGACGCGGTAGACGGCCACCCGCCGTCGTGCGGCTTCTCGATCTGAAAACCGTCGGCGAGCAACAGCCGTTTTGATGCCGGGAGCATACGTCGGGTGCTTTTCCAACCTCGTCGGCGATTCGGCGCAAAGCTCGTTCTTGAGTGCGTGCGCCACGGTTCGCGGCGTGAGACTAGGGAAAAGTGTGGAACACCCCGTTCCTCACACGGCGGCGGGCGCGACCCGCGAAAGCCCTGAGAGGGCCGCCGTCGGCGCACCAGGCGCGACCCAATCGACCACGAGAATTGCCATTTTCGCTCTGGTGTTTCACAAACGCTCGCGATACGCCATGTACCGTCCCGAGTGCGTCAAAGCCAGGTTCGGACGCCGAAGCCTGTCAAATCGCATGCCGGGAGCAGCGCGTTACCCGCGCTTCACGTTGATCGGGCCCAACTGCTGCAGGTCTGTAAACACTGCAAAGTCTCGGCAGGTCGTGATGCGGCTTCCCGTAGCATGTGTTGGGCCGGCTTCTTCGCGACCATTCGCAGAAGGATTTTTTGGCGATGTGGCCGCCAAATTCACTGATTCTAGAATTCAAATCGGACTCGCTGGTCTGCGGCCGGCCGGCAGGCAGGGACGCGTTTGCACCCTGAGCGACGTAGCGCAGCCGATCGGCGAGCGTCGCGACCTGACGAGAACGGCAGTCTTCGCGGTCGCGAGCAATTCCCAGCGATCCGAACTTCTCATGCCAATTCCGCCACCAAGTATTGCGTTTTCTCACCCCTGCTCCAGGCTCATGCGGGGCCCGATTTCGGCGCCCCTCCGTCGGGGCGGTTGCTTTGGGGCGAACGCACTCATTTTCTTGGGAATTTTCTTGTGGCATTCGCCCTGCCGCGGTAGCATGCACGGGTCCGCGCTAGGTGGTTTCCCGAACCACGCGCTCAGATGGCTGTGGGTGGCCGATCGAAGCCCCTTACATGCAGTGCTTGTGCGTGGGGCGAGGCAGGCAAGAAACAGCGGCACTTGCTCTGTGCACATAGGACACCGACCATGAATCTCCCTAAAGTTTTTAGCGCGTTTGTCTTGGTTGCCGTAGTAGGGTTTGCGCAGCAAACGCTCGCTTCGATCGCGGTCTCCTCAAGCGATTTCACGGGCTCCCGGGCCACCGTCGGTACGTCTGGAACGGGCGGTGGTTTGATTTGGAACCCGGCGGCCGGCGCGTGGAGCGGAGGAAAGTTTTCGATCTCTTGGGCCATCACCCAAAATGCTTCGGACTTCACCTATGAGTACACGCTCAAGACGCCGGGAGCTCTCGGCGGCACGGGCGCTCAACTGAGCCATTGGCTGTTGGAGCTTTCCCCGACCGACGCCAGCGGCGGCTCGCTCGACGCCTACTGGGTGGACGTTTTCAATACGCCAGGAACGCTGGGAAACTATACTGACGAGGGTATCGCTGACGTGCCAGCAAGTGACATTGGCGATGGCGCCGATTCGGGCAACAGCAACCAGGGAATTCCTGGCGCCTTATACGGGGTGAAGTTCACCCGTGGGTCGGATGTTAATACCACGAAGGTGACGTTCACCTCGCCGCAAGTCCCGATTTGGGGTGATTTTTACGCTCGTGACGGCGGCGGCAACGGCGCCAATACGATCTACGCCTACAACATTGGTTTCGGCACGGACCCCGCAGCGGACGCCACTGTCTTCACCAACTGGATTCCGCGCCCCGACGGCGTCTCGATCCCGCCCAATCCGGAGCCCAATGATGTTGTTCCTGAAGCCTCATCGGTTTTCGTGTGGATCGCGCTGAGCTGCGTCGGGGCCATCGGATGGGGACGGACCCGCCGCCGCCACGCCGAGTAGCTAACATCGTCGAGACTTGGAGACCGTGACGTTGGCCCGCTCTTGGCGAGCTCGCGAGTGTCTGAGCGCGAGGCTGACGCGGTAAGCGCCACTGCACCCTCTACGGAATGCAAGATCCCCGAACGCGCGGAGCAGAAGATCGACAATAGAGTATCAGATACTGCCGCGCACGTTGTGACTGACGTGAACACGCGTGGTGGTTGCTCGCCAGTGGGTCGAAGCTCCGGCGATTGCCGACGTCTTGTGAGCGAAAGTGGCGGTCTCGCTCGCCTTCGCGCGGCCGGATCTGGCGTGCATGAATTCGAACGAGTTCGCTCAGTTCGATTGCACGTCGTCGTGGCGGCAATCCCGCCGAAACGCCGGTGCTCCCGCCTTGGCCAAAGGTGAAAACTGTTCGGCAGATCGTCCGGCGGGTGAGCGGGGAACCGACCGCTCGGAGTGATGTTCGCCACAGATTCCGTGAAGTTCATCCGCTGAGTCAATCTCCTACGTGGACGGGGTTGGCCGACATGCTCGTGGTGCGGCGAATCTCCAGGGGATCGGCGTCGCTTTCAACCGCAGCTGTCGCCCAACTGAACGCCTGCTCATTGGGTTGCCAGCCGGCCGGGCTACGGGGCGTTCGAGCCGTGGGGCGGACGTCGTGTCGATGGCACGGGCGACCCGCGGGTCGGCATGGCTCGCTGACGAAATGCTCCCGACGCAGTGGCCGCCGTCTCGGGCCGAGCTTCTCTCCCCCCAACGGACAGGCGCCAGCTACCTCCGACGCGGCCGATTCCGGCCGACGGGCGTCTCGCGGCCCCGTCCCCGGACGCGCCGAGAAGTTTGCGGTATAATTGGAGCTTGGGCGACATCCCAACCCCGCCAAGGCTCCTCCATGCTGCGTCGTATTGCGTCGACAATTTACCTCTTCGCTACCTGCGCGACGGCCCAGGCCGCCATCGTTTCGTCGGGCAACGTCAACCCTGCCAACCCGGCCGCGTGGACGAGCAGCACGACGGCCTACGTGGGCGAGTCGCTCAGCGGGAGCGTCACGGTTGATGGCGGCAGTCTGCTGCGCTCCGGGGATAGTCGCGTCGGCCGATACATTGGGTCGGCAGGTCAGGTCACGGTCAATGGCGCCGGCTCGATCTGGACCAGTAGCGGCCGACTTGACGTGGGGCACTACGGCGCCGGAACGCTCACGATCACCGGCGGCGGGACGGTCAGCACCCTCAACTCCTACGTCGCTTCCGAATTTGGTTCGACGGGTCACGTGACGGTCGACGGCGCCGGCTCGACCTGGACCAACGGCGGCGACCTCGATGTGGGACACTACGGCGATGGGACGCTCGCGATCAGCGGCGGCGGCACGGTCAGCACGAGCTCCAGCTACGTCGGTCTGGCTTCCGTCTCCACGGGCCAAATCACGGTGGCTGGCGCCGGCTCGACCTGGACCAACAGCGACAACCTTCATGTCGGCGTGGTTGGCGCCGGGACGCTCACGATCACCGGCGGCGGGACGGTCGGCAGCAGCGAGGGATTTCTTGGCCTGTTTTCCAATTCGACGGGCGATGTTGTGGTGGACGGCGCCGGCTCGACCTGGTCCAACAGCGCCGACCTCCACCTCGGAGTTTACGGCGACGGGGCGCTCACCATCACTGGCGGTGGTTTGGTGAGCGTCGGCGGAGGTCTGTTGATCGGCGCCGGCGGCGACAACTTCATCAATATGGCGACGGGCGGGATCCTGGCGCTGGCCGGCGACGCCGATGATTCGCTGGCTCAATTCCTGGCCCTCATCAGCGGTTCCCCTGCCATTCGCTATTGGGACGACGGCGTCTCCGGCTGGGCCGACATTGCGGGCGCCGCCTACGGCGACGACTACACGCTGCATTACCTCGCCGCCGGCGAGTTAGCCGGTTTCACGCTGCTGACCGTCGGCGCGGCGAACGCCACAGGCCTTGCTGGCGATTTCGACGGCGACTTCGACGTGGACGGCTTCGATTTTCTCGCGTGGCAACGGGGCCAGTCGCCCAATCCGCGCAGCGCAGCGGACCTAGCCGATTGGCAAGCGAATTTTGGGCTGGTTTCCACGTCGGCGACCCAGTTCTCAGCGGCGCCCGAACCGGCGGGCGCGATGCTCGCGGTGCTCGCTATTGGAATCGCCGGCCTGGCCTGCCGTGGCCGTCATCGGCGGCATTGAGGCCGCCCTGCCGGCTCAGGAGTGTCGCCAAGCGAACTCTCAGGCCGCTGTGACCGGGAGCTGCCAATGAAACTGTCGCTCGAGGTCTCCCTGGAAACGCCGAATCGGGGCGCTTCGCGCGTGCCTCCGGATTGCCGCGCTGCGCTTAGTTCCACGCTTCAGGTCACCGCAGAACTGATCCGCTTGCGGGCCGCACGAGTCGCTCGCTGCCGCACGAGTCGCTCGCTACCGCCGGCCAGCATTCTGCACGGGCGGAAAGTATCCTCCCGTATTGAGATACGGCCCTGCTCTGTCGACCGTCATAAACCCAGCGCCCTTGCCGGTCGGGGTGAGCGACGTTTGCACGTCAGTTCGCAACTGGCTCAGGCTGCGCGCCTGCGAGGCTTCGAACCGCAGCTGCCGTTGATTGAACGCCTGCTGGTTCAGTTGCGGGCGGACCAAGCCGTAATAGTTCGGCAGCCCCGAATTATTTTGGCGAGTGAGGTTCAGATAGGGGCTCACCGTGGGCGTAGAAGGCTGGTAGCGCCGCACCTGCGCCGCGGCCGGCGCTGCGAGGGCTGCAAGCGCTAGCAAGGCGATGCTGGCGGCGAGATACGGGCGGAGCGGCTGCATAGGTGTCTCCTGCACTGAGCGTGCGGATGGCGAGCGGGGGCGGGCGGAGCGCGTGATGCGCTACTACCCCTGTTTTCGTCACTATCTGCCAAACGCCCTCAAGGATTTTGGCGTCTATTCCGATTCTAACGACAACGGCCGCGCCGGTCTCGGTGATGGTCGCGTTTTTGCGGGTTGCGAAGTTGCACCCCGCTCGACAGTGTCCCGGCAGCTAGCAGACGCATGAGAGCACAACCCAAGCTGCACCTGGCCTTCCTGCACGCGGCCCTCCTGGCGAGCGTATGCGGCTGCCACTCCGTGTACCCGGGACGCAAGCCCGACGGCCCGGTGCCCTACGTGCCGCCCCAAACGGCCCGCGAATTGTGCAAGGTCTCGCTGCCCGACTACATGATTGAGCCGCCCGACGTGCTCTCGATCGAGGCGATTAGCCTCGTCCCGCGGCAGCCGTACCATCTGGGGCCGCTCGACGCGATTACGGTGTTCACCGAGGGGCTCCCCGAAGAGCTGAACCTCGGGGGCGAGTTTGTCGTCCAGGCCAACGGGACGGTGCAACTCGGCTTCGAGCTGGGCGCCGTGCAGGCGGTGGGCAAAACCGTCGACGAACTGCGGGACGAGTTGCTGGCCAAACTCACCGAAACCTACGCCGAACCCCAAGTTGTCGTCACGCTCACTCAAATCGCCGCCCAGCAGCAAATCGCCGGCGAGCACCTCGTGGCCCCCGATGGCAAGGTCAACCTGGGCGCCTATGGCCGGGTCGCGGTCGTCGGACTGACGATGGAGGAGGCCAAGGCGGCGATCGAATATCACCTGTCTCAGTATCTTGAGTCGCCCAAAATCGCGCTGGACGTGGTCGGCTACAACAGCAAAGTCTTTTACGTCATCACGCAAGGCGCCGGATTGGGCGATCGCGTGATCATCCTGCCTTCCAAAGGCAATGAAACCGTGCTGGATGCGATCGGGCAGGTCCAGGGTCTCGACTCGACGTCCTCAACGCGGATGTGGGTGGCCCGGCCCGGCAGCAATGAGTGCGGCGGCGACCAGATTCTGCCGGTCGACTGGCTGGCCGTCACGCAGCGCGGCGACGTCGCCACGAACTACCAAGTCATGCCCGGCGATCGCGTCTACGTCTCCGAGGACAAACTGGTGGCGTTCGACACGGCGCTGGGCAAAGTGTTCTCGCCGTTTGAACGAATCTTCGGCGTGACGCTGCTCGGCACGCAGACGGCGCAGCGCGTCGTGTTCTTCAATCAGAACAACGGCGGCGGCCAGGGTTTTAACAATTTTTGACGAGGGCCAACCACGGCTAGCTTCCCAACTAACTCCGACGACAGGCTTCGCAGCGCGACCCAGAAACGCGCGAGGCGTTGTTGTTGGGCCCACCCACTTCGCGGCAGCGAGCCTCACCGCAGCTTGCTGAGATTTGCCATGCCATTGTTACGCATATGCCTCGCGCTGGTCGTTGCGACGGCGGCCCTCGGCTGCCAGCCGCACGGCCCGTTCGTCAAACGCGAATCCGAACTGAATTGTCCGACGGATATTCGCAAGACCGTCCCCTGGTGCTTTGGGGAGGACGCGATCTTCACTTGCCCGTGCGGGCCCGACGAGGCGTACAACGGGATGAAACCGACGTGTTGGCGCGCCTGGCCTGGCGGAGGCGCCCAGTGGCGCGATACTTATTGTGCTGGCGGACAGTGCCCCGGCGGGCGGTGCTCGAGTGGACAGTGCTCGAGTGGACAGTGCCCCGGCGGGTGTCCGTGCGGAGTCGAACCGGAGATCCTGTACCCGGGCGAGCGGGTCGATAGCATCTTCGGTGCGCCGCCGTTGCTGTTGCCGGAACCCGCGCAGGGCGCCAGTCCAGCGCCTGCGGCGGCACCGCCAGCCGCGAAAGCGAACAGGGGTGACAAGCCGGCGACCGGCGTGGAGTTTTTGCCGCCGAGCGCTCAGCATCGGTCGCGCGACGAGTTTGAATCGCTGGCGTATGTCGAATCGGACGAGTCTGCGAGCGAAGTCGTGACGCCAGTCGAACATACTCAGGACGAAGACGGGTCCGCGGACGTCGTGACGGCGGATTTGGACGAGGACGTGGTTGAGCCGCAATCGCCCGAGCCGTCGTCCGAACCGACTCAGCGAAGCGAACCTGCGGCGCGTGGCGCCGCGGCGCCACGCCGCCTCGCGCCCATCGTCCGGCGTCCGGTGGCGCCCGCTCCCTGGGGGTATGTGCGATAGACGGGCGGTCGCCGTGAGGGCGGCTGCGCTGTCGTCGACAACGTCACCCCGCGAAATTCAGCGCGACTCACACAAAAAAACGTCGCCCCGGCGAGCCGGGGCGACGTGC
>JAGQOU010000188.1 GCA_020427145.1 Planctomycetales bacterium | reverse complement strand
TTCGACGGCGACCAGATGGCGGTTCACCTGCCGCTGTCGATTGAAGCCCAGGTGGAAGCTCACACGCTGATGATGTCCACCCACAACATCTTCAGCCCGTCCAATGGCGCGCCGATCATCAGCCCGTCGCAGGACACGGTGATGGGTTGCTACTACCTGACCATGAACGTGCCCGATTCCAAGGGCGACGGCATGGCGTTCGCCTCGCCCGAGGAGGTCGAAACGGCGTACTCAGCCGGCACCCTGTCGACGCACGCCAAGATCAAACTGCGGCTGCCGGAGGATCGCTGTCTCCGCGAGGATCTCGACAGCAAGAGCGGCTACGGCAAGCGGATCGATACGACCGTTGGCCGCGTGATGTTCAATCGGATTCTCCCCAAGGGAATGCCGTACTACAACACATCGCTGCGTGGCCGCGACCTGGCGAGCGTGATCAGCGACTGCTACGAGTTGATGGGTCGCCGGTACACGATCGACCTGCTCGACGACATGAACCAGCTGGGCTTCCGCCAAAGCACGCTCAGCGGTCTGTCGTTCGCCACCGACGACCTGGTTACTCCCGACACCAAGGGCAAGATTCTGGCCGAGGCCGAAAAAGAGGTCATCAAGACCAACAAGCATTACCAGCGCGGCATCATCACCGAGAACGAGCGGTACAACAAAGTGCTTGACGCGTGGACCCACGCTCGCGAGCAGATTACCGCCGAGATGATGACGGGGCTGGAAAGCGATTTCCGCACTGACGGCTACGTCAATCCGATCTACCTGATGGCTCATTCCGGCGCCCGCGGCGGCATCGAACAGATGCGGCAGCTCGGCGGTATGCGGGGTCTGATGGCCAAGCCTTCGGGAAAGATCATCGAGACGCCGATTAAGGCCAACTTCCGCGAGGGTCTCACCGTGTTGGAGTACTTCTCCAGTACGCACGGCGCCCGCAAGGGTTTGGCCGACACGGCGCTCAAGACGGCCGACTCGGGGTATCTCACCCGCAAGCTGGCCGACGTGGCCCAGAACGTGGTCATTACGCAGCACGATTGCGGCACCACCCAGGGCATCACCAAGGGCATCATCTACCGCGGCGAAAAGGTCGAGGTGAGCCTCGCCGAGTCGATTCGCGGTCGCGTGAGCCGGGCCAACATCGTCAACCCGATCACCGACGAAGTGATCGTGGCCGAGAACGAGATGATTACCGGCGAAATCGCCCGCAAGATCGAGCAGCTCGGCTTGGAAAAGATCCAAGTGCGCAGCCCGATGACTTGCGATGCGTCCTTGGGCGTTTGCCGCTGTTGCTACGGCATGGACCTGTCGACCGGCTCGCTGGTTGAAGAAGGCATGGCCGTGGGCATCATCGCCGCTCAAAGCATCGGCGAACCGGGCACGCAGCTCACGATGCGGACGTTCCACATCGGCGGCGTGGCCCAGGGCGACGTCGAGAAGAGCGACATTCGCGCCAAGAAGGGCGGCATCGCCAAGCTGGCTCGTTTGAAGGTCGTGACCAACGACGCCGGCCAGCAGGTGGTGCTCACCCGCAACGGCGAAATCGCCCTGGTCGACGAAAAGGGCCGCGAGGTCGAGAAGTACGACGTGCCTGCCGGCGCCGTGCTCAGCGTCAAAGAAGACGGCGTGATCAAGGGCGGCGAGGTCATCTGCGAGTGGGACCCGCACAGTATCCCGATTCTGGCCGAGACCGGCGGTCGCATCCGCTTCGAGGACCTGGTCGACGGCGAGACGATGCGCGGCGAAGCCGACCCCAGCGGCAAGCGACGCTACGTCATCATGGAGCACAAGGGCGATCTGCATCCGCAGATCGTGGTCGAGGACCCGGACGACGGTAAGATCATCGACTTCTACTACATGCCCGAACGGGCCCACATTGAAGTCGACGACGGGCAGATGATCACCCCCGGTTCGTTGCTGGCCAAGACGCCTCGCGAGGCGTCCGGCACCCAGGACATCACTGGCGGTTTGCCCCGCGTCACCGAGATTTTCGAGGCGCGCAAGCCGAAGGATCCGGCGGTCATCGCCGAGATCGACGGCGTCGTCGAGCTGCTCGGCGAGAAGAAGCGCGGCAAGCGTTCCATTATCGTTCGTAGCGAAGCAGGCATCGAACGCGAACACCTCGTCTCGCACTCCAAGCACTTGCGAGTGCATGCCGGCGACATGGTTCGCGCGGGCGAGTCGCTGGTCGACGGCCCGCTGGTGCCGCACGACATCCTGCGGATCAGCGGCGAAGAGGCGGTGCAGCAGTACCTGACTCGCGAAATCCAAAACGTGTATCGCAGTCAGCGCGTCGAAATCAATGACAAGCACATCGAGATCATCGTCTCCTCGATGTTGCGTAAGGTGAAGATCGAATCGCCCGGCGACACCGACCTGCTGCCAGGGTCGGTGATGGACAAGTTCGATTTCCGCTCGGCCAACGAAAACGTGTCGCAGTGTCTGAAGATCAGCCACAAGGGCGACAGCGACTTCGAAGAAGGCGCCATCGTGCCCAAGGACGTGCTGGAGCAAACCAACGCCCAGATCGAAGCCCTCGGCGGCGACATTGCCAAAGGCACGAAGCCCAAGATGGCCACCGCCAGCACGCAGTTGTTGGGCATCACCAAGGCGTCGGTCCAGTCCAGCAGCTTCATCTCCGCGGCCAGTTTCCAGGAAACGACCAAGGTGCTCACCGAAGCCGCTCTGTCCGGCAAGACCGACTACCTGGTCGGCCTCAAGGAGAACGTGATCCTCGGCCACCTGATTCCCGCGGGGACTGGGTTCAAGTCGATCCAGGATTCGGAAGTGCGGATTCAGCCCTCGGCCCTGGAAGCCCTGGCGGCCGAAAAGGAACGCGTGCTGGAGCGGTCGTTCCCGCTGTTGGAGTCGGCCCTGCAGGCCCAGGGCGACAGCGAACCGGCGTCCAGCGGCAACGGCCAACAGGCCTCGGCCGCCGAGCAGGAAACGCCCGGCAGTCTCGACGCCCTATTGGGCGGCGACGGCGGCAGCGAACCCAGCAGCGACCCACCGCAGCCCGGCGGCGAATAGTCTCGCCAGCGGCGATAAGTGATAAGCAACGAACAACGGGGGGCGTAAGCCTCCCGTTGTTTTTTTGTGCGCCGCTGGCAATTGCGTCACGGGCGCTGCTTCGAAAGTCCCCGCGTTGTCCAGCGCCAACCCACGGCTCGCGCCGCGGGCTAGGGACGGACCCGACGCACCAGCCAATAGACTATCCCGCCTCGCGATCGCGCCACAGCGTTCGTGCCTTCAACGCCATCAACACGCCGCTGCCGGCGGCCAGCGGAGCGGAGGTGATGATCGCGCCCCAGCCAAAACGGGGACTGTATCCCCACCATTCACCCATCAGCAGGCCGTCGACGATTCCGACGACGATCAACGTGGCGACGACTTGCGCCATCTCGGCTCCCGTGGCAGAGATCAGCGCGGCGAATCCGTAGTTGAACATGACGCACGCTAAGGTTGCCACGACGTACGCGACCAGCGGAGCGAACGACTCGGGATCGGCGTTGAGCGGAGGTTCCCACCCGCCGGCAAACCAACCGAGGGCGTTGAACGCCGCCCAGGCGACAAACGAAGCGCCGGCCCAGAAGCCCATCAATGCATTTGTGTAATCGCTGCGCGTGATGGGCAGCATTCGCTCGGCTGGCAAGACGCCGACGCGGCCAGCGAGTCCGTAGCCGGCCGCCGTGGAAATCGCCAGCGGAACAAACCAAGCCGCGAAGCGAGTGAGATCTTGGAGGCTTTCCGCCACGTCGCGAACGGCGCTCGTCCAGCCTGCTTCCAAGCCGTCTTGGTAGAACTCCCAGCCGCGAAGAACCGCGAGGGCGGGAACAAACCAGAGTCTAGGGAGTATCACGCCGATTGTGCCGGTGAATTCACTGAGGTAGCCCAGCAGCAAGCGGCGCGTCGGTCGCCAGCGACGGGCACGAGCTAACCAGCGGTCGAACCCAGCCGGCTTCGTCTGTTGCCAAGAACGCTTGGCGGTCTCGCGCTCGGCGGCCTTCTGCATACCGCCCCGTTTGCGTGTGCGTGCCGCTTGGCGCCTGTCGTACCAAGTGGGCGTCGTATAGCCAGCGTCATCCTCTCGCAGTTGTGAGAGCGACCGAATCTGTTGGATCATGCGCACGAGCGCCCAGCCCGCAATGGCGACGCCAAACACGTTGGCCGCAAACGGGTGTGCTCGCACCCAGGTGACAAGTACGTCGAACCATCGAGTGCCGTGCCCAAATAGAAACAGCAGCCAGAGCGGAAAGAAAAGTCTCGACCCAATTGCCTGCAGTGCAATTGCCTGCAGTGCGATTGCGGCACTCAATGCGGCCAGACCAAGTCCAATACCAATGAAATGGGGCGCAATGAGTGCGGCCGTCAACACGAACGCCAGCAAAGGCGCGGTCGCCAGGGCCACGAGGACCACTCGATGTGGATGCTGATATCCCGGGGCAAGTTGAGAGAGAGGCTGCGCGAATTGCCATCGGGCTTGTTCCGACAAACTCTGCATCCATGCGAGCGTCATAACCATCGAAAACATGGCGCCTGCAGCAATCGCACCCAATTCGTCGCTCTCGGCAAAATAGCCGCCGGCGAGCAGGGCTGCCAAACTCATCATCGCCGCGAGTGCCATTGCAAACAGCCAAAGCGGCCGCGACCAATACGTGTCGCCGACGGCTTTCATTCGCTGACGCAGCGGGGTCAACATGATTCGTCTCCTTGCGGCGCGATCTCCTGGGCGACGTCCGGCATTCCATTGCGAGTCGACCCCCGTGGGAGATTTGTCCCCTCGTGCACCGCGATGAACATCTCTTCCAGATTGAGATTTTGCACGCTCACCTCGGCATTCCATGCCACGCGCAGCTGGTCGACGACCGATTCGTCGAAGTTGGTCACCGTGACAAGGGCCTCGGCGTCGTCGACTTCCACAGCCACGGCGCCGGGGACGGTGAAGTCGCGGGGCAGCGGGGCGGCCGCGACGAGGCGGAGCCGTTTGACTTGGTCCTTGAGTTCGTCGAGTTCGCCCTCCAGGCCGATGGAGCCGTCGCGGAGCATCGCCACGCGGGTGGCCACCCGTTCCAGATCGCTGGTGATGTGCGTGCTGAACAGCACCGTGCGGCGGCGGTCGGCAACGATCTCCAGGATCGTGCGCAGGAACTGCCGCCGGGCGATCGGGTCGAGACTGGCCACCGGTTCGTCGAGAATCAATAGCTCGGGCTCGTGCCCCAGGGCCAAGATGATTCCCAGGGTTTGCAGTTGGCCGGTCGAGAGGGCGGCGATCTTCTCTTCCAGCGGCAGGCGCCAGCGGCGGCACAGTTCGTCGACCAGCAACTGGTTCCACCGCGGATAGAACGCGGCGGTGTAAGCGATCACTTGCCGGGCGAGCATCCAGGGGTAGCTGACCACCTCCTGCGGCACATAGCCGATCCGCGACTTCACGTCGGCCGACAAGTCCCAGGCGTCGTCGCCGAGCACGGTCACATGGCCGCTGGTGGCGCGCAGCAGCCCCAGCGAGCACTTGATGAGCGTGCTCTTGCCGCTGCCGTTCGGGCCGA
>JAGQOU010000187.1 GCA_020427145.1 Planctomycetales bacterium | reverse complement strand
CGATCTGGGGAGCGACCGTCGTCGCCACGCCCGTCGCGCCATTGGTCGGCGTCACGCTCGTCACCGTCGGGGCCGTCGTGTCCGCCTGTACGGTGGTGCTCAACACCACGTCCACCCAGTTATTTGCGGAGCGGTAAGTACTCGTCGGAAAGGCACTGGAGTCGCTATAGACGTAGAATCCGTTGCTGCCCAAGGCGCCCTCGCGCGGGGCGTGCAGCGGGCCGTTTGTGATGCCGAAGTCCGTAAAGTACTCCAAATCATCAGCATAGTGTCCGTTGGGGGCAAAGTACGACGCGATGTACAGTTCGCCGGCATTGATCGCCACGGGCACGTTAAAGTCGACTTGCTGCCAGCCTTCATTCGATTCGTTCGTAAACGTGGCTGTAGCGAGCAACTCGCCGTTGACGGTCCAGAGGTTGCCGACGTGAACGCCGGTGTTGGCTTCGCTCTTGTAGAATCGAATTCCGGTGACATACCCATTGACGTCAGAGGTAAATTTGACGCCAACTTCCGTCGAGTTGCCGTCCAAACCGTCGGCCGTTTCGGGGACGGCGGATCCGGGCCAAAGGGTGTACGTGCCCGGCGTTTGGCTGGGATTGATCGTGACCTGCGGACTGTTTTGTTCGATGTTCAGGCTGTCATCCACCGCTCGCGTGAGAATGGTGAATTCTCCGGAGCTGCGCGGCGTGAACGAGTAGCTCCAATTCTGAGTTCCATTGGCCCGGTGCCAACTGTGGCCGCCGTCGACGGAGATTTCCACCACGGCGACAACGCCGCCGCCGAAATCCTGGGCCGTGCCGGTAATGGTCAGAGCGTTGTTGGGATTGACTACGCTGCCGGCGATGGGAGAGGTGATCGTGGAAACAGGAGCGATTGCATCGGTCGACGCTGTGGCCTGGACAAGCCCCGCCATGAGCGTCGTGGGCTGCACGCCCATGTCGGCAAAGAGGTTGATCGTCGCCTGCTGGAGATTTCGGTCGGTCGCGGCATTTTGGCCGTCATGCCCGTTATCGAGCCCCCACGCATATTGAACCGTGCCCGCTCCAAACACCAAAGCGCCGCTCTCGGCGCGATACATCGTCATGGCATGGGTGACAATGCCGGGCCCGAATGTCGCTCCGTAATCCTGCAATTTTTGAGCAATCTCCAACGTCGTCGATGACAGGGGAACAAGTCCCGCCGGCCGAAAACCGTTGTCGAGGTCCTCATCGAATTCGTACCCCAGGACATAGTCGCCAACATTGAGCGATTGCCCCGACAGGAGGTCGGCGACCTCGGTGTTTCGCCAAAATCGCAATGCCGAGTAATCGGACGACACGTTAATGTCAGTGGCAAAGTTGACTTGATTGGCCAAAATCTGGTTCGCCGTAAAGATGGTCCCTGACAGGGCGTTCTCGGGTTGGCCGGAGTTGCTCGGTCCGGGGCAGCCGAGGCAGCCCCCCAAGCCGCAGCACTGGAAGCGGGGATCGCGCCACGTTCCCGTCCACTCGCCCGAAGGATCCGTCTTGGCGCCGTCGACGGTCTCCTTGTAGGTGACCATTGTTCGATAAGGCGTCGCGGAGGCGTCGATGCTTTCCTCCCAGCGGCTCTTCCAATAGATCTCGTTTCCGCTGAAAAATGCGAGGTTTACGCCGGCGTCGCGGGCTGCTTCGACGTTGGCGCGCTGGTCTCCTGACCAATACTCGTCATGACCGACGGATAGGAACACCTCGTGCTCCAAGAGTTCGTCGCCACGCAGCGCCGTATCGATGCCCGTCGAGTAGCTGACGTCGTACCCGTTCCGCTCCAGGAAGCGAGTCATCGCGAACTCGACGCCAAAGTAGTAATCGGCGAAGTTGACGTCGCGAGAAAGGAAGGGCCGATTGTAGCTCACCGCGCGAGCGCGCCCCCCCGGATAGTCGGGGTAGTAGAGGCTGAAACCGCCCCAGTTGTTGTAGGCTTGCCACGTGGTGTCGCTGGTTTGAAACAGCAACTCCGATTGGCCGTCGTCGTCGCGGACCACGAAGATGATATGGCTCTCGCCAAACGTGCCGTCCTCGCGCACGAGCTTGGCGATGTATACGCCAGAAACCGCTTCTTCCGGCACCTGCCATTCCGCCGACACGGCCCAGTTGCCCGCGTCAACGAGATTGGTTTCGGAATCGAACAACGCATTGGGCTGGTTTTGCCGTTGATTGCTCAAAGGATCGACAGTGGCGACCTTGCGCGCGCCGAGCCCGCCGTACCAACCCATTCGATAGATGTCGACGCGATAGTTGGCGGTATCCGTGTTGATTTTGAATTGGACGAGTTCGCCCTGGTCGACGCTCATCTGCGCGGCGAAACCTTGAATGTTGCTCGACCCGACGCCGACGATGCCCCATTCGCTTTCGGGACTTCCCGGCAATAGGTTTTCCGCGACGATATCTGCAGCAGAAAGCAGATGACGACTCTCCAGCGATTCGATCCGATGAATTCGATGAGCTGCGCGCACGGCATGGCGACGGGCGCCACGGCCAAAGATTTTGGACCAGCGTCGAAATAGCATGGGTGTTCGCGCTTCGCCGGGGACCCGGCAAGGGGAGAAGGAGGAGGGACCCGCAAGGGGGCAATCGGGACGCAGATGACGAGAAAGCGAAAAGGCCGACGGTCTCGATGGAGAAGCAGCGTGACGGCAAGTTTTCGCAGCGACCGCCGATCCGACGATCAGCTAGCAGCTGCGCAGATTGCCGCCGGCGACGACGCATCGAGGACGCAGGCCGCATTTTTCACGCTAATTAGCCGTCCTGGCGTCTTCAACGCTCCGCCGCAAAGATTGCGGGATATGCAAGATCTGCGAGTCTCGCGATTGGCGACGGTCTCGCCGATCAATCCTGCCAAGGCCACTGCTTTTCGGCCGTCGGGAGCCTCCCGCACTGCCGTTGACCCCTCCCGGCCGCATTCTTAGAATCCCGCCCGCTCGGCAGATTCCACCGACGCGCGATTGTGAGGATTCTGCGCAATTGGCAGGTCCGGTCCAGCCGCTCGACGCAGCCAGCGCCGCCGCAACGCAATCTTCGCCCCACCACGCGAGGCCGCAATTATGCCCGTCGCTGACAACGTTCAACTTGCCGCCAGTGCGAAGGTCACGTACCCCGAATTGGTGAATCTTTACGGCTGCACGATCGGCGAGGAGACGCGGGTCGCTCCGTTCGTCGAGATTCAGAAGAACGCAGCCATCGGGGCCCGCTGCAAAATCAGCTCGCACACGTTCGTCTGCGAAGGGGTGACCATTGAAGATGAGTGCTTCGTCGGCCACCACGTCTGCTTTATTAACGACCGTTACCCGCACGCGACGGCCGAAGGCGGCCAGCTGCAAACCGAAGCCGATTGGAAGGTCATTCCCACGCGCGTCGGTCGCGGTGCGTCAATTGGCTCGGGCGCGGTGATCATGTGCGGGGTAACGATTGGCCCGCGGGCGGTCATCGGCGCCGGCGCGGTGGTCACGCGCGACGTTCCCCCGGGCGAAACGGTCGTTGGCGTTCCTGCTCGCGTCCTAGCTAGAAACGGAGTTCCTTTCGATGAGTCCAACTCTGAACACGCTCAGCGTTCCGTTTCTTGATCTCAAGACGCAGAACCAAGCGATCAAGGCGGAATGGACCAGCGCGATCGACGCGGTGACGTCCGAATCGCAGTTCATTCTCGGGCCGGCGGTAGCGCGGTTTGAAGCTGCCTTCGCCGAGTACGTCGGCGTCAAGCATTGCATCGGCGTCAACAGCGGAACCACCGCGCTGCAACTGGCATTGCACGCCAGCGACGTCGGCCCGGGCGACGAGGTCGTCACGACGCCGCACACCTGGATAAGCACGACCTGGGCGATCAGCTACGTGGGCGCCCGCCCTGTGTACGTTGACGTCGACCCGAAGACCTACAACTTAGACCCCCAACTTGTGGCCCAGGCCATCACGCCCCGCACCAAGGCGATTCTGCCGGTCCACCTTTACGGACAGACCTGCGATCTGAAGCCACTGCAGGAGTTGGCCGACCGCCACGGGCTGACGCTGATAGAAGACGCCGCCCAGGCGCATGGCGCCCGCTATCAAGGACGCCGCGCGGGGTCGATCGGCCGCATGGGCTGCTTCAGCTTCTATCCCGGCAAGAATTTGGGCGCCTTCGGCGAAGCAGGAGCCGTCGTCACCGACGACGATGCGGCCGCTCGCCGCATGCGCTGCCTCCGCGATCATGCCCAAGACGGTCGCCACAACCACGTCGAAGTCGGCTACAACGCGCGCATGGAAGGGCTGCAGGGAGCCGTCTTGGATGTGAAGTTGCGACACCTCGACGCGTGGAACGCCGCCCGGCGCCGAAACGCCGCCCGTTTGAGCGAACTGCTCGACGGCACGCCCGGCCTCCAACTGCCGACTGCCGCGTCCCCCGACGCGCACGCGTGGCACTTGTACGTTGTTCTCGTTGAGGACGGCGTGCGCGAAGGTCTTCTCCAGAGATTGGCCGAGCGAGGCGTTGCCGCCGGCGTCCACTACCCGACGCTCGTACCGTTCCAGCCCGCGTATGAACACCTGGGCTATCGGCCGGGACAACTGCCAGTGGCCGAGGATGTCGCCCGGCGGTGCCTCTCACTGCCGATGTATCCCGAGCTGACCGATATGCAGATCGAGTACGTCGCCGAGAGCGTGAAAGAGTGTCTTAAGACCTGTTGAAATCCGCCCCTCCCAATCACGAGCTGTTATGCAACTGCAAGGAAAGAGCGTCCTCGTCACCGGCGGTGCGGGCTTCATTGGCTCCCATCTCGTCGACCAGTTGAGCGACTGTCGGGTGCGCGTGCTGGACAACCTCACGACCGGCAAAGAAGCGAATCTGGCCGGAGCGAACTGCGAATTCGTGCGCGGCGACATCCTCGATCGCACCCTAGTTGCGGAGTTGATGCGCGACGCCGACGTTGTCTTCCACCTCGCCTGCCGCGGCGTGCGTCACTCGATCGGCAATCCGGTCGAGTCGCATCTTGTCAACGCCGAGGGAACGCTCCGGCTGCTGGTCGAAGCGCACCGCGCTGGCGTCGAGCGGTTCGTCCACGTCTCGTCGTCCGAGGTCTACGGCACGGCGCGCTACGCTCCCATGGACGAACAACACCCCACGTTCCCGGAAACGGTCTACGGCGCCGCGAAACTCGCCGGCGAAGCCTATGTGCGGGCCTATCGCCAAACTTACGGTCTGCCCACGGTGGTGGTGCGACCGTTCAACAACTTCGGACCGCGCAGCCACCACGAGGGCGACTCAGGCGAAGTGATCCCCCGTTTCGCCGTCTGGGCGCTCAACGGCAAGCCGCCGGTCATCTTCGGCGACGGCTCGCAAACGCGCGATTTCATCTACGTGGAGGAAACCGCCGCCTGGCTCCGCAGAGCAGCCGAATGCGACGAACTCGTCGGTCAAACCGTCAATCTGGGCTCCGGCGTCGAGACTTCGGTCGCCGAACTTGCCACGATGATTTACGAGGAAGTCGGCCGCGCGGACCTGCGGCCGGAATTCCAGCCCCGCCGCCCGGGCGACGTGGACCGACACCTGGCACACGTGCAACTGGCCCGCGACGTGCTCGACTTCAAGACCAGAATCAACGTCCGCGAGGGCATTGGTCGGTTGATCGCCCACCTGCGCTCCACCCATGCCAACCCCGCCGAGTTGCTGTCGGAAACCAGCACGATCAATTGGCAGCCTAAGGAAAGGTCGGCCGCGTGATCCCGATCACCAAACCATTGCTGGGGCCCGAGGAAGAAGAGGCGGCCGTCGCGGCAATTCGCAGCGGCTGGGTCACGCAGGGACCGAAGGTCGCTGAGTTTGAGCGAGCGGTTGCCGACTTTTGCGGCGCCGAACACGCCATCGCGACGTCCAATTGCACCACCGCGTTGCACCTGGCGCTGACGGTCGCGGGCGTCGGCCCGGGGGACGAAGTGATTTGCCCCTCGATGTCGTTCATCGCCACATGCAACGCCATTCGCTACACGGGCGCCACGCCCGTGTTCGCCGAGGTCGACCAGCAGACTTACAATTTGGACCCCGACGCCGTCGAAGCTTCGATTTCGCCGCGAACCAAGGCGATTCTCGTCGTCCACCAAATCGGCTTGCCGGCCGACCTCAATCGGTTCTACGACCTCGCAGAAGACCGGGGGCTGAAACTGATCGAGGATGCCGCGTGCGCGATCGGCAGTCGTTACCGGGGTCGCGAGATCGGCGGCGACGCTGAATTGGCCTGCTTCAGTTTCCATCCGCGCAAAGTCGTGACCACTGGCGAAGGCGGGATGATTACGACCAACAACGCCGAACATGCCCGCCGTCTGCGACTATTGCGACAGCATGGCATGAGTGTCTCCGACGCGGCCCGGCACTCGTCGTCTCAGGTCGTCATCGAGAACTACGAGTGCCTGGGGCACAACTATCGCATGACCGATATTCAGGCGGCGATGGGCGTCGAGCAGATGAAACGGCTCCCAGGAATCGTCGCCCGCCGCCTCGAATTGGCGGCGCGGTACACGGCGCACCTGCGGCGCCACCCGTGGCTGCGGCCGCCGCACATTCCCGAATACGCCCAGCCCAACTTCCAAAGTTATTCCGCGCGGCTGGCGGACGACGCTCCGCTGTCGCGCGACGACCTGATGCAGCGGTTGCTCGATCGCGGGATTGCGACGCGACGCGGCATCATGCTCGCCCACGTCGAACAAGCTTGTGCGGATCTGGCCGCGCCACCGCTGCCAGCTTCCGAGGCTGCCAGCGCCGCGTCGGTTCTGCTGCCGCTGTACCCTCAATTGACCGATGGCGAACAGAATCAGGTGCTCGCCGCGCTCGATGAAATCGCCGGCGAACGCGCAGCGGCGTGAGGTGATCGAGCCATGGACGGGCAACCGCCTCACTCGCGTTCAGAAAACGCGGCTCCGCGACCCATCGCGGCGCAATCGACGCCGAAGCGCACTCGTCTGGTCGCCCTGGCGAAGCTCGCACTGGCCCTGGGACTACTCGCTTGGCTCTGCACCGATCGGCTCGATCTGCGGAGTCTGACGGCCGTGTCGCCCTCGCCGACGCTGGGCCTGCTCGCCGCCATGCTGTTGGCGTCGATGCTGCTGCCTGCGCTGCGGTGGTGGTGGTTGCTGCGAATTCAGCAAATCGACGCGACGCCGTGGCAAGCCGTGAAACTCACCTGGTCGGGCTACCTCGCCGCACTGATCTTGCCCGGAGCCGTCAGCGGCGACGTGGCGAAGAGTTACCTGATCGTTCGCCATTGCCCGGCTCATCGCGGTCGCAGTCTGTCAACCGTGCTCGTCGATCGCTTGATCGGCGTCTACAGTCTTCTCCTGTTGGGAGCACTCTCCGCCGCAGCCCTGCTTGCTACCGATTCGGTCGATGGACAGGGCAAGACGTTGGCCTGGACCGTCGTTGCGCTGTTGGCAGGAACGACGGTCGCGGCGACGGCGCTCGTTGCAGGGCCTTGGCGGCGAATTGCCGAGCCCTTCGTGCCCTCAAAATGGAGCCAGGCGTGGCGCGACTCGGGGCGACTCTATTGGCAAGCGAAGCGGGCGCTGGCCGGTTGCCTGGCAATCTCGCTGGTTAGCAGCATGCTCACCGCAGCGGCGTTCACCGTTGCCAGTCGCGTCCTTCAAGAGCCAGTCGCCTGGTCGAGCAGTCTCTCATTGGGGCCGTTGGTTGTTCTGGCGAATTGCCTGCCCATCACGCCGGGAGGAATGGGTGTTGCCGAGGCGGCCGCCAGCGAGCTGTTTCAACAACGCGGGTCCGTCCATGGCGCCGAAATGATGCTGCTCATCCGGGTGCTCATGGCAACGCTATCATTGCCGGCACTATTGGTATTGCTGGGCCGCCGCGGGAGTTCTATAAGCTCGACCCCGATCGACCTGCGCCCCGCGGACGCTTCGCCTCGCCACGGCGATGCGGACGCTGACCTGCCCAACGCAGCGTGATCGGGCGTCAGGCGACGCTAATCTCAACGCAACATCCGGTTCCATGCGCATTCTGTTCGTCGGCGGATTCTATCGCGGCCACTTGCTCGCTAAGCGATTGCTTGAGCGCGGCGAGAACGTTGTCGGCGCATTCGTCTTCCGCGAGGACGCCCATGAAACGGTCCAATTCAATGAACAGATCGCATCGCAATTTGCGGCGCACAATATCTGGACGAAGGTGACTCGCAAGATCTCTGCGTCCGACGTCTCGATGATCTCCGAGAGATTTGCGCCCGATGTGATTTTTTGTCTGGGATGGCGCACGTTGATTCCCACGGACGTCCTGCAAAGCGCCCCCCGGGGCGGCGTCGCCGTGCACGACTCGCTGCTGCCGCGACTGCGAGGCTTTGCCCCGACCAATTGGGGACTCATCCTTGGGCACGACCAGCTCGGGGCGACCTTGTTCCAATTGGCCGATTCGGTCGACGCGGGAGACGTTTACTTTCAATGCGCGATCACTCCCGCTCCGCATGAGTCGTACGAATCAATTCAGGATCGCATCGCACAGGCGTCGGTCGAATTGTTCGACTCATACCTGGACGCCGCCCGTGACGGAACGCTGCGGGGCGTGCCGCAGGACCAGACTCAGGCCACGTTTACCTGTGCTCGCGGTCCGGCGGACGGCGAGATCGACTGGAGCGCATCGAGTCTGCAAATTGAACGCTCAGTGCGCGCCCTGGGTCCGCCGGCGCCCGGCGCCTTCACGTTCCTTGATGGATCGCCCCTTGTGATCACGCAGGCCCGCCAACTGACGGACCCGCCTGCGTACGAAGGACGCATACCCGGCCGCGTCGTCGGCCGGAACGTTGAGCCCGGCACAATCGACGTCCTCTGCGGCGCAGGGGTCCTTCGAATTGATCGCGTACATACGGCGACGGGCGATAGTCGCCCGGCAGCCGCCGTCGTCGCCAGCGTACGCCAAACGCTTGGCATGAATCATTCCCAGGAAATCATTCAGCTGCGCGAGCGACTCGCCGCTATGGAAAACCGACTCGCATGCCTGGAGGCGCCGACGCGGTTGGCGTCTGCCGGTTAGCTCCCGAGAGAATCGCCGCACCTCCCCCGGACGCAAGGAAGCCGCAAGGCCTGGACCACCGTGCCCAAGACCACTACTGCCGCGACTGTGAGCATCGTGACGGCGTTCTACAACGAGTCGCAGAACCTGCCGATATTCCGCGAGCGCATCACCGCCCTGCTCGATTCGCTGGACGAATCGGGCGAGGTCGTGTTGGTGGACGATCACTCAAGCGACGAAAGTCCGCTGCTCGCCCGCCAATGGGCTGAGCAGGACCAACGCGTTAAGTATGTCCGGCTTTCGCGCAACTCGGGTTCGCACGCCGCCTTCTCGGCGGGGCTTCACTACTGCACGGGCGACTGCGCCGTCTTGCTGGCCGCCGACCTTCAGGATCCGCCCGAAACGACGCCGCAACTGCTGAAACGCTGGCACGAAGGCAGCGACGTGGTCTGGGCGGTGCGCGTCGCCCGCGAAGGGGTGAAGTGGTCGACCAAAGCTACGGCCGGCGCGTATTACTGGCTCATGCGACGTTTCGCCCTGCCCGACATGCCTGCCAAGGGCGCCGACTTCTTGCTTGTCGATCGCAAGGTCATCGACGCCTACAACGAGGTGGGCGAGAAGAACACCAGCATCCTCGCCATGATCCTGTGGATGGGCTTTCAGCAATCCTTCGTGCCTTACGTCAAACAAGCCCGCCAGCATGGGTCGAGCAAATGGACGCTCGCCAAGAAGCTGAAACTCTTTGTCGATTCGGTCGTTTCGTTTAGCTATGCGCCGATTCGGGTGATGTCGCTGTTCGGGGTTGGTATTGCAATCACCGGATTTGCCTATGCGCTGGTGGTCGTCGCAGGCCGGCTGCTGGGCTGGATCGAAACGGGCACCGGCTTCGCCGCCTTGATGACCGTGATGCTGGTGGGGCAGGGGGTCATCATGACCATGCTGGGCGTGTTGGGGGAATACGTCTGGCGGACGTACGACGAGTCGCGCGGGCGACCGCGGTACATCGTTGAAACCTCGATTCCTCCTGTCACTCCGCAACGGCAGCTCGTGACGCCGCGCGTCAACGACGCCGCCTAGTCGCCGCCCACTTGTACCAAATTCATCCTAGCCACTGTCGCCAAGACTCGTCAGACAACCACGCTTTGTCCGAGCCAAAAGCGAAAGGAAGCCGACATGATTCGCGTTGCCGTCATCGGAGCGGGCTACTGGGGCCCCAATCTCATCCGCAATTTCGCCGCCTGCCCCGAGACCGAGTTGGTTGCCGTCTGTGATCGGGATCAGCAACGGTTGACCCAGGTGTTGCGGCCCTACCCGGGCGTCGAAGCGATCACCGACTTCGAACAACTGCTGGACCGCGCAGACATCGACGCCGTGGCCATCGCCACGCCGGTCAACACGCATGCGCCGCTGGGGGTCGCGGCGCTGCAGGCGGGCAAGCACGTGCTTGTCGAGAAGCCGCTCGCCGGTTCCGTGGCCGACGCGGAACAAATGGTGGAGGCCGCGGCCGCGGCCAACCGCGTGCTGATGGTCGACCATACGTTCATCTACAGCGGCCCCGTACAAAGAATCAAGCAAATCGTCGATTCCGGCGAGATTGGCGATCTCTATTTCGTCGACAGCGTACGAATCAACCTGGGAATGTTCCAGCACGACGTGAACGTCGTCTGGGACCTTGCGCCGCACGACCTTTCCATTCTCGATTTTCTCGTGGGGCGGCTGCCGCGCAGCATTTCCGCCTTCGGCGCCTGTCACGCCAACGAGGCGGCCGATATCGAGGACGTCGCCTATCTCAACCTCGACTTCAGCGACGGCTTGCTTGCGTCGTTCCACGTCAACTGGCTGAGCCCGGTGAAAGTGCGACACTTCATCATCGGCGGCAGCGAAAAGAGCATCGTTTACGACGATCTCGAGCCGACCGAACGCATCAAAGTCTACGACCGCGGCATCACCGTCAGCGACGATGTCGAGGCGAAGCGCGGCGTGATGATCGGCTATCGTACGGGCGACGTCTGGTCGCCCCATGTCCCGCAAGTCGAACCCCTTGCCAAAATGGTCAGCCACTTTGCCGAGTGCATTCAGCAAGGCAAACAGCCTCTGACGGACGGCGAATCCGGGCTGCGCGTAGTGCGCATTCTCGAAGCGGCACAACGCAGCATCAAGGCGCAGGGCGGTCGAATCACCATCTGGGACGACCTGCAGATCCGCCGCGCAGCCTAGTCGCGTCCCCCGTGAGGAGTCCCCGCGTCACGCATCGTCCGAGGCGAGTTGAGCGATTTGGGGGCCGCCGAGCCGTAGCAACGCCATCGACGACCAAGGGCCTCCGCAAGGACACGGACAATGTCATTCCCCGATTCCCCTGACGTGCAGGGCGCGCATGTCCGCAGCGCCGAACCGAAATCAGCAGGTCCCGCGGCGCATCGCATGCTTCGCGGTCTCGGAGGGCTGGCAAACGCCGCCCCCGTGACGTTTTCGTTGGCGGTCGTGTTTGCGCTGCAGCTGTTCGTCGTAGCGGCGTTTCGCCCAAGCTACGCCACCAACGACGACGTGTTTATGACCATGGTCGCGTCCGGGCGTGGCGTGAGCCCGGCGCCCGATGCGCACTTGGTATTCACGAACGTCCTGATCGGCGGAACGCTGAAAGGTCTCTATACGCTTGCGCCAAACGTCCCCTGGTACGGCGGCTATCTGCTAACGGTGCACCTGCTCGCGCAGACCGCCCTGCTCTACTGTGCGCTGTCGATCGGACGCCCTGCGATCGCGGCGGACCAGAAGCGCGGCTTCGCAGCGCGGCTCACGCCAACCAGTCCCGGCGACGTCAGTTTGCGACTCGGCGTGTTCTTGATCTGCTACACGCTCGTCGAAATACCGCTGATCAACCGGCTGCAATTCACCTCCACCGCGTTTCTCGCGGGAGCAGCCGGAGTGTTGCTGCTGTTGGCGGCGATGCGTCGGCGGACCATGCAAACCGAGGCGCCAATCCTCGGTCTGCTGAGTGTAGCCGTGTCGCTGATTGTTCTTGGCGGCTTGGTGCGATTCGAAAGCTTCGGACTCGCGATGGTGATCGCCGCGCCGGTTGCCCTGTTCGCGGCGACGCGGTCGTCGCGAAACGCAATTATCTCCACAGGACTCGCCGGCGCCTGCGCCGTCGCCCTGGTCGCAGGAGCCGTGGCGGTCGATCGATGGTACTACGAGCACGACCCTCAGTGGTCGGGCTTTCGCAGCCTCAACCAGTTGCGCGGCAAATTTCATGACGACGCTTGGACAGAGTACACCGCCGAGACGGCGCCGTTGTTCGCCGAGGTAGGCTGGACAGAGAACGATCACGCCATGATCGCTCGCTGGTATTCCGAGGACGACGCCACGTACGCTCCCGAAAAACTGCAAACGATTATCGCCGGCCGGCCGTGGCAATGGGAACGCCAGTCCGTGGGGCGGTACGTCGCGACGTTCCGCGAAATCGCTCGCAATCGGGCTGTGCTCTCTGTGTTTCTTGCTTTGCCGCTGGTGCTCATCATAGCGCCGGCCGGGACTTTTGGCAGGCGGGCAGTTGTTGCCACGGCAACCTTCGCGATCGGGCTCCTGGTGCTTATCACCTGGGCCAAGAAAGAGCCGCCCATTCGAGTATTCTTTCCCGTCATGTCGTTTCCCATGTTCGTTGCGATGCTTTCACTGGGGTGGCGCAGCGAGGCGGCCGCCACTGGCGCCGCTCGCAACGCATGGAATCTGGCGTCGGGCCTTTGGTCAATAAAAGCCTGGCGACAGCAAACGAATTGGCGCCGACTGGCGCTTGGACTGACCGCTGTTGCGCTGGCAATGGGCGTCTATAGCCAAGCTCGCCGTACGGCGCATGTGACGACAGACCGCGCCCTGCTCGCGAAATTCCTAGACCAAGTCCCGCCGGATGGGCAAACGCTGTATGTCTCTTGGGAGGCAGCCTTGCCCTATGAACTCGTCTCTCCCTTGGACAATCTCGCGGCCTGGCCTCAAGCGTCCTTTCTCAGCCTGGCCTGGACGCAGAAGGCGGGCTGGCATGAAGAGGTCAAGCGCCGGTTTGCCGTCTCGGATGTCGCGCAAGCGCTGTTCAGCCGCGAGGACGTCCAATTGATCGCCGGCCCCGAGCACCGCAAATTGTTTGAACGGTATGTGCGAGAACACTACGGCGTCGACGTCGACTTCGTTCCCCTGCTGGAAGCGGGACAGAAATTCACGGTGGGTCGCTACCGCAAGCGCGCTTCCGCAGTGCAGGTGGCTTCACCGGCTCACACAGAGCCGCCGCGATGATGCGGACCTACGCCTGAAGAGCGATCTGCCCGCAGCAAGCAACTCCGGCATCAACTTTGTCCTGCGAACTTGGCTAGGGCACAGCGGGTTCGATGCTTGTTGTCGTCGCGATTCAGATCTCGGCTGCGACCGACGAGCAGCCTGTTCTCTCGCGGCCGCACCAGCAGCCCGTCGGGTGGGCTCGCAAGATCTCACGGCGCAGGCGCGCTCTTCGGCAGGATTTCTCGAACAAGACGGAGCGTGCCGCCGCTCACGCCGATCAGGCTCACCGATTTCATCGGGATGCGGCTCCCTTGTGGATAGCTCATCGTGCCTGTGACGCCTTCAAATCTTCGGATGCCGGCCAGAGTTCGGCGAATATCTTCAGGCTCAGCGCTGTTGGCCTGCTTGATGGCAGCCATCAGAAGGCGCGCTGCGTCGTACCCAAGAGCCGCGAACGCGACCGGCGCCGCGTCGGGAAACGCCTCAACGTATTCCTTACGGAAAGCGATGACACGGGGATTCTTATTGTCTTCGCCGAGATAGGCGTGGGTTGTGAAATACACCTCGTCGACGTCGGGTCGCTGCCTCCACAGGCCTTCTGAGTCGAACGAATCGCCTCCTATGATGGGGCCCGACAGGCCCGCGTCGCGAATGATGCGTATCGCTTTTTGGATATCGCCGGGAACCTCGGCGGCGAGGAATATGACGTCCGCGTCGGGCAACTCGGCAATTGATTGCTCCAAAGTGGCGGAGGTAAAACTGCGCTGCGCAACAACCTCTCCCCCCAGCTGTTTGAAACGCGTCTGAAAGTATCCCTGCAGCAGCTTCGTATACGTTCGCGACGAATCGAACAACACTAGGGCAGTGCTGGCGGAGCGATCCTTCCAGGCCCATTCCGCCGCGGCGCTCGCTTGAACGTTGTCGCCAAAACAGGCCAGAAAAAGATACTCGGGCACTTGCGCAGGCAGACGCGGCGACGTGGCCCCGGAGGTCAGAAAAACCCGCTTGCTTCGGGCTGCCAGCGGCGCTGCGGCCAAGACGAGGTCGGTGTCCGACAGGCCAAATAATGCGACTGGCGCGGGCGTCAATTCAAGCAACTCGGACGTTTTCACTGCGATAACCTCGGCTTTGCTTTCACCGTCCCTGATCTCCAACAGGACGCGACGTCCGAGCACGCCGCCGTTTTGATTGGCCTGCGACACAGCGAGCCGAGCGCCTTGAGACGAAGGAATATCCAACCCGGCTTGCGATCCGCTGCTGTTGTACAGAGCGCCGAGAACGAGCGATTCCTCCGCGACACACGGCGACGTCGTGTGGAACGCCGCGCCGATTGTCGTAATCAGGCAAGTCGCCGCGGCCCAACTTGGCGAAAGTCGCATGATCATCGGTCACCTCAGTGTGATTCTTCGGGCGGGAGCGCCGAACTTCGATCCTCGCAGGGAATGCCGCTTGATGATATCACATGCCTCGCCTCTGAATCACCACCCATAAGGACAGCCGTGACTTAGTATGAGTAACATTCGAAAAGAGCGGCTGCCATCTTCGTCACAGCAACAATCCGTTGTCGCAAATCGCTGCAAACTTCACAGCTGGTTCATCATCCTCGGCATGCCCTTGTCAATCATGGCCAAGAAAGCAAGATCGATCCTCAGAAGCATCCTTGCCTGCAGTTGGGGCTGGGTCTTCGCCAGACGGGCTCTGACTTCCTTTACCGTAAACAACCGTTCACCCGCTTCGGTTCGCTGTTGGCGGATTGCGCGAGCCGTGGGAGACCGGAGCTTCAACAGGCCCGTGCCCACACGGCTTACAGGGGTCGCCATGCCGAGTGTGCCGCAGACGGCGCCGCACAGGCTTCGGTCCGACGGCATCCTTGAACTGAAAGGAGGCGTCCGAAACGTCCGTCCAAATGCCCCTGCCGGTTGGGACGGGTGAGCCTGCCTGCAGGTCGTATTTTTCGGCAAGATAGCGGTCAAGGGCGGCTTGCGGCTCCGCCCTGACTCCGAAATAATACGCATTCCTCCTGATTTCCTTGGACCATTGCCCGTTCGGGCGGTCGAAGGATATCCGGGGGTTTGGCTTTGAGGGTCTTATGAACGCTCCTTTAGTTCACGTTCGGATATCGTGAATCGAGTTCGACCTTTGCGGCCTCTGAGAAACCCTTGTTTTTAAGTGCGGCGGAGTAGCTCAGTTGGTTAGAGCAGCGGAATCATAATCCGCGTGTCGGGGGCTCAAGTCCCTCCTCCGCTACCAGATTTCCGAATGATTTCAGAATGTTTCTTCTGGTTCCCCAGGGGACCGGGGGCAGTCGCGTCTTTGGTGTAGACCGGCTGATGGCTGGAACCT
>JAGQOU010000186.1 GCA_020427145.1 Planctomycetales bacterium | reverse complement strand
TGGAACCCGACAGCCCGTTCTTGCGAGCGCTCGCGCAAATGCCGATGCTTTGCACGACTCACGTCAACTCGATCATCGGCACGGGCGGGCACGCCATTCTCGGCGGGCCCGGCGACGGCGTGGTCACCGTCGCGAGCGCTCAGTACCCCAGCGAGAGTGAACTGTTCGTTGACGCCAAGCACGAGAAACTGCAACGAGATCCGGCCACGATCAGCGAAGTCGCGCGCATCCTGCGTGAACACGCTGTGCAGTAAAATACGCTTGGGTTGCCGCTCAGGCGGGCGGCCCGAACTCCGAGGTTCACCCTCTTGCCGGCGCTGCGTGGTACACTGTGGGGCCGACGAAGCGTCCCGCGGAACCGTGGCAGTGTCTGCGGCGAGAGTCGTCCATTCAACCGCGGCGGCACGGAGAACCCCGAGAGAATAGGCGTAGGTTTTTCGTTGACTCACCGCTTCTGATCGTGCGGAAGAAGAGTTGCCCCAGTTGTCGAGACGCATCTCGCACCTGAAGTCTGGAGTCTCGCGGTTTGTGCTCGTCTCAGTGCCCTCCGCGTCTCCGTCTCCGTGGCCAATAGAAACACAGCGCTGGAGGATTGACTATGTCCACCCTTCCCATGCGAGTCCTCGCGGGGAGAATCCTGGCGAACGCTGCTCTGTTCGTGCTGGCTGCACGCCCCGTGTGCGCGGCCGAAACGCTCGTCGACCTGTCGCACTCCTTCGACGAGCAGACCATCTATTGGCCTGCCGAGCCGGGGTTTGCACTTGAACGCGGCGACGCAGGTTTCACCGAGCGGGGCTACTATTACGCGGCCAACCGGTTTGCCGCGCCGGAGCACGGCGGGACGCATATCGACGCCCCGCGGCACTTTGCCGAACAGGGGCAGACTGTCGACGAGATTCCGTTGGAACGGTTGATCGGCGACGCGGTTCGCGTAGACGTTCGCGGGCGCGCGATGGCGGACCCCGACTACCTGGTGACGGTCGAGGACCTGCGGGCCTGGGAGCAGGAGCACGGCGCCAGTTTGCACGACAAGATCGTGTTGCTCGACACCGGGCACGCGCGCCACTGGGGCGACCGGGCGAAATACCTGGGCACGACGGCCACAGGGCGCGCCGCGGTCAGTCAGCTTCATTTCCCGGGGCTCGATCCGACGGCCGCCACATGGTTGGCCACGCAACGCCGCGTGCGATTGGTGGGCATCGACACGGCCAGCATCGACAACGGGCCCTCGCGAGATTTTGCCAGTCACGTGAATCTGTTTCGCCACGACGTGCCTGCGCTGGAGAACCTGACTAATCTCGATTCGCTGCCCGCCGCGGGATTTCGGATTGCGGCGTTACCGATGAAGATTGCCGGGGGAAGCGGCGGTCCCTGTCGCGTTGTGGCGATCGTCGGCGAACATTAAAAAAAGGCAGGGCGTCAAAACACACAGCTCGCGCAACGAGGCGCGGCGCCCGATCGGTGAAACCTGTCCCGAGATTGCGGTCCCCAGTTCGAGCGGGCGGACCTGTCGCGGCCACTGTTTAGTTTGGAGTGATCCACCTGATGTCTTCTGCAACCGACGCGGCCACGCACGATGAGAACCCCACGGGCGCTGCCGGGCCCTTTGACGCTTTGCTTGTCGTCTCTTTCGGCGGTCCTGAATCGCAGGACGACGTGCTGCCGTTCTTGGAAAACGTGCTGCGCGGCAAGAACGTGCCGCGGGAACGGATGATGGAGGTGGCTGAGCACTATCGGCAGTTTGGCGGCGTGAGCCCGATCAACGAACAGAATCGGCGGCTCATCGCGGCCTTGGAAGCGGAACTGGCCGAGTTCGGGCCGCGGTTGCCGATTTACTGGGGCAACCGCAACTGGCATCCGCTGTTGCCCGACACGCTGGCCAAGATGCGCGACGACGGCGTAAAGAACGCACTGGCGTTCTTCACCAGCGGCTTTAGCTGTTACTCGGGGTGTCGGCAGTATCGCGAGAATATCGCGGCGGCCCAAGAGAGCGTCGGGGTTGGTGCGCCGCAGATTCACAAATTGCGCATGTTCTTCAATCATCCCGGTTTCATCGCCACGATGACCGACACGGTGCAGCAAGCGCTGCAGCAACTTGACGACGCGGTGCGCGACGACGCCCTGATTGTGTTCACTGCGCATAGCATTCCGCTGTCGATGGCCGAGAACTGCCGCTACGAAGTGCAATTGAACGAAGCGTGCCGGTTGGTCGCCGAGGCGCTCGGCCGCCGCAAGTGGGAGCTTGTTTACCAAAGCCGCAGCGGTCCGCCGCACCAACCGTGGTTGGAGCCGGACGTGTGCGATCGTTTGAAGCAGTTGCACGCCGAAGGAGCTTTGCCGGCGGTCGCCGTCGTGCCGATCGGGTTTGTCAGCGACCACATGGAGGTGCTGTTCGACCTGGATACCGAAGCGAAGGCCGTGTGCGACGAGCTGGGCGTGCCGTTCGTGCGCGCGGCGACTGCGGGCACTCATCCGCGATTTATCAACATGATTCGTGAATTGATCGCGGAGCGCACGAGCGGAACCGTCGATCGCCCGGCTCTGGGGCAGTTGGGTCCCAGCCACGACGTCTGTCCGGTCGATTGCTGTCTGTACACGCCGCAGCGGCCGGGCGTGCGTCCGCAAAATGCGTGATTTGCCCAGTTTTTCGCCCTGTTTTCGTTGCCCAGCGCCTGCGCCGGTTTGATTTTGGCGCAAGTTCTGCTACATTGACGGCTCCCGCCTGCGAGGCGTTTCGACGCCGCGCTTGTGATCGGCATCGACCACAAAGCGTCTCGCCCGCACTATCGCTTTCGGAGCCGTTCCATGTGCTCCGCCCGCATGCCCGCTCGCGTCCTTGGATGTGACGCAGCCCGCGATGCGCGTCGCCTCGACGCGTCGCGATGGTGCTTTCGTCCTGCCATTATTTGGAAGGAGCTACGCCATGAGTGCGCCGCCGCTTGGCCGCATCATGATGATTTCGACCCATGGCTACGTGTCGGCTGAACCGGAGTTCGGCAAGCCCGACACGGGCGGCCAAGTGGTGTATGTGTTGGAACTGTCCAAGTGCTTGGGCCGCATGGGCTACGAAGTCGACGTGCTGACGCGTCAGTTCGAAGACCAAGTGGCCGTGGAAAAGATCAACGATCGCGTAACCGTGCGGCGTTTTCCGTGCGGAGGCGATGACTTCATCCCCAAGGAAACGCTCTGCGACTCGATCCCCGAGTGGGTCGAGAACGTCAGCCGTTGGATTCGCGGCGAGGGGCGGTTTTTCACGCTCATCAACAGTCATTACTGGGACGCCGGATTGGCGGGTCAGGCCCTGGCGTCTCGGTTCGCCGTGCCGCACTTCCACACGCCGCATTCCATCGGCGCCTGGAAGCGCGACAACATGGACGGGACGTCCGCCGACTTGGAGGAGAAGTACAACTTCAAGCAGCGCATTCGCGAAGAGAAGGTCATCTACGACGAGTGCGATGTGCTGATCGCCACGACGCCGGCCCAGAAGCTGCTGCTGCTGGAAAGCGACTACGACGCCAGTCCCGAGAAGATTTGCGTGATTCCGCCCGGCTACGACGATCGCCGGTTCTTCCCCGTCTCGCGCGCCACGCGGATGTCGCTGAAGCAGGAGTTCGACCTGCACGGCAAGATCGTGCTGGCGTTGGGGCGGATGGCGAAGAACAAGGGTTACGACCTGCTGCTGCGGGCGATGCCCCCGGTGTTCGAGCGAATCGAAGACGCGCGACTGCTGTTGGCCGTGGGATCCAGCGATCCCAACCCTGACGAGATCAAGCAGGTCAACGCCTTGAAGGACTTGGCCGCGGAACTCGGCATCGCCGACCGCGTGATCTTTCGCGATTACATCAGCGACGAGCAGCTGCCCGATTTTTATCGCGCGGCCGATCTGTTTGCACTCTGCAGTCGGTACGAGCCGTTCGGCATGACGGCCGTGGAGGCGATGGCCTGTGGGACGCCGACGGTGGTCACCACCGAAGGCGGCTTGTGGGAGCAAACCGTGTGGGGGCTCGACGCGGTGTTTGCCAATCCGTTCGATCCGCCGGCATTCGGCCACGCGATCGCGGCCGTCTTGCAGCATGAGAGCGTGGCGGCGCAGCTCGCCAAGCACGGCTCGCAGAAAGCCCGTGCGAAGTTCACATGGACCGGCATCGCGCATCAACTGCTGTGCCAGTTGCAGGCGCGGCAGTCGATGCATGACGACAGCGCCGAGGATTTGATCGACGAACCGCCGACCCCCGAGGTGGAAACATGGTCCGCCCATTCCTTCTCGTAAGCGACGTCGACAACACGTTGCTGGGCGACGAGCGGGCGACCAAGCGTTTTGCCGACTGGCTGCATCGCATGCGTCCCCAGGTGCGGCTTGCGCTCAACTCGGGGCGTTTTGGCGAGTCGCTCTTGAAGTCCGTGGCGTCGACGCCGCTGCCGGAACCCGATGCGCTGATTGGCGGCGTCGGCACGCAAATTCTGATCGGCCCCACGTGGAAGCCGTTGGCTGGTTGGCCGACGGCGACCGCCTGGGACGCCGACGCGGTGCGCAGCGTGTTGACCGAACATCCGCGCACCGAGCTGCAGCCGGAGCAGTTCCTCTCGCCTTATAAAATCAGCGCCTTTGCGTTCGATCTCACGGCGGTCGAGCTGCGCGAGATTGAACGCCGGATTGCCGCTGCGGGCGTGCAGGCGCGGGTCGTTTACAGCTCGGCGCGCGACCTGGACGTGCTGCCCGTGGGCGTCGACAAGGGCTCTGCGGCACTTCGTCTGGCGGCGCACTGGGGTTATGAGCGCGACCAGGTGCTGGTCGCCGGCGACTCGGGCAACGACTTGGCGATGTTCTCTATTGAAGCCCGCGGCATCGTCGTGGGCAACGCGCACGACGAGCTGCGAGAGTTGGCCTCCGACCGCGTGTTTCTCAGCTCCGCCCAATATGCCGACGGAGTCGTGGAAGGCGCTGAGCACTGGATCGCCAAGGCGTAGCGACCGCAATCCTACGAGCCCGTGTGGCTGGGGACGGAGCGAAGCGCAGCCCCCAGAGATTCAAGCAGGGTCCTCCGGCAGTCGTCCCCCGCCACCCTGCTGGAGCTGCCATGCTAGGCGCCGTTGACGGCGTCCGGGTCGATGTGCAGGTCGTGGCACGCTTTGATGAAGCTGGCGGCGCTCCAGGCCTGAAACGCTTTGCCCATCGGTCGACCGGTTTCGCCGTGGTGCCACTCGTTGAACTCCCACTCGTTTTCCACGCCGTGCGCGCAGAGTCGGGCAAGCTTAACGAGTTCGCGACGCGCTAGATCGCGCATGCCTAGGCGATGCACGAAACGGACCCACAAGCCGCCCACGAACGGCCAGATGCCGCCGTTGTGATAGTGGTTCGGCAAGTTCAGTAGGTTGACCGTGAAGTATTCGCGCCACTCCGGATCGCCCGCTTGCACGGGGGGATAGAGGTTTCGCACCGGCCCCGGCTCGTTCACGCCGACTCCCCAGAGGAAGCGAAACGTCTGCATCGCCTGCGAGCGGTTCGTCAGGTTGCTGAGATACGCCAGCAAATTCCCTAACACGTCGCACCGCCAGCTAAAGCTAAACGGCGAAAGCTGGGCGACCAAATAACGGGCGTCGCCAAGCGAGAACTGCTTCGAGGCGAATGAAGTCCGCCCGTTGGATTCTGCCGAAGTGCTGGGCCAGAAGCTCTCGATAATCACCTGCCGCACGTGCCGCGACCAAGTGAAATAGTCCTCCGCCCGCTCCATTTCTTCAAAGTGTTGCAGGATGTTGGCGTAGCAGACCAAGCAGCGGTGCCAGGCGACCTCGTCGTAAAGCACGTGGTAGCTGCGCGCGAAAAGGTCGGTCCAGTCGCCCGCCTCGGGAATCTCCAGCATCCCGCAGTTGTTGGAGTCGTGAGCGCCGAGCCAATCCATCAATCGCTGCAAGTTGTTGCGGTTTTCGTCGACGATCGACCAGTCGTTCGTCTCCGATGCATACCGCCACATCGCGATGACCAACCACAGCCCGCTGTCGATCGAGGCGATGCCGCCGACGCCCGCATACTCGGGTTCGTCGGAATCGATGCGCACGTTGGCCGGGATTTGCCCCGTGGGGGCCTGATGCGCGAACAGCGTGCGGAGCGTTTGCGCTTGGCAGTCGCGAATCGCCGGATCGTTGAGGTCCAGCGTCCAAATCAGCGTGAGTGCGCCGTCGCGCGCCCAGACCGAACGATAGTTGACGTCCGTACCGCAGACTTCGTTGTCGGCCAAGCTGCAAGCCGAGAAGCCCTTGGGGGTGATGTTGCGGCGAACCGCGTCAATCGCGCGGTTGTACCCCAGGGCGAGCAGACCGCGCTCTTCCGACGAAAGTTCACGGTATTCTTCCGGTTCAAAGAGAATCTTGTGTTCCACGCTTGGCTCTTCGTCTCGGGGATCTCGGCTGCAAGTCTGGTCGGTGGAATGGCGACGACGACGCTGACGCCATGCATTCATATAGCTTTCTCGCCCGAGGACAACCGCGCGCCGCGGTTTGACACGCTTCGCGGCGGGTCTATCATAACCACGCAGCAAATCAGAGGTTGCGTCGTCGAGCCGCACGCGGCGGCCCGGATGCGGCGCCCTTGGTCGATCGGATGACTCGGAAGTCGCCATGACGCAGATTGAACAGGCCCGCGCCGGTCAGATCACGCCGGAAATGCAGGCAGTGGCGGAAAAGGAGCGTCTCGCTCCGGAGACGATTCGCGACGAAGTCGCTCGTGGTCGGATGATTATTCCGGCCAATCGGGTCCACCTCGCCGGCCGTCTTGAGCCGATGTGCATCGGCGTCGCCGCGACGACGAAGGTCAACGCCAATATCGGCAACTCAGCGGTCACCAGCGACCTCGACGGCG
>JAGQOU010000185.1 GCA_020427145.1 Planctomycetales bacterium | reverse complement strand
CCGTACCAGCCGCCAATCCCCAATCCGCCCACGATCACGGTGGTCAGAAGCGTGCGGATTGCACTGGTAATAATCGAGACCTTTTCGATCAAGGTTGTCTTGGCCATCTTCTTACTTTCCGAAAGCGTCTGAGTCGTTGGAATTGTTGGTACCTCTGGCCGTTATCGGCCCGTGCAATTCTAGCTCACCACGTTCCACTGCCGAAGTCGAATTGGATTCGAGAAAGATTGCCGATTGCGCAAGCTGTTTCGGTTGTAGCAGTTATCGACCAAGCAGTGTGCGAACTGCCGCGCCGATATCAGGCTGAGACATAAGATGCTCGCCGACAAGAATCGCATCAACGCCAGCCGCTTCTAACAACATCGCATCCTCGCGACTGTGAATCCCGCTCTCACCGACCAGGACGCATTGATCGGGCACCTGCTCCCGCATCCTGATTGTGTGTTGCAAATCAACCTCGAACGTTCGCAAGTCGCGATTGTTCACACCAATCAGTGTCGCGCCCGCGTCGAACACACGCTGCAAATTTGCGGGCTCGTATAGCTCGACGAGCGGCGTCATACCGAGTTCGATCGCTTCGTTGTGAAGCTTTCTGAGATTGCAGTCGTCTAAGCACTCGGCGATCAGCAGGACGGCATCCGCACCTGCGGCGCGTGCTTCGAGCAATTGGTATGTATCGAGAATGAAGTCCTTACGTAGAACAGGCAAGCCGACGACCGCTCGAATGTCTCGCAAGTAGTCGAGACTGCCTTGGAAATATTGTTCGTCAGTTAGAACGCTAATGCAGGAAGCGCCATTCGCCTCATAAGCTCTTGCGATTTCGACCGGTTGGAAATCTTTGCAAATTAGTCCCTTCGACGGGCTCGCCTTTTTGACTTCGGCGATCAGCTTGATAGACCCCCCGACGGCCAACGCGTTGAAGAAGTCGCGAGGGGGCGGAGCATCCGCGATAGCCGCCTGAAGTTCGCTCGCCGGGCAAAGTTCCTTTGCACGAGCGACCTCGTCTCGTTTCGTGGCAACTATCTTGTCGAGTATGGTCGACATGCGGCGACTTTCGGCTGGAGCCGGAGATGCTGAGTCTAGTGCTTAAAGTGTCGACGTCCGGTGAAGATCATGGGCATGCTGACTTCGTTGCATGCGGCAATGACATCATCATCGTTCTTCGAGCCGCCCGGCTGAATGATCGCCGAGACACCGGCTTCCGCCGCTTTGTGAATCGAATCCGGGAACGGGAAGAAGGCGTCGGACGATAGCACCGATCCCGCAACTCGATCGCCCGCTTTGCGAATGGCGATCTCGACCGAATCAACGCGGCTCATCTGCCCGGCGCCGACGCCGCATAACGCCTGATCTTTCGACAGCGTGATGGCGTTCGATTTGACATGTCGTACGACCGCCCAACCGAAACGCAATTCGGCGAGTTGTTCGTCGGTCGGTTGCTTCTCGGTGACAACTTTCCATTCCCCTTCTGGATCGGGCAACGAGTCCGCGTCTTGGACGAGCATACCGCCGTCGATGTGACGGAATTGACGCTGCGACTTCACGTCCTCAAGCCTTCCCACTTGCATCAAGCGGACATTGCTTCGCCATTTTGGCTTGCTGGTCAGCACGCCGACGGCAGCCGCTTCAAAATCAGGAGCGACGATCGCTTCGACGAATAAACCGGGAGTCGCCAAAAACTCGGCGGTCGCGACGTCGACGATGCGGTTGAAACCGATCACCGACCCAAACGCACTGACGGGATCACCCGCCAGCGCCTTTTGAGTTGCTTCGACGAGTGTCGCAGCGGAAGCCGCTCCACAAGGATTGTTATGTTTGATCACCGAGCACGCCACACCAGGCAACGATCTGGCGATCGTGAGCGCGCTGTCGAGGTCCAGCAGGTTGTTATAGGACAGCTCTTTGCCATTCAGCTGACGTGCGGTTACCAAACTCGCGTGCCGCGAGCCCACTTCGCTGTAGAGCGCCGCTTGCTGATGCGGGTTCTCACCATAGCGTAGAACGGCCCTGCGGTGCAGCGTGATGTTTGTCGTCGGCGCGAAAGGTCCGTCGTTTGTTTCGCCGCAGAAGTAATCAGCGATCGCGCGATCATAAGCCGCCGTTCGGGCGAATGCTTCGGAGGCCAATCGCGTGCGAAGGGTCAGCGAGGTATGGCCGTCTCGCGAGATTTCCTCCAAGATCGAAGAGTACTGCTCAGGATGCGTGGCGATACTCACGAACTTGTGGTTCTTGGCCGCTGCGCGGACAAGACTGGGGCCACCAATATCGATCTGCTCGATGGCTTCGGCCCGTGTCACGCCTTCGCGCGAGATTGTGGCCTCGAAGGGATACAAGTTAACGACAATCAACTCGAACGGCACGATGTCCTGTTCGTCGATCGCTTCCATATCATCGGGACGATCATGTCGGCAGAGGATGCCGCCAAAAATCTTGGGATGTAAGGTCTTTAAACGACCGTCCATCATTTCGGGAAAGCCGGTGTACGCGGCCACGTCGCGCACTTCCAGACCGGCGTCGACCAGGTGCTGACGGGTGCCGCCCGTGCTGAACAGTTCGACCCCGGCGGCGGCCAGGGCGCGGGCGAAATCGGCAAGTCCCGACTTGTCGCTCACGCTCAACAGAGCGCGGCGCACGGGCGGGGAAAGGGGCGCAGACATGGCGAAAGGTTCCCAAAAAAGCGTCGCGGGACGCGAGGGTGCGACTCGCAGTACGGGCGGCTTGCCTTCCATGTCGCGCGCCGATCGGCAGGCCACGATAACACTGCTGGCAGTCGCCCACAACGAGTTCCAACGAGCCCCGGCAACGGACCCCCGCGAAACCCGAGGACGGCCGTAGCGGCTGCGCGGATCAGCGAAAATTGGACGGGGAAAACGTGGCAATAACCCGGCCCGCGGCGGCGGGAGGACTGCAAGTTCCCGTATTGAGCCCTGAAAGGGCGCGCTATGAAAGCCCAGGACGCAGCCCTGGGGCTATTGCGCGCCGCACCGCGGTAGCCCTGAAAGGGCGCGCTACGTTGGCCAGTAGCGCGCCCTTCTAGGGCTTGGGGCTCCTCTGCTCGGGGTTTCCCAGGGCTACGCCCTGGGCTTTCGTGGCGCGGCCCTTTGGGCCTGTCTTCTCACTTTGCAATTCTCCTGCCCGCGGCCGTGGCTCGCCGCCCTGTGGGCTCAGGCCGCTGGGCGCGGTGGCCCCCCGAATTCCGCCCGAAATCGCCGCGCCCGCGTCGGTGGACCTCCCTGGGCGCGGCGCCCCAGGCAGCGCCACGCGAGCCGCCGATCGGCCCTCCGGGAGGCTGCCGAAGGGGCGGGGGGCCCGGGTCGAGCGGCGTTTGCTGGACACTTCCCCCTGAATTTGCGAGAATTGAATTGCGAGCCCCCCGGCTTTATTGCTGTTATGCGCTTATCCGGCTGGCGGGGTCTGGTGCGTTGCTGCCCCGACGTTACGTGCGGGCGACCAAATTTCCGAGGCTTCTCGGCCCGTTCGCCGTGCGTCTATCGTCGGCGGCCCGTCGGGTGCTTTTCTCCACTGAACAGGGAGACGAACAGATGAGGCAATCTTTTTCGACGGCGCCCGCGCCGTCCCGCCGCCGGGGTTTTACCCTGGTCGAACTGCTGGTGGTGATCGCAATCATCGGCACGCTGGTGGGCCTGCTACTGCCCGCCGTGCAAGCGGCCCGCGAATCGGCTCGTAGCAACACGTGCCGAAACAACCTGAAGCAGTTGCAGACGGCACTGAGCAACCGCGAAACTTCGCTGAAAGATTACCCGGGCTATATCAACCCGTTGGGGCTCACAGGCAGCGTTGGCACTGACGCCGGGCTTGTGCGAGCAAGTTGGGCCGTGATGACGTTTCCCTACATTGAAGCGCGTTCCTTATGGGACCGTTGGTCGACGGGGTTTCCGAATCAATCCTTCAGCTACAACAATGACTTGGCCGAGTTAGAGATCTTTATTTGTCCGAGCGATCCTCCGGCCGTTCCAGGCGAGCCCAACCTTTCCTACGTCGGAAATGCTGGGTTCATTGGTCGATCAAACAAATTCAACTCGTCGGCGCCGGAGAACCCTGGCAACGGAGTGTTCTTTGATCGCGTACGTACAGGCGGAAGCACCGGCTACTTGGGACCCCAAGATAATTTCGATAAGCAGAACTATCCGCCTATCACAATGACGACCGCTTACATCCAGTCCAAGGGCGACGGCATGACGGCGACGTTGCTGTTGTCCGAGAATTTGCACGCCGTTCACTACGCGGCCACTGGCCCACCCCCTGGACAGGACCTCGACGTTACGACACAAGATGAGAAATGGTTCTACGGTTTCTGCTGGCAACAACCCGCCAATGCGGGCGCTGCACAAAGGATCAATGGGAATCTCACGCAAGACCCGTATACCAGTGTTTCGGAAATGGGCCAACCCTTGCCGTCGCCATCGGGAGCCCCATCAGGCCAAGCAACTGCGGCGAATATCGCCGATGCTTTTCCCTCGAGTAATCACCCGAGCGGCGTAAACATGGCCTTCGTGGGCGGATCTGTTTCGTTCATCGGCGACCAGATTGACCCGACGGTTTACGCGCAACTTTGCACGTCGAACCGAAATGTCTCTGACTTGGTCGATCCACAGAACCGCAAGGACAAGGATATTCCGCCCGCCGACGAGAGTGCTTATTGATCGCCACCTGCCGTCGGCGACCAATTCAGTTTCAGTTTGAAATCAGGCGAAGCGCCCCTGCGGCGCTTCGCCTGTTTTCTTGCGCCCATGGCGAGCGGGGGGCGTCAGCCCCTTGTTGACGAGCCCCTTGTGCGGGCGCTGCCGGCGGTGGTTGTGGTGCGTGACCAACAGAGGGCTGACGCCCTCCGCTCGCCTGGGGGATGGCGCCGTCGGCGACGATTTGCTTGACCCGACCCGTGGCTCGCGCTACGATTAGTGTACGCACATACACTTCTTGTTGCGAGGGCCACCGACATGCCTTGCTATCTGTTTTCCTGGCACGGGTACGGCGCCTGGGCGACCGAGCGGCCGCCTGTCGCGGCCGTGGGACGCCAGTTGTTGTTGCCCGATCAGGTGGTTCGCGACCGCTATCGCGAGCCGGCGGCCGACCCGGCCGCGTGCTTCGACGACGCGGCTCAACGGGCGCTGATTGACCAGTTGCAAGCGGCCGCCGCCGCCGACGGGCTGCGCCTGCACGCCGTCGCTGCCGAGCCGACGGGAGTTCACGCCGTGGTGAGCTGGGGCGATCCGCGGCCCGAAGGCCAGGTGCGCCGCGGGTTGCACGACGCGCTGGCGGCCCGGCTGAATACCGGCGGCGAGCGGGTGTGGCTGTCGCACCGCGGCCGGCGACGGCGGATCGAAGATCGCACGCATTTTCAGCACGTCACCGAACGCATCCTCCCGCGTCACCCGGGCTGGCGGTGGGACGAACGCCGCGGCCTGCAGCGGTGACGGCGGAGAACCACGGCTCCACAACAACGGGTGGCTCGCGGACGAAGCGCAGCGCAGCCCCCAGAGCGCTCAGGAGAACTGCGAAGTCCTTTTTCCCTTGGTTTCCAA
>JAGQOU010000184.1 GCA_020427145.1 Planctomycetales bacterium | reverse complement strand
GGACACCAAGAACGCAGGGGCAGCCTCACGGCTGAGGACGTTCGCTATCGTCTGGCGTTCGTTGCCTCGTTCTATCCAGTCGACCTGGTTGTGCGCCGGGTCAACGATCGCTCTGAGGCGGCGACACCCGCAATGCAGCGGTCGTCCAAATCCGCGCTCCAGATTCTGGACCGCTTCATCACTTGCCGTGTCAGCGAAATCCTTTTCCAGGTCTGCCGACGTAACAGCGCGAAGACGCTTCGCGCAATCTTCCAGCGATAAGTTCGTGACGTCCTCTCCTAGGGCTAGTTCTCGGCATATCTGACTCTGCAATTCCTCAAACAGCTCCTGTCGGCGACTGTTTTGAGCATCGCGCAGGCAATCTGGGGCGATGTCGCGACGCAAGTCGGCGAGGCGATTGATAGCCGCTGCAGCGTTTGACAGCCTCTGCTGCTCCCAACGCAGTGCTTGTTCAGCGGAGGCGGAAGCGCTCTGCTGACCGCGAGCGTTCGTGAACGCTGCGAGGAACCGCCGCGCAATCCGGCTCTTGTGGAACTCGCCGAACTCCGCGGGCGCCTGTAGCTCGGCTTCGTCGTTCGAATTTGCCAGGCAGTTGGCGAGGAATCCTCCGACGAGACTTTCGTCGCTGCGATCCGCCAGAGATGCAGCGGCGTGAGCCAGATTGATACAGGAATGAAGATCGAGGCGGATCGCCGCGTCCGCAGAGTCCGCCTCTTCGTGAACGCAAGCAATCAACGGCGAGAGGTCTGAGCCGGCCTCCAACACTAAGAAATCGGCAATTGACTGCAGCACTAGCTCCCGTTTCGCGGGGTCGTTGCGGCCGGGAATGGAGACGAGGCTCGCGCCGTCGAAGGGTTTGTTCGGCAATTCGAAGCAGGCCGCCGAACCGGGCGGGCGACTCTCGCCCTGATTGCCTTCTCGTTGAGCGTGCGTGAATTCCGTCAGGAATGAATACATGTTTGCAGCCGCGAGCGTATCGAGGTGACCTTCGATGCACGTGCATCCAAACACTGCTTGGACGCTCGTTTGGATACCAAGTCGCGTGGCGGCCGATCGTACAGCCTGACCAAGATCGATCGCGCAGCCGCTGCCCGTGCCTCCCGAGGCGCCAGACAGGATGACGACGCGGACGGTTTTCTGTTCAGCCCCGTGGGCATCGACGACATCGGCCAATTCGGCTATCCGCTTCGCGATGGCCCCGAGCACAAGATCGGCGTGGTCCACCAAGGCGAGCCGCCCCAGCGGACGAAAACCCCGCGTCTGAAGCGAGCGAGGGATGTTGTAAAGCCACCGCCTGCTGAGCCATTTGAGCAGTTCCTGGGAATCCTCGCAGTACTGCTTGGGACGACGGAGCGGGACATGCAGCAGGTCTTCGCTCGGGAACAATCGACCGGACAAAACGGTTGCCGTCGACTTCAGCGAGTCGGGGTCGGTGTCGATTGCAAGCCATGCTGATCTTGACTCGTCTTGTTGCACGCCCGCTGATGCGCACCGAGTCCGACTGAGCAATTCCAGTCCGACTCCGCCCACTCCGACGAAGAGGGTTGCCTCGGGCCGACGGACGAGCGTCAGAGGCGACGGCGGAGGAGGGGCGTCGACAACATCTTCGCTGACCCGCGGATAACTAACCGCCCGCTTGCGCAGCGGCGCGCCGGTCAACACGCTCCCGGAATCCAGGGGGTCGGTCGGCCCCGCTGCCGGGTGATGCGTTGTGAAGAGCGCAGCGCTTGATCGGGTGTCGTCATCGCCTTGTTTGGGCGGCTGGCGGCTGGGGTCGGCGTCCGCGGCCAGCTCGCGGCTACGAGTCGCGGGGGGCTGCTGTTGCTTGAGCGCAGCAATCAGCTGACGACAACTCTCGAATCTCGCCTCCGGTTTCTTGTGCAGTGCTCGGCCGATGGCGCGCCGGTCCGATTCACTCAGCGGGCCAAGATTCGGCGTGGCCAGCATGTGCTGCTTGGCGAGTTGCGCCGGCGTCCGGCCGGGGAATGGCAGCGTCCCCGTCAGCATCTGCTGGTAGACGATTGCCAAGCTATACTGGTCGCTCCGTCGCGAGGGCGCGTCGTCGTACACTTCCGGCGCCGAGTAAACCGGAGTCATGCCTCCGACCAGCGAGTTCAGCGTCCGGGACGCGATGTCCTTGACCAGCCCGAAATCGGCCACCTTCAAGTGATCGCCCAAGACCAGAAGATTCTCCGGCTTCACGTCCAAGTGCTGCAGCGAGTGTTGCTCGGATAGCCAATCGAGGGCCTCGGCGGCGTCGGCGAGGTAATGGAGCAGCTCGTCACGAGGAATGCCGGGGAACCCCTGCTGTTGCGCCTCTTTGAATCGAGCATCCAAGCTCCCGTCTGCTAGTTCCGTGACGATCACGAGTCGGTGGTTGACGACCTCATAACGTTCGATCGTAAGCAGGAACGGGTGTCGGACGCTTTTGACCCGCTGCAGCGCTTTCAGTTCTCGGCCAGCCAGTTCTTCATCGCAATGACCGAACACGACCTTGACGGCCTTCTCGACGCCGCCGGGCGCAGTCGCTTTCCAAACCTCGCCGTACCCGCCCGCCCCCAGCCTCTTAAGCAGGGTGTATCCCGACGGGGCTTCAATGGTGGGAGCGCAGTTGACGGGCATGTTTTTGTCGGCGTCGGTCCGTGGTCGGTTGATCCTGCCTTAGCTCCGGGCCGCCACGGCCGGGAGCGACGATTTGTTCGCCGGACGGTGCGAACCAACACCCAGTCCAATTCCCAGTGCGTGACACGTGGTCTCGTCCGCAGCAGCGATCCCGCTCGGCAACACGGTGCGGATCCCTGCCGCCTCGCAGCTTGCCTGCGTAATCTCCAGACGTTGCCAGCGGCGCCGCTGCGACGTCACGTCTCGGACGACCTCGGGCGCCAGGACCACGTAGTCGGGAGGGCAGGCGTCAAGTTCCTCGACGCACTGCGCCCCCCCTGAAAACCCTTCCAGGGAGAGAACTGCGCCGACGGACTTCAATTTCGTGCAGATCGCGAGCCCGTTGGCAACGCCGGTCACCCACTCCCATGGCAGGTGCACGCCAAGACGCTCCGAGCTGGCGGCCTGGGCTTGCTGGAACGCAATCACGGCGTCGGCGCTCAGTCGAGACGACTGCTCCAGGCGCAGCAACGTGACGCCGCACTCCGCCGCGAGATCGGACTCTTCGACGGCCACAAGCCACGCCAGGTCTTGGAGTCTCTCGCTCGCTGAGCAAGGTCGACAGGCCTGAGCCGCCTGCAGCGTCGAAGCCAACATCGCGTCAATCGACGCGATTGATGCGACGGGAGCGCCGAACTGGAGGTCGGCGATCACTGCGCGTCGAATCGGAATCGTCAGCCAGAGGAGCGCTTCATTCAGGCTGCGTTGAACTGTCGAGGGTCCGCGATCTTGACCCTCGCGGTTGGCCGGCTGTTGGATCGCCAGGGGCTGGGTCGCCATCCGCTGCAGTCGCCCCAACGATGAACAAACAAAGGTCAGTTCGACTTCCGCAATGCGCACAGCGTCGCCGTCTTGCAGAATCGATTCGCTGACGGCGCGGCCGTTGACGGATGTCCCATTGGTGCTGCCGAGGTCGCGGAGCAGGTAACCGCCTGCAGCTCGCTTGAGCTCCGCGTGGACGCGCGATACGCCAGTGGAACTAATCTGTAAATTGTTTTCTTCACCCCGTCCGATGGTAAACGGCGTCTGATCAACAGAGACCGTTCGCAGCGTCGGACTGTTGGCGGAGTAGTATTCGAAACGCGGTCGTTTGTCGTCTTCGCTGATTAACGTCGGTAGCATCGGGTTGTCGCCTCGACCGGGCCGGGACTCGCCTGTTTGCGAGGCGGGAAATTGCCGGGGTTCGCCCACGCGTCCTAGGCCCCTCGCAGAAGAGTTTGCCTTGTATCCCCCGTTCAACCCTAGCACACGCTTTCCCGCCGAGAGCGTTTGGATCGAGCCAAGCGGCGATCTAAGTGCTAGGCTTCTGCAAGTGGTCGTGCCCTCTTCCGCTTGTATCGCGAGGTCGTCGTGAGCATCAATTTGATCGCTATACCCGTCACAATCATTTCCAGTGATTCTGACCTGTTGATTGAGCTGGCCTGGACCCTCTCGGCCCTCGGCTACCAAGTCGAGACCTCGTCCGACTGGAGTGAAGAGGCGCCTTGGAGATGGGCGGATCGTCCAGGCATCCTGCTGTTGGACGATCCTGCTCCGGAGCAACCAGGACTCAACACAACGACCCGCCGCAACGCACACTACCTGTATCGCATCCTGATTCAGAATTCGGACCCCCGCGCAGCGGGCGACGAGTCCGCTCAAATAGCGGCTGACGACGTGATTCGGCGCCCGGTCAACACGGGCGAGTTGTTGGCTCGCCTGAGGGCGGGTATGCGGCGACTCGAGCTTGAGCGGCGTCTGCTCGAAAAATCCGTTGTCGACCCGGAGTCCGGGCTGCTGAGCCGCGCGGGATTTATCAGCCGGGTTTCAAGCCAGCAGGGTCGGGGCCAAGCGGACCGTTCGGGGGCCTTGCTACTGCTGCAGATCCACTCCTACCGACAGATTCGCGCCGAGCATGGCCGCTACGCTCTCCGCTCCCTGACCGCCGGGTTGAGTCGGGCGATCGACAAGGAAATTGGCAACAAGGGGCTCGTCTTTCTGCTGGAACCGGGCGTGATGGGCGTGCTCCTGAGCGACGCAACCCTAGCCGAAGCGACCGCCGCGGCCGAAGGGGTCGTGCACCGGTTTGGCGGGTGCGACACGCTCGCCCGCGAGGTCCGATGTTGCCCCTCGGTTTCGGCCGCAGTCGCCGCATGCGAGGACGACGACGTGGAACAAACTGTCCGGCGCTGCGAAAGGGCGCTGGGCTATGCGAGGTGCGTTGGCGGGGGAAAGGTTGTTCTCACCGAGCAGGCTGAACAGAAGATTCAATCCTGGAAGCGTGACTTCGCAGAGGGCGCTCTCCTCCGCGACGTGGTCGCACATGACGTGATGGAGCCGTTTCCCGCGCTGTTCCCCGAGTCGGAGCAAGGTCAAGACAGCATGGTTCACTGGCTCCGATCGGCTGCTCGGCGCGGATATCCGCTCCCCGCCAGTCTGCCAGTCGTCCAGCAACGCGGCCAACTCGTCGGGCTGATCGATTTGGCGCATGCGGACGGGGCGTGCGCACCGATTGCCGACCCGATCGTCCGCAATGCGCCGACGGTCGCACCCGACGCAACGCTGGTTCAAGTGTTGGACGCTCTCTTCGATTGCAGCGAAGGATGCTTGATCGTCGCCAGGGACGAATTGCCCTTGGGTTACATCACGCCCGACGCACTGACCGACCTGTTTGCGGAACGCGTGAGCCCGCTGAGGTACTATCGCGAACCGCTCGGCGTGCAGCGGGTTGCGGACTTTGCGGTGCCTCTGACTCCTGACGCGCCGATCGCGTCGCCCGACTAATCCTCGTGACTCATCACGGTAAAGTAGTTCGCGACGGCGTGGTCGAGAATCTCCGGCGTGGCGACTGGAGGCAACTCGTTGTATTCGCAGTAATGCGCAACTTGGTCCAGCAGGTCGCGCGCCTGACACCTGCGCAGCGGTCGGCGGCAGGAGTCGTAGTGCTGCGTCAGCAAGTACTGCACGGAGTCGTCAGGACATTCCACCTTGAGCTTGCCGGCGAAGACCTGTAGGAGCTTGACGAACTCTTCCCGGCTTGGCGCCCCGACCTCGATCTTGAAGGGGATTCGCCGCAAGAACGCGTCATCCGCCAAATCGGTGGGCTCAAGGTTGGTTGAAAAGACGATGAGTTGTTCGAAGGGCACTTCCACCTTCTTGCCGTTTTCGAGACTCAGAAAATCGATGCGGTTCTCCAACGGTATGATCCACCGGTTGAGCAGTTCCGACGGGTTGATCCGCTGACGCCCAAAGTCGTCGATCAACAGGCTGCCGCAGTTGCTCTTCAGTTGCAGCGAGGCGCCGCTGACATGGCTCACGGGGTCGTGCTTAAGTTCGAGACTCTCCATCGTCAGCTCGCCGCCCACCACGACGGTCGGCCTGCGTATCCGCACCCAGCGTCGGTCGCAAGACGTCTCCTTCAACAGCTTGCTCCCCCTGGATTGCACCGGTTCGTGGCACGACGGGTCAAAAAACTTGATGATCTGCCCGTCTTCCACGATCGCGTGCGGGATCAAGATGTGCTGTCCGAAGCAGCGCGTGATGCGCTGCGCGATTGTGGTTTTGCCATTACCGGGCGGGCCGTAGATGAACATGCCCTTGCCGGCGCTGATCGCCGGGCCGAGCTTGGCGAGCATTGCGGGCTCGACGTTGATGTCGGCGAACGCCTTCGCCAACTGAGCCCGTTTGGGCTTCTCCGACCGAATGGTTTGGGCTTGGACCGAGTCCGCGTAGTCCTCCAAGGGAACGGGCGCGACGCCGGCGTAGGCGCATTCGCGCATCGCCATCTGCGCTCGTTCACGTCCATCTTCCGTGAGCTGGTAGACGTGGTCGCCCAGCATGGCCGAGCCGGTGGGGGTCAGATGACGTCGTCGACGGAGGTCGGCGAGACGGTCTTCTAAGACTCCCATCGGCAGTCCCACGTGCTCGGAGATTTGCCTCCCGGACATGGATCCTGCGTTGCGCACGACTTTCAACATCAAGTCATCAATGAACGCAGCGCTGAGCCCCGTCTCCTCGAGGGTGCCGGGCTCCTCCGGCAAGAAGCCTTCTTCCAGGCCAAGAGCCGTTAGCAAACTGGACTTGTGGGGAGACGGCTCGTCTCCCCACGAAAGCACGTCTGGTTCTCGCGTACGCGACGCCTCTGCGGCACTGGGCGGCTCGTCGCCCCGAAGGGCCGCCTCCACGGAGGTCAGCGTCGCCTCAACCGCTTCTTCTCCTCGGCGCCCCGCGGATAAGACCTGCGTGACTTCGATTGGACTCGGCTCATCCATCGTGGTGATTTTTCGCTTGTTATTGGTGAGTTTTCGACTCAACTCCCAGCCGAAATTCGTGAGCTCGAAGCGGTTCTTGCCCCCAGCCTGACGGATCAACTGCAATTCGATCAGCCGGGAGACCGCATCGCAACAGCGTCGGGAATAGCTGGGATCGTCGGGCTTGAAGAGCGCCTGCTTCCCGCCGCGGACGGCAAGTCCGCGCGTGTCTGATCGGGAAGAAACCTCAAGACTGCCGCGGTTGGCGGCCGCCAGTTCAACCACGGACTGTTCTTCCGGTTGTAGCGATTGCGGGTCTACGACAGTGTGCATGGCCGACCTACAAGAGCGAGTACTGAACACTGCAAGCCTAGCTGAAAACCGCGGTGGGCGGACGAAAAATCGCACTCTCACGGGCGTGGCGGGCGACCGCGGACGGTTTAATCGTCAACACCGCGGCCCCGATCATCGCCGCCGGCGTCTCGCAATGGATAGGCGGCAATCTTCCTGCTCGACCCGTTGCCTTGCGACGCATTCTCCAATCAAGCCTCGGCAAGATCGACTTGCAGGCCGTCACTCACCACACGCGACGCAGATTCCAACGGATGCGAAAAGCTGTGACTAAATCGAGAGCCCGCCGAGCGGATAACCCAATTCTCTCGCAAGACGCCGTTCAATTCGACTTCCTTGCCAACGCGAATGTCAGTCGTGCACGAGTGGAGGGGCCGTCACTGTTCTGGAGAGACGACAGCCCTCTCGTGAAACTACAAGGTCAGATGAGCGACCGCGGCCTTAGCCCACCTCGGTCGCCCTCACCGTTGATGATGCGCCGTCTGCCACACTCACCTAGGTTGCATTGATTGCGCCAAGCAGGCTGGGGAAAGGAAGATGAGATGTAATTGAGACTCTAAAACCCTTCATCGGAACCTTGCGGGTGAAAATCCCGTCCAGTGGAGCCGACCAGCAACTTTCAGCGAGTCTTGCGCGGCGTCGGGCACCGCACGAGTTGCTCGCCGGCGTCCGACTTGGAGAAGAACGCACGGGCGGTTTTCCACCCGATCGACGCCAACAGGGCCGGGGCGCGAAACCTAGCGGACTTATCAGCCGAGCGTTCACCTGCTCAAGTTCCTTGAGCCGCTTGGCCTGGTCGACGCGTAAGCCGCCGTCGGCAACCTAGGAACCCGGCTTCTACCAGCGGCGGCATGTCTGCTCCGTCACCCCAATCGGCTTGGCCGCCTCCGAGACATTCTTGCCCAGAGCTGACTCGACCTCCGCCGCACGTTGCTTCGCGATGATCTGCTACGGCTTGAAATTCCGAACTCGTGGCTTGGAAAGGCGCTCGTTCGACTTTCGCCCAAGGCGCGAATTCTCGCTCCAAACGCGGGCTCGTGGGAAGGGGCCAGGTCATTCTTCCGCGGAGAGTACTCGGGGGCGACCGGGCGCTGTATGCTACACGGCCGGGGGCCCCCGAATGTCCTGCGATAGGCTCAGGTCATGGCGATTCCGCGAAAACTCGAAGCGGAAATTGACGCGTGTTGCGATCGATACGAAGCCGTGTGGCTCGCCGGTCGCGTACCGAGTTTAGTTGACTTCTTGTCGACGACGTCGGAGGCTGCGCGTTCCCACCTGCTGTGGGAACTTGTCGCCTTGGAGCGGCACTATCGCCGCGACGAACGGGGCGAGCCAATTGCTCTCGATCAACTCGCCTCGATCTATCCGCAATTGGCGGAAGAATTGGCGACAGGCGCTTCGGAGCTCGCGGCGATTGCGGCGGTGCGGCCTCATCCGCCGCATGGCGCACTACCGACCGACGTGGTTCCGACGAGCCAGCCGCGCGCCGCAGAGCCGTATCCGTCCGCCGGCCTCCACGTGCGTTGCCCCCACTGCAGCAATCCGATGGAGATTCTCGCTGACTCCCCTTTTGTGGAGATTACCTGCGGCACTTGCGGCAGTACGTTCAACTTGGTTGATCGCGAGGAGCCGACCGCAGCGGCGTCCACGCTTCGACGCTTGGGGCGGTTTGATCTGCTCGCCCGTCTTGGCGTGGGCGGATTCGGCACGGTCTGGAAAGCGCGCGATACGGAGCTCGACCGGTTGGTGGCCGTCAAGATTCCGCGCAAGGGGCGTCTCACGCCCGCCGACGTCGAGCAATTCTTCCGCGAGGCCCGCGCCGCGGCGCAATTGCGTCACCCCAATATTGTGTCCGTTCACGAAGTCGGGCGGGCCGACGACACGGTGTTTATCGTCGGCGACTTGGTGCGCGGCGTGTCGTTGTCGGACCTGCTGACAGGGCAAACGCCGAGCCCCCGAGAAATCGCGACAATGGGCGTCGCCCTGGCCGAAGCTCTGCAGCACGCCCACGAGCACGGAGTGATTCATCGCGATCTGAAGCCGTCGAACATCATGATTGACGACCAAGGGCGACCGCTGATTCTTGATTTCGGCTTGGCCAAGCGCGATGTCGGCGAGATTACGATGACGGTTGACGGTCAGATTATGGGCACGCCGGGTTACATGTCGCCGGAACAAGCGCGCGGCCAAAGCCATTGGACGGATTGCCGGAGCGACATCTACTCGCTGGGAACGGTCCTGTTCCGCATGGCGACCGGTGAACTGCCGTTTCGCGGGAACGCCCGCATGCAATTGCAGCAGAAGCTGGCGGAAGATCCGCCCGATCCGCGGCGACTCAACAGCTCGATCCCCCGCGATCTGGCAACGATCACCTTGAAATGCCTCCAGCGAGATCCCAATCATCGGTATGACGCCGCGCGCGACGTGGCGATGGAATTGCAGCGTTATCTGCTCGGAACGCCGATCCGTGCGCGCCCCCTCTCGTCGGCGGCGCGACTCTGGCGGTGGGCCAAACGCAAACCGGCGTTGGCGAGTGCCGCCGTCCTGGCCTGTTTGTTGACCGTCGCTGGTCCCCTGGCGGCGTGGCAACAGCACCTGCTCGTCCAGCAACGGGACCGCCGACTTGGCGAGCGCGCCGAGTTGATTCGCGATCAAAAGCGCGCCGTCGACCGACAGGCGAGCGTCGTGGCCGAGCTCAACGACGAACTCCGGGCCCTGAAAGGCGGCGGCTCCGGCCTTGCTGACGCGCTGCTGGGTTGGCGAATCGGCTTGGTCAAGGACCTCGTTGCGGCCCGGCAGCAGGAGATGGCGGCGATCTTAGCCGCCGACTCGTCGACGCGTCGAGCGCCGATTCAGGCCGGACTCGGACTGGGAATACTCAACGCTCAACTGGGACGCCACGAGGAAGCCCTCCGCGTCTTGCGCGCGACGCAACAACGGATCGCCGCACTGCGCGAGTCCGACGCCGACGACGCGGCGATCGTCGCGGCTGAAGCGGATTGCTGGCGGAGAATGGCGCGCTCGCACAATTCCTTGGGCGACGGCTCAGCGGCGCAGGACGCTTTGGAAAACGCCATCGCGCTCCAGCGGGAGCTGACCCAGGGGGGGCGCTCCTCCGTCCATGACGAATTGCGTCTGCTGGAATCGACCTTGCAGCAGACGACCGCCGCGGGCGCGACGCCGGCCGAACAGCTCGACGCCATGCAGCAGGCGCCGGCGATCCTGCAACGCATTGCCGAGAACTGGCCGTCCTCGCCGAACGAGTTCTATCGCTTGGCCTGTCAGCTCACCAACAGCGAAGTCCTGCTCGGCAACGACGAAGAGTCGCCGCGCTCGCAGAATCACTGATCGGCGGCCGTTTCACCGCCGTTGCGCGTGGCCAGGTCCTGTAGCACGGTAAAATCGACGTCCTCCGCAATCAAGCGGGCGCTGCCGTCGGCGAAGGCAAAGTGGGCGCCCTCGGGATGGCGACTGCCAAACAGCAGATCGTTACGCACCATCATTCGCATCGCGGGGGGAACCGCCATGTCGCGAACGTAGTAGCCGACCTTTTCCAGGTCGGAGTTGGGAGGATAACGGAGGTTCTTGATCGACCCGGCGCAAACGCGATTGGGCGGCTCGCCGCGCCAGTTGGCGCCGTAGGTCCATTCCTCGAGCAGATAGATCCGCTCGCCGAAGAGGAGCGTGTGGCTGGCCCCGTCGGTGACGTCGGCGACGCTGATCGGCTGGCCGAACGTGAGCACGCCATTGACGAACAGGTCGCCGCAGGAGACGTCCTCCAAGTCGAGCACCTCCTCGGTGGTGCTCGCTCCCGCCACGCCGACGTAGTTGCTGCCGTTCTTGGTCGCCAAATCATTCGTCGGGGGATCGCCGGAAGGACAATGCAACAGCGGCACGGGGTGCACGGACAGGTTGTGTCCGTTCGGCCCCGCGCCGCCGTCGGCGTCGGGGTTGATTTGCTGGTAGAGTTCGGTCTGTTCGAGGAAGGGCAGGATGAGCGCCTGCCAGCTCACGCTCACCACGTTTGGTTGACGATGCGCGGGGGCGCCAGCGGGAAACGCGCCATTCTGCCCTTCGTAGCCGTGCAGCGCGGTGGCGAGTTGACGGCAATTTGCCAGGCAACCGCTGCGTCGCGCCGACTCCCGAGCGGCTTGGACTGCCGGCAGCAGCAGGCCCGCCAGCACGCTGATGATCGTGATCACGACCAGCAGTTCGACCAACGTAAAACCGGATCGTCGCGAACCGGCTTGCGGCGCACGCCGGCGTCTCATGCAAACGATCGCGACGCCCAGCAGCAGCAACCCGCCAGCCCCGGGCTCCGGCGCCGCCAAGCTCGCCTGGATCGCGAGGAGCGCTTCAGCGGGGCTCAGCGGACTGTTGGCGCTCACCTTCGCCGCGAATGGGGCCAAGTCGCCGAAATCGACGCTCCCGTTGCCGTCGACGTCGGCCACTTCGTGTTCCGTCGCAAAGAGCGCGTCGTCGTAACCTTCGTTGTCGCGCAGCGCGAATGCGAATAGCGAGATATCGTTCTCATCGACCACGCCGCTGAGATCCATATCGCCCACCAGCTGGCCAATGACGAGCAAACTGGCGGACTGATAGCTCGGCCAGAGGATCACGTCGCCGACGCGCGCCGCCTGGACGTCGGCAAAGAGCGTGCTGTTGAGATTGGCGCTGGTCAAAACGGTGAACGTCTCGCCCGCCGCGGGCGCATAGCCGTCAATGGCGTTGATTCGCAGCGTGCCGTCGAGCAGCGCATTGCCCGTGACGGCGATCAGATCGTGGGGATTGCCGGCGTTGCCGGAGATCTCGATGACCGTTTCGGCATTGGACTGCAGCTGCAGGTCTCCTTCAATTTCAATGGTCCCCGGCGAGAATCCGGGGCTCAGCAAGGCCGGGCTTCCGCCACCGTCCCCGACGACCACGTTGCCGACGATGCGCCCGTCGCCCGACAACTCGGCGCCGCCGCTGATCATCGTCTGAGGCGTCTGGACCAAGCCTCCGTTGAGTTGGAGACGCCCGCCGGCGCCCGCCGCCGTTGAGGCGGAGGCGATCAATGCGCCCGTCGAACCGACTTCGATCGTGCCTGCTTGGATCGTGGCGGTCGAGAATTCGGCTCGAGTCAGGAGCGTGACTTGCGCTGCGCCCTCTTTGAGGAGCGGAGCCCGACCGCGAATCGCGCCGGGACCGGCGACCACGTAATCCTGCGAATTGTTATCGAAGCTGACGCTCCCGGGCCTCACGTCCTGCGCGACGTTCACATCGAAGCTCGTCGCTAAGTCGTCGAAATGGACGCAATCCAAATCGTAGAAGAGTCCGCCGCCGCCGTTCCAGTTGGCTGTGGCGCCGATATCCCAATTGTCGCTGAGATGGCCTTGCCAGATCAGATCGGCCTTGGCTCCCGACACAACCAATCCAATCGCGCCTGGCAGCGTCGCGTCAATGCTCATCGTGTATCGCGTCGAATGCACAGGCGTCAGCGTGCCGTCGGCGATGTTGAGCACGCCTTCATACGACGCCAATTGATACGTGCCGGCGGACATTTGATTGTCGACGGGCGTGATGAAAACCTGATGGTCGCCAACGACGTCAACGTTGCCGGTGACTTGAATTGCATCGCTGCCCGCCGGGTCCAAGGGATCGGCCCCCAACTCAAATTGCAGGCCGCCCACGGGGCCTGGCAGCACGGCCTCCAGTCGCAGCGAGCCGTCGATCGTGAGCGTCCCCGCGCCGTCGCCGGGGCTCACGACATTCTCATCGGTGACGCGCAGTTCGTTGGCGCTCACGACCCCTGCGCCGGCGAGGATCTGTCCCGGAGCAAGCGAATAGGACGGCGAACTGGTCACGTCCCACGCGGCCCCAGCCGCCACCGTCACGGGCCCGTTCGGCAACGTGCTGCTTGGTCCGAGCACGAGGGCGCCTTCGGAGATCAGCGTCGGTCCCGCATAATTGAGGGGGCCGTCGAGTAACAGCGCCCCCCCGCCCAGTTTTTGCAGTCCGGAATCTCCAGCGAGCGGAGTCGCGATCGTCGGAGTCGGGGCGAATCCATCGACGTAGAGGACAGGCGCGGCATCCGGCGGGCCGGCATCGAGCGTCAGGTCTTGGCTCCCGACGATTCGGACGAGCCCCGGACCAAGGAATTGAATCTCGCCGACGACGACCGGCGCAAACTCAATGCCGACCTCCACGCTCGGACCGGCGAGCGGACCGAACACGGCGACGGCTCCGCTGCCGTTCGGCACGGTCGGGGACCAGTTGGCCGTATCATTCCAGACGCCCGATCCGGGCGCAGTCCAATCGCTCTGCGCCGCACAAGGTACGGCGCAACACGACAAACTCACGACGAAGGTCGCGGCACGCAGTTGTTGTCGACGCGATCGGAACATGCTGGGCGCCGCGCGGGATGCGGACCTGTGTTCGATTGTCGTGCAGTGACGCTTGCCGGACGGAGGACCGCCGCCTGGAAAACGCCGATCGTTGGGACCGCCTTGCGGGCGCGTCTCCGTCTCGGAACAGTCTCGCGAAGTGCAATACCAGTAGTCTAATGCATCGAAGCGACAAATGGACCTAATTCGTGGATTCGGCGGCGGCGGCCGAATCAAGCTCAGCGGCCCAGATGTTTCGAATTCGGGTCAGCTTGCGCTCAATGGTTCGCTCGGAAACCCCCGCCTCGCTGGCGATTTCTGCGTTTTTGAACCCTTCGAGTTTCTTCCGGGCCAGCGTACGCAAGAGGTCGTCTGGCAACGCCTGAAACAGGCGGTTGCGCTCCTCCTCAAGAATTGCCAAATGGAGGGGCGTGAGATCGTCGGCGAGCACGTCCGTCAAACCCCACGCCGAGGCGTCTTCGGAGTTTACAAACAGCGACTCGCCGCGAACCTGGCCGCCGCCTCGCTTGCGCCGCAGTGCGTCACGTCGTTGGTTGATTGCTTTGCGCGCGGTGATCTTGGCCAGCAGCGGCCACAGGTTCGTGCGATCGCGTAACTCGGGAAACTTGCCCGCGCCCACGCCGGCGAAAAAACAGTGCAACGCGCTGACCGCCACGTCTTCTTCGTCTTCCGTACGGCGGGGAGAGTTGCCGAGCTTGAGGCGGGCGAGGCCCATCAGACGTTGAAAGTATCGATTCCAGATCTGTTGCTGCGCCTGGTCGTCCTCCTGGACTTTCAGGTCGGCAATCCAATGCGTGATGGAGCGGTCGCGGCACATGACGGTCGGGAGCTTAGTCTGATGGAAACATCCGTTGGGGACGGTAGAATGAAGGGGCGTCACACGCGTCGACCCGGCTAAGAGTCACGTCGATGAAGCATTCTCCGCCACACGGACTCGCAGCGACGAATCGCTGGGCATGGCCTTGCGCGACGGCGCTGTTCGTGCTGTACCCGTTCCCTGCAAGCAATGCGGACACGCTGGTCTATCTTTCCGCCCGAGGTCTGGGGGAAAACGCCACGCCCGTGGCGCCACAGGAAACGCTCAAATTCCTGCCCGGGGGCGGCGCCTTTCACGTGTGGGTCCAACCCGACCAACTTTGTACCGGCATTAGCCTCGATCTACAAATCTCCGGCTCGGGCATCCGGTTCACGGGGGCGACGGTGCACAATCCTGCCGCAGCGGGCGACACGCGCTGGCTGCCAGGGCTCATCAATAACGGAAACGTCACAGACACTCAAGTGACTCGCTTGGAAGGCGGCGCGTTGGCGCCATTGGTCGGCTACGGAAGGGGCGTCGGGCCGTCGACCGTCGGCAGCGATCCTTTCTATGAACCCAGCGGCGGCTTTCTATTCGCGACAATCTCGTTTGCCGTGCTCAATCCCACCGAAAACGCTGCGATTTCGTTGTTGATCGGGCACAATCTGTTGAGCGGCGCCACGGGCCTGGCCACGAGCCCGGTTTTTTTGGGGGCGTCCGACGGTCCGGTCGCCGTCATGTCGGGCGCAACGGGAAACGTCGTTGATTTGAACTTGCTTCCCAGGCCGTTGCACCCGTCCGATTTCAACAGCGATGGCGTCGTGGACGGCGACGACTTGTTGATTTGGCAACGAGGATATGGAATCGCCAGCGGTGCGATGCCCAGCCAAGGCGATGGGACCCATGACGGCGCCGTCGACGCCGATGATTTGACGCTTTGGGAAACGCAGTTCGCAACGATCCCTTCGGGAGGCGGGTCTCCGCTGGGCGTTGTGCCGGAACCAACTGCCCTGGGCTTGGCGATTTTCTGGGCGACGATCGGGTTGGTTTCCGTCAGACGCTGGCCTCGCGATTGCCGCTTTTGTCGCAGCGTCTGACGCATTCCAGCGCCAGTCCAGTTTCGATTGTCGCAGCCGTCGGCTTCGATCCCAATGGGGGCCGCACTCGGTGCGGCCGGCCCGGTCGCGCGCCGACGGCAAGTTGCCGCCAGCGCGATTGCGACGGCGCCCAGGATCATGCCCGAGGGCTCGGGGACAGCCCCCGCCATCGCCGCCCGCTCGAGTCCGCCCCGCTCGACGCCGGCTTGATCCGCGTCGAGCAGCGTCTGGCCGTACTGCCGTTGCCACGTGAGCAGATCGTCGCCGTCGGTCGACACGCCGTAGTTTCCTTGCCACGCGAACAAATCGTCGCGGTCAACATCGCCGTCGAAGTCAAAGTCTCCAGCCAACTGGGGAACACGCTCCAGTCCGCTAATCGACATGGCCAGCGGCATGACGACCGAGCGTGTGAATCCGTCAGTCGCGGCCAGCAGGGATTCGGCCGGGTTGAGGAACAGCCCCAGCGGCGTGTAGTCCGCGTCGATGCCTTCCGGAACGATCAAAGCATCGACCAGCTGGCTGCTGAACGACGGCGACTCCTGCGGCAGGTAGTTCAGGCTTCCCGTGGAGAGCAGTCCCAGGTAGCCGCCGCTATGGGAAGGGGCGGCGGCGTCAAGCACGATTTCGTCGAACTGCGCCGAGATGTGTACTCCCGCGTCGGGGTTGTCGATCCGCACCTGCCCCCCGGAGAGCGAGAAGCCGCCGGCCGGATTCTCCAGGACCTTCAACGGCGAGACCTGCATGACAGCGTTGATAAGCGGGTCGGTCGCGAACTCCGGGTCAACTCCCGACGGCAGGGCGCCGCCGCGACTCAAGACATTGATTGTCGCCGGCGCGATGGTCACGGTCCGCGCAGCGGGATCAAAGACCAGCGAGCGCGGCGGTGCAGTCGCGGGGTCCGGCGGATCGCCGCTGCCGTCGTCAGGACCGTCGCCGCCCGACTTATGGGCTGGGTCGCTGCCCGCCGTATAGTGTTTCTTGTCAATCCAGTCGTAGTAGGATTCTTCGTCGCCGTGGGCGGCAAACACCCGCAAGTCCGTCGCTTCCAAAGTGGTGGTCCCTCCGTAATTCGACAGGCCGAGCGTTGCACCGTAGGAGAAGTAGTCGTAGTGTTTGGCTCCGTGACCAACTCGTCCAAAGTTGGCCGAATATCCTTCATCCACATAGTCTTCGGTCGGCTTGTCGTAGGGCCCGACGAAAAACGAATCGGTGCTCAAATCGTGCAGTTCCGCCGGGCGCAGTTCGGGCAGTGCGTTGTTCGGCTTTTCGCCCTCGCGCGGATGGGGCGCCGGGATATGCTCGCCGATTCCGCCGGGGTTCAGCAGGACGCCGGCGTTGCGGACAACGACGCGATCGACAAGTCGGTTGTCCTGAGTCGTTTCGATTCCGTCGCCGGTGAAGCTGACGGCCATCCGCCAGTATTTGTCGGGGTTGGCGGGCAGTTCTTCCACCGGCCATTGTCCGCCCGCGGGCTTGGTGTTCGGCGGGCCGGCCGCGCGGAGAATGCCTTCGAAGAAGTATTTCAATTCGGTCTCTTCGTGGGCCAGCTCAACCACCGACGATGCGAGTTGCGCGTGCGCGTGAGCCGCGAGCAACAGAACGGCTGTCGCCGCCGCGGCCAGCGGAACAACGCGGCGAATGCTGAGCGAACTTCCACGACGGACTGGTTGGATGTTCATGGCAAGAACTCCTGTCATTGAGGGACTCGATTGCAAGACACGTGCCGGAACGGCCACATTCGGTCTCACCTACCTCGCGACTCACCAACCGACTCGCCTGCCCGACAGGACGAGACGAGAAATCCTCGGAAATCTTTTCAGGGGAGGGCGGACCCGCGGGACTTCGCCGGTTGGCGCAGCAAGAAAGGTCGAAGTCGGCGCCACTCGATCGCGTTTTAGCGTGAGCAAGGAGGGGCGCCGCTGACAGCAAATCGCCAGCGCTCCGCCGTACGGAGGCGAGAGCGCTGGTCGGGCTGGGGCGTCTTGGGCCGGTGGAATCGAGTTGGTCGCGCCATTCGCGGCGACTCTGGTCCTCGGTTGCGTTGGCAACGTTCTTGTGAGTTTCCGATTGCCCCCAGAAACATCCATCTCTTCGTGAATCCCGCTGCTGCGTGCAGCAGTCGCTCGACCTGTTCAGTCGGCGCCCACCATTCTCCATTTGACCGTGCCGAGGAGCATGGTTCGTCTCAATCAATCTCACGCCATGGTCCGTTGGCTTGCCAATGCCCAGATCCATGGACGCTCACAGACTGACTCAAGCCCACGGGGACCTCTTGGCCAACGAGCAAGCCAATGCAATCAATGACTACCGGCAGAGCCG
>JAGQOU010000183.1 GCA_020427145.1 Planctomycetales bacterium | reverse complement strand
GCCAAGGACCCGGTGAACATGCTCGGCTTCGTGGCCGCGGGTATGCTGCGCGGCGACCAGCCGGTCGTCTACGCCGCCGACCTCGCCGGCGGGGCGGCCCAGGGCGGCGCGGGCGAGGGCGCCGGCTACATGCCGCCGGCGGACAAGTCCCGATTCGTGTTGGACGTGCGTTCGCCCGCGGAGTTTCACGCCGGCCACATTTTCGGCGCGAAGAACGTGCCCATTGAGGAACTCCGAGGCCGACTCGACGAACTGCCCCGCGACCAACCCATCGTGGCCTACTGCCAGGTCGGCATGCGGGGATACCTCGCGACGCGGCTCTTGATACAGGACGGCTTTGACGCGGCCAACCTCAGCGGCGGGTACAAGGCGTACCAGCAGTATGTTGCAGCGTTCGGGAACGGCGGCCAAACTTAACGACTGTCGGCAACTCCCCGATAGTCGCCAGATCGCTCGCCGCCCGAGGCACGCCCGCCGTGAAAGCACTCCTCTACGACCAATTCGGCGGGCTGCTGCGGGTGGAGCAGGTGGCCGACCCCGTGCCGCCCGATGACGGCGTCGTGGTCGAAGTCCGGGCCGTCGGCGTCTGCCGCAGCGATTGGCATGGGTGGCAGGGCCACGACGCCGACATCCGCACGCTGCCGCATGTGCCCGGTCACGAGTTCGCCGGCGTTGTCGCCGAGACGGGACGCTGCGTGTCGCGGTGGCAGCCGGGCGATCGTGTGACGATGCCATTTGTCGCCGGCTGCGGCGTCTGCGAGGAGTGCCAGGCCGGCGCCGCCCAGGTTTGTCCCCATCAGTTTCAACCGGGGTTCACCGCGTGGGGAGCGTTCGCCGAGCGAGTCGCTGTGCGTTACGCCGACTTCAATCTTGTGCCGCTCCCTCAGGCGATGGACTTTGACGTCGCGGCGGGTCTCGGCTGTCGCACGGCCACGGCGTACCGCGCCGTCGCCCTGCAGGGGGCTGTTCGCCCCGAGCAGTGGGTAGCGGTTCACGGCTGCGGCGGCGTCGGGCTGGCGGCAGTGATGGCTGCCGCGGCCCTGGGCGCCCGTGTGATCGCCATCGACGTGCAAGGGGATGCATTGACGCTGGCCCAGCGGTTTGGCGCCGAGTTCGTCGTCGATGCGAGTTCGTGCGACGACGTGGTGGCGGCGATACTCGACCGCTGCGGCGGCGCTCACGTGTCGCTCGACTGCCTGGGTAGCGCCGCGACCGCGACCAACTCGCTGCTCTGCCTACGCCGGCGCGGTCGGCACGTGCAGGTCGGCCTGCTGGCAGGCGACGACTTTCGCCCGAGGCTGCCGTGGGATCGGATCATCGCCTACGAACTTGCCGCGGTCGGCAGTCACGGGCTGGCCGCCGCCGACTATGGGCCGCTGATGCGGATGACGGCTGCCGGGCAGTTGCCGATTGGCGAGTTGATTCAGCGGCGGATTCGACTCAGCGAGGCGGGCGCCGCGATCGCCGCACTGCCCATGTCCGCGGCGCCGGGAACAACCGTCGTCACTCAATTTGATTGATTGCCGCAGCCGAGCGCGCTTGCGGGTCGTCTTGAAAAAGGGGACTGGCTCGCGTCTCAATGGCGGCAAATCCGTAGGCCAAGCGCAGCTCGAGCGCGCCTGTCCCCTTTTTCAACACGCGGCTATGGAGCAGGCTCCTCAGCCGGCGTCTCGCGAACGACTCGCAGCCCGGCCTCCAACACGGGGTCAGCCCGTTCAAAATCCTTTCGCGACGCCGAGACGACCACGTCGGCCGGCACCCCCACGCCCTCCAGCGGGTCGCCGTCGGCAGTCATGTCCTTCCACGAGGGCAGATACAGCACCACGCCGTTGCCCAGGTCGTGCGGCTTGGGGTTGCCGGAGCTGCCCTGCGAACGGTCGCCCACCAGCGTGGCGCCGGCGGCCTTCATCATCAGCAAAAACGACTCGCAGCTGCTCATCACCACCGGACCGGTGAGCACGACGACGCGCGTCTTGATTTGCGGCCCGTCGGGATTCGGCTCCAGCCAACGCTCTTGCACGGGGCCGAAACCCGTGGGGCTCTCCGGATCGCGGTACACGTGCGTGCCGTACAGAAGTCGCTTATCCGTGAAGCAGCCGGCGAGTTGCTGAGCGAGCCGTTCGTCGCCGCCGCCGTTGCCGCGCACGTCGATAATCAGGCCGTTCGACTTTTGCACCTGCTCCAGCGCCGGGAGAAGCTGATCCGCGACGTCGGCCGCGGTCCAGTTGCCGATCGCGAGATAGCCAACCCCATCGTCCCAGCGCCCCGAGGCGATCCGCTGTCCATGCATGGTCCAGTTGGGGACGAGTCTTGACAGGAGTTTGAAGTTGGCATTGGGAACCGGCGGTCGAACGAACGACGGAATCGTTTCGTTGTTTACGACCAGCCAGATATGTTTGTCCTCGGCCTTGGCCAGCAGCGTCCCGAGTTGGCGGGCGAACTCTTTGGCCGAGTTCGACTGCGCCAGCGGCGCTTCGGCGGCGTCAAACAACTCGTCCCAATCCAGTCCCAACCGGTCCCGATAGGAATACGCACTGTCGACAGCTTCCCGAGCCAGCTCCACCGCATGCCGTTGCTGGCCATCGTTGGCGGACTCAGCCTGCCCGCCGGACTTGCCGGTGCGAAACGAAATGGGATAGGGGATCGCGGATTCGCCGGCTCGATTTTGGAAATTCGCGTATTTCGCGTTATTGATGCTCAGCCAGTATTCGTGGTCCGCCTGCAGCTTGATCGGAAGCACGAACGTGCGGCCGCGGTCGAGCCATTTTGGCTTGCCGGTCGGCTCGGGAAACGCCTCGCCGCCGCCCACCACCGACATGCCGCCCGGTTCCATCGGCTGATCGAAGGTGATCCGCAGTTCGCGGGTCTGCGGATCGACGCCGATATCGCCGTTGTCGGGCGACGCCTTCACCACGCGGGGCGGTTTGGCCACGGCGGCCGTCGCCCCCAAGCAAACAAACGCCGCCAGGAAAAATGCGAGCACGAACCGAGTCATCTTCGGGCCTCCACGAACCTTGAAGGTGCATAGGATGCCGGCAATCATCGCCGATTATAGGCTCGCCGCGACGCGAAAAACCAGCGTTTCGCTGCCTGGCGGAGGATCGAAATCGGTTAAATTGTCCCTCTGCGGGCGGTCTCTCGGGTATCCCCGCATCTCAGGAGCCGGCATGTCACAGGCGGCAAAGCACCCCCCGCAGCCAGTTGCCGGCGCCCCGCGTCCGGCCGAGTATTCGTGGCCGGCCGGTCGCCCGTTTCTGACCGCCCAGTGGCGTCACTTGGTGATGCTCAACTTCGAAATCGACCCAGCGCTCGCGGCCCCATTCGTCCCCTTGGGGACTGAGATTGATCTTCACGATGGGGCCGCCTTCGCCTCGGTCGTGGCGTTTCGCTTTTTGCAGACGCGCGTGCTCGGCCTGCCGATACCCGGCCACGTCGACTTCGACGAAGTCAACTTGCGACTCTACGTGCGACGACGCGGCCCGGAGGGTTGGCGCCGCGGCGTGGTGTTCGTGCGGGAGCTCGTGCCGCGCCGCGCCATCGCTTGGGTCGCCCGGACGGTCTACAACGAAAATTACGCCTACGCTGCGATGAGTCACTGTATCGCGTCGCGTGCCGACGAGTGGGCTCCCCCCGCGACGTTGGAATACTGGTGGACGTGGTCGCGGCGCGAGTCGCGAGTCTTAATGCAGCCTGCCGCGATTGCTCACGAGTTGCAGCCCGGCTCGCTCGACCAGTTCATTGCCGAGCACTACTGGGGATACTGCCGCCAGCGCGACGGCGGCACGAAAGAGTACCAGGTTGCTCATCCGCCCTGGCGCGTCGCTCCGGCCGAGCAGTTTGAGTTTCAGGCCAACGTCGCCGAACTCTACGGCTCGCAGTTCGAGGCGCCGCTTAGCAGGCCGCCGGTCTCGGCGTTTTGGGCCGACGGGTCCGCCGTGCGAGTTTACCCGGGCCAGCGGATCTGACACGCTCGGTGCGACGAATCGCAGTTCACGCTGCGTGTCACTTCGTGGCGACGGTGCAGCTCATCGCCCAGCCGCGGCACAGCAGCCGCGCGAGCTTCAGCGGGGCCCGATCAAGCGCGGGCTCGAGCAATTGCTTGGTGCGGCGGAAGCCGCCGCCAAACATCACCAGTTGCCCGTGCGTCGCGAATGCGGGCGTCGCCACGCGGCGGAACCCGGCCCGTTTGAGCAGGCGACTCACTTCCGCCAGGCGGTATTCTTTGAGGTGCAATCCGCAGGCGGTGGTGCGCGGCGGGTGGAAGCAGCAGGTCACGTCGGAAGGTCGCAGCAGCCAGTTGGGCGTGATCGTCACCAACGCGCCGCCCGGCTTGAGCAGCCGGTAAGCGTGATCGACAAACTCCTGCGCCTCGTCGGGAGCCAGATGCTCCAGCACGTCGTTCCAAAAGACGACCGTTGGCGCGCCCGGCAGATCGTCCGCGGCAATCTCCCGAAAATCCCCTAGCAGCAAGTCAGGGGCATAGCGGGGACCGAGTTCCACGGCGGCCTGGTCGCGCATGGTGGTCGACACCTCGATGCCGCCCACCGAAAAACCGTGCCCGCGGATTTCCTTGAGCAGCGCCGCACTGCCGAAGCCAATCTCAAACAAACGCGGCTGCCCGATGCCGTGGGCGATTTGCTTTTGCAAGAGCTTCAGCACGAGCCGCGCGTATCGCTCGTCAAACCCCATCACCAGAGGTTGATCGCCGTGCCCCTCGGCGGCCCGCAACGCAGCGAGTATGCCGCACACCGTGTCGTAAGCCTGGCCGACCACCATTCCCCGTTCTTGCGATCGCGCCGGAAAGGCGAGAATCGCCTGCGCAAACTTCTGCTCCTGCTCAAACTGCAGTTGCGCGAGCTCCTCCGCGGTCAGCGACGCCAATTGCGCAAACGTGCCGTCGGCGAGCATCACCTCGCGGGGCACAGCGTACGCGGGCCCTGTGGCAGCAGCGGCGGTCGCGTCCGAGGCTGGCGTTGCAGGAGTCGGCAGGGGCGTAATCGAGATCATGTCGCGGGACCAAGGTGGCCGGGAGGGCAGTATTCCGTATCCAAACATACGTCGCAGTTGGCTCCCTAACCGTCTGTTGGAAAGGGGGGCTGGCTCGCGGGACGCCGCCGCGAATGGCCGGAATTTCCGTTCTGGGGAGCGCGCCTGTCAGCCACGCGGGCGGGGTCCGGTTGTGCCGATTCTGGCGGCCCGTGCGGCCATTCAGTTGGCGCCGACATCGTCGCGCGAGTCCCGTTTGCCGCTCCCCCCTGCCAGGAGCGACCCGCGGGTGGTTATAACGGAGGGAGTCCCACCATCCGTGCGTCCTGCCATGACCTCACCGCCCCGTATTCGCCTCGCGACCGTCGCAGATCTGCCGGAAATCAACCGGATCTACAACCACTACGTCCCCGAGTCGACGACCACCTACGACGTGGCGCCGACGACGATGGCGGAGCGAGAGGCCTGGTACGCCGGCCGCGGCCACAGCCATCCCGTGACCGTCGCCGTACGCCCCGGCGCCGATGGCGACGAGGAAGTGATTGTCGGCTGGGGATCGCTGCAACCGTTTCGCACTCGCTCGGCGTATCGGTTCACGGTGGAAAACTCGGTGTACGTCGCCCACGAGCACATGCGCACCGGCGTGGGGTCGACGATTATCGCCGACCAGATCGAGCGAGCTTCCGCCGCCGGGCTGCGGGCCATCATTGCCGTGATCGACGCCGAGCAGACGGCAAGCATCGCTCTGCATGCCAAACAGGGTTATCAAGAAGTCGGCCGATTTCCCCAGATCGGACGCAAATTCGACCGCTGGCTCGACGTGGTATTCATGCAGCGGCTGCTGTCGCCGTGACCGGCGGACCTTCAGCCGCAGCATGACGACGTCTCCGACTGGCGCCCCGCACCGCGTCCCCCCGCCAATCGAACCTCAGCGCCGCCTGCCGCGTCAGCACTTCGTGCGGTAGAATCAGGCCTCCGCGGCGCACCGCCAGCGACCTCGTCAGGTCTCGGCTTCGGCCGTATCACGGCACAAGAAGCCCGACCTCGGAACTCCGACCACTGACCTCTCACTTTCCAGCAGCCATGCTCAATAAGTACTCCTCCCACATCACGCAGCCGAAGTCCCAAGGCGCCAGTCAGGCGATGCTGTACGGCTGCGGCCTGTCCGAAGCCGACATGAACAAGCCGCAGATCGGCATCGCCAGCGTATGGTACGAGGGCAACACCTGCAACATGCACCTGCTGGATCTGGCCGCCAAGGTGAAGGAAGGCGTGCAGGCCGCCGACCTCGTGGGCATGCGGTTTAACACGATCGGCGTGAGCGACGGCATTTCGATGGGCACCAGCGGCATGAGCTATTCGCTGCAGTCGCGCGACATCATCGCCGACAGCATCGAAACGGTCGTCGAGGCCCAATGGTACGACGGGGTGATCTCGATCCCCGGCTGCGACAAGAACATGCCGGGCTGCATCATGGCGATGGGCCGGCTCAATCGCCCAGGGCTGATGATCTACGGCGGCACGATCAAACCCGGCTTCACCAAGACCGCCGACTCCAACGACCCCGAAAAGCGCGACATCGTCAGCGCGTTTCAATGCTACGGCGAATTCCTCGCGGGGCGCATCACCGAGGACGAGCGCAAGTCGATCGTTCGCAATAGCTGCCCCGGCGCCGGCGCCTGCGGCGGCATGTACACGGC
>JAGQOU010000182.1 GCA_020427145.1 Planctomycetales bacterium | reverse complement strand
ACCGGGCCGACGCCGGCCGGCGTGCCGGTATAGATCAGGTCGCCCGGCAGCAGCGTGCAGACGTGCGACAGGTACGACACGAGGTAATCGATCGGAAAGATCAGATTCCGCGTGTTGGAATGCTGCATGACCTGACCGTTGAGCCGCATCTGGATGGCGAGATCGCCCGGGTCGGCAATCTCGTCGCGCGTGGCCAGCCAGGGGCCCAGCGGAGCAAAGCTGTCAAACGATTTGCCGAGCAGCCACTGCTTGCCCGGCTTGCCTTTTTGCCAATCGCGGGCCGAAACGTCGTGGCCGCAGGCGTAGCCGGCGATGTGTTCCCAGGCTGCGGCGCGGTCGACGCGGCGGCACGGCTGGCCGATCACGACGACCAGTTCCGCCTCAAAGTCGACCTGGCTCGACTCGGGAGGCAGCTCGATGGCGTCGCCGGGGCCGCGCAGCGTGGTGGGGAACTTGTTGAAAATGACCGGTTCGTCGCCCACCTTGGCGCCGGTTTCCGCGGCGTGATCGGCGTAATTCAGTCCCACGCAGATGATTTTCGGCGGGGCCAGCACGGGGGCCAACACGTCGCCGGCGTCCCACGGGGATGCCGGGCCCGCCTCGGCGGCGGCCGCGGCCCGGGCCAGGCCCTCGGCGCCCAGACGAAGCAACTCGTCAACGGTCGACGGCAACGTCGCGTCGACGGCGTGCAGGTCGACGACCTCCTCGCCGGCGACGGCGGCTCGCAGCGCGGCGACGCGCGGCCCGGCAGGCGTTTGATGGTGAATCAGTCGCATGGCGCCCGTGTTGGCTGAAGTTCAGTGCCTCGCCAGTCTAGCAACGCCCAACGCCTGCCGTAAGCCGCGCCGCCGGGTCCGCTTGTAACGGATGTGCGGCGCGGGCGGGCGGCATACGGCTGGTCGCCCCCACGGGCAGTTTGCCGGCGTGCCCGCCGTGACCTACGGTTGAGCGGGTTTTCCCTCCGTGCGCAGCCGCGCCGGCGCGGCCGCCCCGCGCTCTCCGTTCACAACCATCGCGTGCCTCGCCGCTAGCCCCTTTGCAGCGTGAGATGAAGAATTCGTCGCCGCCATCCTCGTCCGCCCCTGACGCCGTGACCGACAGCGGCCCCGACGGCGTCATTGCCCAGCGGCGCCGGGCGGCCGAATCGCGCGTCGAAGAAATCAGTTCGCTGCTCAGCGCTTTGGAAGAAGCGACGACGCGCGCCGCTGAGAGGACCGCAGCGCCGACGCCGACATTTCCTGCGCCCCCGCCCGCGACCTCGTCGCCGCCGCAGGACCTGCAGCAACCGTTGAGCTCTCCTGTCCCGCCCGCGACGCCAGCGGCGCCGGCCCCGATTGCTGCGGGGACGCCATCGACGCAACAGCGTCAGCCCGCCCAGACCTTTGAAGCGCAAGAAAGCCGGCTCGTATTGGGTCGCCTGGGGTTGGCGAGCAGCCTGTTTACCACGCTGCGACACCGCGACGGGGACGCAGCCGCCCACAGTTTGCGGGTTGCGCTGGGATGCAGTTCCTGGGCGCTTTACAAACAGTTCGACGACGAGACGCGCAATGTCGTGGAAATCGCGGCGATGCTGCACGAAGTCGGCTCGGCGGCGCTCCCCGACGCAGCCCTCGCGCAGGCCGCTCAAGGCCAACCGCTCGAACCGCATCTGATGGCCGCGCGGCGCACCGCGGCGGCGGAAATCCTGGCGAGCTGCCAATGCCCGCCGCGCGTCATCGAGGCGGTGCGGCACGCCGACGCGGCGTTCGCCGGCGACAACGGCGAACTGCGCGTGACGGGCGACGGCATTCCGCTGGAATCGCGGATGATCGCCGTGGTCGACGCCTTCGATCAACTCACCTCGGGCCGGCTGGGCGAGCCGTTGTCTCGCGTCGGGGCCCTTGCGCGATTGAGCGAACTGGCCGGCGAGCGACTCGACCCGATTCTCGTGGCGCAATTCGCCGACGTGCTTGAGCAGAGCGAGTCGGCGCTGACCGAGCAAGTCGCCGCGCGCTGGCTCAGCCACCCGCAGACATTTCCGTGGCAAGTTGCCGAATCGGCGCCCCGCGGCACGACGGCCAAACCTGCGCCGGCGGGGCCGTCGGCACCCTCGCTGTTCGAACAAAAGCTGATCGACGCGATGCTCGACGGCGTGCTGTTCGTCGACGCCCAGCGGCGGATTTTCCTGTGGAGTAAGGGCGCCGAGCGGCTCTCGGGCGTCAGCGCCGGAGCGGCCCTCAAGCGACGGTTCGCCCCTAGCTTGTTGGACATGTGCAACACGATGGGCCGCCGCGTCGCGGACGACAACTGTCCCGTAGCGCGCGCGATGGCGAACAACACGCAGATTCGCCAGCGACTGCAGATCCTCGGCCGCAGCGGGCAGCACGTGGCGATCAACCTGCATGCGATCCCCGTAGTGGGGCCGGATCACGAGGTCATTGGCGCCACGGTCCTGCTGCAGGACGCGCAGCCGGAGGCGTCGCTGGAAGAGAAGTGCGACGCATTGTACGCCGAAGCGACTCAGGACCTGATGACCAAGGTCGCCAATCGAGCCGAGTTCGATCGGATGCACATCATGTTCATGGAGGCTCACGAGCAGGCCGGGCAGCCGTGCAGTCTGATCATGGCCGACATCGATCATTTCAAGAACGTCAACGACACCTTCGGCCACCAGGCGGGCGACGAGGCGATCATCATGATCGCGGGGCTGCTCAAAGAGATGTGCCGATCGGGCGACATGGTGGCGCGTTACGGGGGCGAGGAATTCGCCGTGCTGTGCGCCCATTGCAGCTCGGCGGACGCGGCGCGGCGAGCCGACCAGATTCGCCGGAAATTGGCCGAGACGCCGTTGGCGTTCCTCGGCGGCAAACACCTGACCGCCAGTTTTGGCGTGACGCAGATTCAGGACGACGATTCGCCGGAGGCGATGCTGCGCCGCGCCGATCAAGCGCTCTACACGGCCAAAAACCAAGGACGCAATCAAGTCGTCCAATCGGGGGGGGATATGGAAGAAAAAGAAGCCAAACGCGGTTGGTGGGGGCTGGGTTCCCTGCGCGTCAAGCCGGTCATCGAGACCAAGCTGTCGACGGGCGTCCCCAAGAATATTGCCGTGGAGAAACTCGCCGGTTTCGTCACGGACGTCCAGGCGCGCATCGTCTCGAACAAAGGCGACCACGTCGAGCTGGAGATCTCCAGCGAGAAAGTCGGCAAAAACCGCCGCACGGGTGATCGGTCGATGGCGTTTCGGGTGGAGTTGGACTTCGCCGAACATCGGCGCGAGCGGACCAACGGCGTGGGACTCGCCAAGGGCAGCTACCTGGAGACGGTCATCTCCGTGTCGATTCGACCCAAGCGGGGTCGCAACCGGCGGCAAGTGGAGACGGCCGATCGAGCTCGCTTGGTGCTGCAAAGCCTGAAGGGCTACCTCATGGCCAAAGAGGCCCATGAAGAGGCGCCCGGCGAGCCGGCGCTGGCGTGATCGCGGCGACGAGCGCCCGCCGCGCGTCCGGCCCAGACCCGAATCAAACAGACACTTGTGTCAAACCGACATTTCTTGCCGAGGCAAGCGATAATGAACGCCCGACGCGCCCGTTCCGTTTTGCAGCGGGCTTCCCGCTATACCCGTTCGACTGCGAAGGCTCCGTCGTCGCCCTGCGAAGGCGGTCGGCGCCTTGATCCGGCCGCGGTTGACGCCGTGTTGTCCGACGAGGGAACCCACTTTCGCGACGAACAGCCGGGCGACGCGGCGCCAGCCGGTAGCGGCCCGGCCGTGGCGGACGCCGGCCAGTCGGTCGGATTGCTCACGGCACTGCGGGATCAGTTGGCCGAGTTGGAATCGCATCAGTCAACGATCCGAGCGCTGCTCGATCAGGTTGAGCGTCACGCGGCCGCTGCCGGTCGGTAACGCGGATCGATCGACGGGCTTCTAAGCCCGATTTGTGGGGAATTCTTGTCCTGCGCCGCCGCCTCGGCCCGGTTCGCACGATTGCCAGCGGGCGATCCGCGCGATATGTTGGTGAACGGCGGCGAATTTGCACAGTCGCTAAATGGCGCCGGCGATGCCGCTGTCGTTCAGCGCCACTGCGAGCGCCGCATTCGACCTGAGAGCGAGTCGGGCCCGCGCCCCCGGCAAGACCCTGGTGGGCGATCCGGCGTCGGTCTTGCCTCGCTGTGGGTTGTTCTCTCCGGCTGCCCGCTCACCACCCCCCGCACGCCGCGGTTGGGTTGATCTGATACGCAAATCACAAGCACACCACGGAGGCCTAAAGTCATGGCTTACACGCTCCCCGAATTGCCTTACCCCAAAGATGCGCTGGAACCCCATATCGATGCGCAGACGATGGAGATTCATCATGACAAGCATCACAGCGGCTATGTGACCAAGCTCAACGGCGCCCTGGAGGGGGCCGGCGTGGCTGAGCAGTCGATCGAGGACTTGTGCCGAAACATCGACTCGGTGCCCGAGAACATTCGCGGCGCGGTGCGAAACAATGGCGGCGGACACGCGAATCACTCGCTGTTTTGGACTGTGATGAGCCCCAGCGGCGGCGGCGCCCCCAGCGGCGATCTGGCCGCGGCGATCGACGCGGAATTGGGCGGCTTCGACGCCTTCAAAGAGGCCTTCAGCAATGCCGCCGCGACGCGGTTCGGCAGCGGCTGGGCTTGGCTGTCCGTCGGCCCCGACGGCAAGCTGGCCGTGGAAAGCACTCCCAACCAGGACACCCCGCTGTCCGAAGGACACACTCCGATTCTGGGGCTCGACGTCTGGGAACACGCATACTACCTAAACTACCAGAACAAGCGTCCTGACTACATCTCTGCATTCTTCAACGTCATCAACTGGGATGAAGTTGCCAAGCGCTATGCAGCAGCAAAAGGTTAATCAGCGGAAAGCCGTTTTTGCTGAAATTTCATTCGACATCAAACGGCTTATCTACCGATAAAACAAAAGCGGTCTTCATATTTTGAAGGCCGCTTTTTATATCGGGAGAAGCTTTTATGTCAAATCGCAGCTGTTTATTGGTCATGCTGGCTGTTCTAGCCTGTGCCCAGACTGGCTGTCAGACCATCCCCGATTATCATCAGCCCGCTGGCTTCAGCAGCACTTATCACCAGCGGATTTACCCTGAAACTGCTTACGCCTCTCTGGCAGATGCTTCCACTCAGCAGAAAATCAAGGATCCCGGCGTCTTTTACCCTACCGATGTGAAGGTTAAACAACCGAAATACGTTGCTCCACTGGCTGAAATCAAGGAACGTATCTCAGACGAGGATCTAAGTAACGAACGGAAACAGCTGCAACTGGACAGCCTGAGACGGGCCGATGATTACATCAATCAGGAACCAATCTTTAACGAGAATTTCCCAGCCCCTGGTAACTGGTAACTCCCAGCTGTCGACCACTTTCCAGAACTTATTACATTTAACCATGACGTCTCTCAATCTATGATACTCGGTCCTAATCGACCTGGAGACGCGATAGTAAAACTGGACACAGCCTGAGCATCGCATTGTAAAGTTTACATATTTCAAAAAACTGAAATGCTGCTCCAGCTTCTGATTTTGACACAAATATTACAACGAGCTATCTTCCCTCTCTGCCAGAATGAAGATCGAACTGCGTGCAGATCTTCATAGGATATAGTGCACATGGGAAGGAACCCAAACAGTGGTAAACGGTCAGCGTGTTGTTGTTTTTGACGGCTTAAATGAAACAGAAGAGGTCCTCAAGGCGATTCTGGAACCTCGGGGATGCAGTGTTGACCGGGTCCGCCAGCGGAATGCCAATGACCTGAATTCCACCTGCGAAATCCCCAGCATTGTTGTTGTCCATGATGACGACCTGAACGAGCCCA
>JAGQOU010000181.1 GCA_020427145.1 Planctomycetales bacterium | reverse complement strand
TCGATCTACGGCGGCAACCTGCCCACGACGCCCTGGAGCCAAAACGCCGATGGCCGCGGGCCGACCTGGAATAATTCGTTGTTCGAGGATACGGCCGAGTTTGGGCTGGGGATGCGGCTGGCGGCCGATCAGCAGCGCGAGTACGCCGAACACCTGTTGAAAGAGACGAGCGGGCAACTTGGCGATGCTTTCGTGCAAGCGATTCTCGACTCGCCGCAGGATAGCGAGGCGGAATTGAGCAAGCAGCGCGAGCGCATCGCCCTGCTGAAGGAGCGCCTCGCGACGGTCGACAGCGACGCGGCGCGGCGGCTGGCGCCGGCGGCCGACGCGCTGCTCCGCCGCAGCGTGTGGATCGTCGGCGGCGACGGGTGGGCTTACGACATCGGCTTTGGCGGTCTCGACCACGCCCTGACCACCGGCCGCGACGTCAACATCCTGGTGCTCGACACGGGCGTATACAGCAACACGGGGGGCCAGGCGTCGAAGGCCACGCCGCGGTCGGCGGTCGCCAAGTTCGCGGCCTCCGGCAAGCAGGCCCGCAAGAAGGACCTCGGCATGCTCGCGGTGCAATATGGCAACGTGTACGTGGCGCAAATCGCCATGGGAGCCAACCCGGCGCAAGCGGTGCGGGTGTTTCATGAGGCGGAATCGTGGCCCGGGCCGTCGCTGATCCTGGCGTACAGCCACTGCATCGCCCACGGCATCAACATGACCACGGCCATGAGCCATCAAAAGGAACTGGTGCAATCGGGCTTCTGGCCGCTGTACCGTCACGACCCGCGGCTGGCGCACCACGATGGCGCGCCGTTCCAACTGGACAGCCGCAAGCCGACGATTTCGTTCAAGCAGGTGGCGATGCAGGAGGCGCGGTTCGCCATGCTGGCGCGTTCGAACCCGGCGGCCGCCGAGCGGCTGTTCGCCATGGCGCAGGAAGATATTAACGACACTTGGCACTATTACGAACAAATGGCAGGAGTTAGCCGCGAGGTGCTGCCCCAACAGGAAAGGGCGTCGCTATGAGCGTCGATCTATCGACCGTTTACTTGTCGCTTGAGTTGCGCAATCCGATCGTCGCGTCATCGGGTCCGCTGACGGGCAATTTGGCGTCGCTCCAACGGCTCGAAGAAGCGGGCGTGGGAGCCGTCGTGCTGCCGTCGCTGTTCGAAGAGCAGATTGTTCACGACCAGCTGGAGGTGGAGCGACTCTACGAATTCCACGCCGACGCGAACGCCGAGTCGCTTGATTTCTTTCCCGAGTTGAACGATCAGTATTCCACGCCGAACGCGTACCTGCAGCGTCTGGAAGACGCCAAACGACGGCTGTCGATTCCCGTGATCGCCAGCCTCAACGGGGCTTCCGACGGCGGGTGGATCGACTACGCGCGCCAAATCGAGTCGGCCGGGGCCGACGCCCTGGAGCTGAATCTCTACTTTGTGCCGACCGACCCGGAGATGTCGTCGGCCGACGTGGAGCAGCGTTACGTCGACTTGGTGGCCAAGGTGCGGGACTCGATTCAGATTCCCTTGGCGGTGAAAATCGGGGCCCAATTCTCGGCTCTGCCCCATTTTGCGGGGCAATTGGCCCTGGCGGGGGCCGACGGATTGGTCCTGTTCAACCGCTATTTGGAGCCCGATATCGATCTCGATCGGCTGCACATCAAGCCGGAATTGGTCTTCAGCCAGCCGTTCGAGTCGCGGGCGTCGCTACGCTGGATCGCCATCCTGCGGGACCAGCTGCCGACGGTCTCGCTGGCCGCCACCAGCGGGGTCCACAGCTCGGAAACGGCCGCCAAGCTCTTGCTGGTCGGGGCCGACGCGGTGATGATGACCTGTGCGCTGATCACCCACGGCCCGGGCTTTGTCACCAAAGTGGTCGCCGAGTTGGCCGACTGGATGGTGGAGAAAGAGTACGATTCGGTAGGGCAGCTCCGCGGCAGCATGAGTCGGGACAACACGCCCGACGCCAGCGCCCTGGAACGCGCCAACTACGTGCAAACTCTCGCCGAGTTCACCTCTCGCCACGTGGTGTGAGGGACTTGCGCGATGCGAGCGGCGGCCAACGGAACGGTCGCCGCAAAAAAGTGAGATGCGACCGCAGGCCGTTCGGCTCGTCCCGAATCGCGTGACGGTGGCAACGACCCGCCGGCGACAGACGCTCCTGCGTTGTTCGCTGCGCAGGAAGGAGGCGCCTTTTTCAGACCGCCGGACAACCGCGATTCAGTCGGCCGCCGCTGACGAGTTCTGATCGCGCTCATCGGTGGTTTCCAGCTTGCGAAGCCGCTGTTCGAGTTGGGCGATCCGCTCGACCAGATCCGCGGCAGGCTCGTCGGCAGGCGGCTCGTCTGCCGGCCCGCCGTGCGGCTGGCTGCCGTCGGAGCGTGTTGGCAGAGGAAACCCGGTCCGCCGGGCCACGCCTTCGATCCACGCCTGCAGCCAGTGAATGGGCTGCGACAACCGTGCCGAGGGGCCGTGTTTTTGCAGATACTCGAGATACGTGAACGAGTCGCGAAAGTAGCTGCCCAGCATGTCGGACATCAGGTCGTTGGCCCGTAGCAGCAAGTGCAGCATGGGCGTCGGGAACAGCGCCATTTTTTCCGGCTGTCGCTCGATCAGCAACTGGGTGAGCACGGTTCGCGTGATGTCCTCGTGCGACTGGCTGTCGAGGATTTCGACCGTGTCGCCGTCCCGTACGAATTGCTCGATTTTTTCCAGCGACACGTATTCGCGGGTCGTGCGGCTGTAGAACCGCCGGTTGGGGTAGCGATTGATGTGGATGACCCGCGCCGCCATGAATGCAAACTCCGCCAAGCTGGTCTGCCGGAAACAGCTCCACTGTAATATATTCCACGATACTTGGACGAACAAAACAGCCCGGGAAATACGCGAGCGGCGTCGCTCCAGAGCTGCCAAACACGAAGACTTTTCGACCGGCCTGTGGGCCGTTGACTTAATGGAGGCGAAAGATGAGTGAGACTGAACTACAGGAGGCGCTGGCTCAGGTGGAGTTCTTGCGCGGATTGTCGAAGGAGCAGGTGGATCGGCTGGCCGCGATTGGCCGGGTCGCGGAGTACCCCGCGCAGTCGACAATCTTTGAGGAGTACGACGACGCCAAGGAAGTGTTCTTGATTCTCAAGGGCAAAGTGGCCCTTGCCAACTGCACGCCCACGGCCGGTTGCCGCATGATGATGACCGTCAACGACGGCGAACTGATGGGCTGGTCGCCGCTGGTGCAGAGCGATCGTTTCTCCGCGACCGCGCATACGCTGGAACCCACTTGCGTGGTGGCCCTCGACGGCGAGAAGCTGTTGTCGATTTGCCAGCAGGACCCCGAATTTGGCTTCGAGTTTCTCCGCCGCACGACGAAGGTGCTTGAGGAGCGACTGATGGCCACGCGCCTGCAGATGCTCGACCTGTGCGGTTCGCAATTGCCGGACCTGGTACTTGAGACCGACTGAGCCGCCACTGCCGCTGACCCTTGCCGCTGCGAATGACCGATTCGAACTCCGCCGAAACGCCGCGTCCGCCGATGCCTCGTCCCACGACGGCGTCCGCCGTGGTCGAAGCGCTTTCGGGCGTCGGTCCGCTGCCTGTGTTCCTGTCGACCCACGGGCAGGACGGTCGCGCCGAATGGTTTAACCCGCAGTGGCGGCGATTCACCGGGCAAGCGGACGCGGCCTCGCTGGGATGGGGCTGGTTCGACGCTGCGCCGGACGACCGGCACGAGGAGCTCCTCGACCGCTGGCGGCGCGGCATCGCCAGCGGCGTGGCGTTTGAAATGACGATCGCGTATCGTCGGAACGACAACGCGACCCGCGAGTACCATCTTCGCGCGACCCCGCTGAATTGCCTGCACGGCCAGGCCCCCAGCTGGGTGTGCGTGCACGTCGACGCGGCGGCCAACTCGCCGTCGCTCGCGGCCCACACCAAGGCGATTCTCGATTCGGCGGTCGACGCGATCGTGACGATCGACCAGGCGGGAATCATTCGCTCGATGAACCCGGCCGCCGAGCGCATGTTTGGCTATCCGGCCGAGGAAATCGTCGGACGCAACGTCTCGACGCTGATGCCCGAGCCGTACGCCAGCGAGCACGACAAATACCTCGAACGATACCTCGCCACGGGCGAAGCCAAGATCATCGGCATCGGGCGCGAATCGGAAGGCCTGCGGCGCGACGGCTCGCGATTTCCTCTCGATCTGGCAATTAGCGAGGTCGACCTCGGCGAGGAGCTGCTCTTCACCGGCATCGTCCGGGATCTCACCGAGCGCAAAGAAGCCGAGCGGCAAGTCAAACAGGCCGAGCGGCTGTCGACCATCGGGCAAATGGTGTCGACGCTCGCCCACGAGAGCCGCAACTACCTGCAGCGGATTCACATTGCGTTGGAATCGGCGCAGCTGCGGGCGGTGAACGACGCGACCCTGGCGGAAATCCTGGGCGACATCGAACGAGCCAGCGACGCGCTGAACGCCTTGCTCGACGAGGTGCGCAACTACGCGGCGCCCATTCACCTGGCTCCGCGCGAATGCAATCTTGCCACGGTGTGGCGAGAAGCGTGGCAGATGATGTCGCCGCAACGCGTGGGTCGCCTCTGCGAACTGGTGGAACCGCCCGACGAGCCGCCGTTGGTGGCCCGGGTCGATCATTTTCGGCTTGCCCAGGTGTTCCGCAACTTCTTTGAGAACTCGCTGGCCGCCTGTCCCGACCCGGTGACGATCACCATCAAAGCGGCGCAAGCGATCCTCAACGCCAAGCCCGCGATTGAGATCACGGTGTCGGACAACGGCCCGGGGCTCTCGCCTGAGCAGCGGCAGCGCGTGTTCGAGCCGTTCTATACGACCAAGGCGCGCGGCACGGGTTTGGGGATGGCGATCGCCGTGCGGGTGATCGAGTCTCATGGCGGCCGCATTAAGGTCGCCGATTCGACGCAGGGGGCGTCTTTCGTGATCACGGTGCCCATCTGATTGCCGCGGCCGATCGACGTCAACAACTGGCGCTGGCCTCGCGTCTCGGTCGATGGGTGTCGGCAGCGTGGGGCCGATCGCCCAGCGGACCGCCGGTTGGCAAGGCTGGCGACGGCGCGGGGCGTGGTTGAGCGGTCGGCGCCGCGTCGGTTGCGGCCGCGTCGATCACCCGTCCCAGCGGTCCCAACAGCAGCGCCGGCAGCAGCACCAGATCGCCGGCCAACGCCAACAGGAGCAGCGTAGCAATGCTGAGGGCGAAGCGACTGGTGGGCAAGAAGTCGCTCCAGGCGAAGGCCAGCATGCCGATGCCGCAACTGATGGAGGTTTGCACCATGGCCGGACCGCAATGCCGTAGTGCATAGCGGACGGCGGCCGGGCGATCTCCCTGCTCGGCGAGGCCGCGGCGGAAGAATGTCAGAAAGTGGAGCGTGTCGTCCACCGCGATGCCCAGCGCAATGCTGGCGGTCATCACGGTGCCAATATCCACGGGGTCGCCGCGCCAACCGAGCCAGCCGAAGAAGACCGCCAAGGGAAACACGTTGGCGGTCATCGCCAGCAACCCCGCAGCGACGCCCGCCTGCGCGAGCGTCATCACCAGCGTGATCATCGCCAGCGCCGACGCGAAACTGACGGCCAAATCGGCGAGCAACTGGCGCTGAATGGCGTGAACCAACGGCATGACGCCGGTGACGCGCGCGTGGACTCCCGGCAGCGTCGCGCCGTCGGCCGTCAGCTCCCGGTCGACGTCGTCGCGAATCGCGGCGAGCAGGGCATCATAGTTGACGTCGTCCAGCGCCGACGCGCGGAGCGTCAGCCGCCACAGTTCTTCCGAGCCGTTGCGGCTCAGCAAGTTGAGCTGCTCGAACTGCGGCAAGGCGCTGCGCAGACCGTTCTCCAGCGCGGCGGCGCGCTGCTCCTTCGGCAATTCGTTGAGTTCGGGCAGCGGCGGGACGCACTCGGCCGCCGAGAAGGCCCGGCTCACTTCGGGGCGTTTGCTCAGCTGCTGCCCCAGGCGCCAGACAAGTTCCATTCGCTCGGTGGTCGTCAAGCGGCAGTGGCTGTCGCAGGCGACGACGACTTCCAACGGGGCCATGGGACCGACCTGCTCCTCAAGCCAGCGGTAGTCCTGCATCACGGCGTGGTCGGCGGCGAAAAACGTGTCGATGCGGACCGAGGTCGAAAGCTGTCTGGCAAACCATCCGCCGGCCAGAATGAGAGCGAACCCGGCCAGCGCGATCGTCGCGTGACGCCGACCGAGCCAAGCCGCCCAGGGGTCCCACAGCGACCGCGCGGCGTCGGCCTGCTGAGCGTGTTTGCGAGTCGCCGCCGCGGCCCGCCGTCGCGGCGGCCAGAACAGAAACATGGCCGGCAGCAAACTGAGCAAGGCGCCGGTGGTGAAAACCACGCCCGCGGCCGCGTAGCCGCCGAAAGACCGAATGGGCGACAGCTGGCTGGTCGTCAGCGAGACCATGCCAATGGCCGTCGTTCCGGCCGACAGGACGCAGGGCAGCCAGCCCATCCGAAACGCTTGCCGGGCCGGTTCGCTGACGTCGGCGGCTTGGGCGTCGAAAAAGTAGTTCGCCAGGTGAATGCCTCCCGCCACCGCCAGCACCTGCACCAACGGCGGCAGCACGATCAGCAGCGCCGTCATCGAATCGCCAGAGTAGTGCAGCAGCGCGAGAGTCGCCCCTTGGCAGAAAGCGGCCAGGCCAAACACCACGGCTGCGGCGCGAAACGACCGCAGGCTGGCCCAGCAGAGTAGAAAGACGATCGCCGCCGAGGGCGCTGCAAAGCGGCTCAGCGTTTCCTCGCTGGCCGTGTCGACCGACAGCCCGTCGATCACGGGGCCGGCCAGGTGCAGGTCGGCGTCGTTCACGCCGCAGGCGTACGCGGCCGCGGCGCGAATGGTCTCAACCAGCCGCTTGCGTTGCTTCAATCCCTCCGCCGTGAACGTAATGACCGTGGCCGTCGTCGCGCCGTCGGGACCGACGAGGTTGCCGGCGAGTCGTTGGACCGCGAGTTCGCGCGACATACTCGGCGCGCCGGCATCGTCGGCCGGGGCCGACAAGGCGGCCACCGCCTCGCGGCCGGAGGTCACGTTGTGGAAGAGCCACGTTTGGCTCTCGTCGAAGAACACCTTGGCCGTGCGGAGGACCTTGGTGAAGCGGTCGAGCCGCGGCTCGTCGAGCGTGCAGCCGGGCCAGCTGACGACCACCGTGTCGCCGGGGCCGAACCGCTCGCAGAATTCGGCGTAGTCGGCCCGCTGCGGGAACGTGGGGGGAACCCAATCGAGCGGCGAGTTGTGGTTCCCCTGCAGAGCTTGATGGGCGCCCCAACCAATCGCCGGCAGCGCCAACGCGGCGTAGACCAGCAAGAGCCGCAGGCGTCGCCGTTCAGCATCCATGCCGCGACTCCGGTTTAGGCGGCGCGACGCGCAGGGGCGACCGACGGCGACGAGGGCGCCGCGCGGCCGCCGTCAACTGACCGTCGTCGAGCCAGCGGCCCCAGCGGCATCAGCGGATAGCCGGGCACGCGCTGCTGGTAGGCTCGGTAAGACTCGCCCAGGTAGTAGGCCAGCCGTTCGTCCTTCAGCCAGCTGCCGACAAACAGGTACACGGTCCACAAGCCCGTCAGCACCGCATGGTCGGCCGACATCGTCGGGGTGAACCAAACGAGACCCAGGAAACTGAGATAGACGGGGTGCCGCAACCACAGGTAGGCGCCGCGCGGCACGAAGTCGCGTCGCGGCTGCGGTTGACGGCGCAGCCAATACAGCCAGGGAGTGAGCCCCGTCTGGTAGCCGAGGCCCGTGAGATGCAAGCTGTAGAACAACCCGATCCAGGACGCGGCGAAGCCGACGTTCATGGCCGCCGCGGCGGGCCCCGACAACTGCCAGAGCACGGGCGTGCTGCCCTGCCAAGAGGCGAACACGACCAGCAGCGAAACGCAGGTGACCACGCAGTAAAACAGCCCGTAGAACGCGCCAGGGATCCAGCGCGTCAGCCGTTTCTTTGCCGGCGGCCACAGGATCAGACTGTGCGGCACGGCGAACAGCAGGGCGAGCCCGGCGGGGCGCCAGAGGCTCGAGGGACCTGTCGCGGGGCGACCGTCTTTGAGAAACCAAAACAGATGCCACACGGTGAAGGCGAACAGCACGTGCGTGCCGACGCCCGCCGCAATGCCAGCCGCCCGCCGCAACGAGGCGGGGCGATCCGAAGTATCGACGTCCATGTCATGACTCCCCCGTCGCGCTAGTTCGCGGCGGGCTTGCGGGCGATGAAGCAACCATACTCCATGGCGCCGCTCAGATACGCATCCAGGATGGTTTGAAAGCGATCGAGAAAGATCAGCTGGCCGCGGTCCAGCATTTTCGCCACGGGGCGCATCGCGAGACGATTCACACGATCGCGGCAAATCTCCCACGTCCGGGTCACGCGGTCGGTCCAGTCGTCGGCGCGCTCGACCACCAGACCCGCGTCGCGAAACCATTGCTGGTAGTCGTTGCTTGTTCCCAACGAGGGGCAGAAGAAGCCTTCGCAAACGTCGTACACCTGCTGACGTTGTGCTTCGTTGACGTTCTCGCCCGACAACCAGGCGCAGATCGCCACCGTGCCGCCCGGTTTGAGCCACTCGGCCGCGCGGCGAAAGAACGCCGCCTTGTCGAACAGGTGTTCGGTACACTCGATGCTCCACAGCAGGTCGAAGCTGTCGGGAGCAAAGTCGATGGTCTCGGCGTCGTGGCACAGAAACTTCGTTTGCCGCCGCAAGCCGTGGCGCCACGCGGCAGCCGCGGCCCACCGGCGTTGAACCGTGCTGATCGTCACCCCGGTGACATGACAACCGTACTGGGCGGCCAGTCGGCGCGACGAGCCGCCCATGCCGCAGCCGACATCCAGCACCGCTTGTCCCTCGGCGACCTGCGCCGCCGCCGCCAGCCGGTCGGTGAGCTGATCCTGAGCGACGCGCGGCGACTCGTCGGCGTCCCAATAGCCGTGGTGGATGTGGCGTCCCCAGAGCACGCGGTAGAACGGCGTCGCCAGGTTGTAGTGTTTGCGAATAACGCGCTTTTCAATGGACGGACAGGCGATCATCGGGGCAGACGTCCTTGGGTGTTCGTGCTTGAGGAAACGCCTGACGCGAAAGAGCAGTCGGGCGTGTCAGTTGAGCCGGGGCGCGGGCGTCAGCGCGTGGCCGTTGTCGCCGCTTGGGCCACGCCACCTGCTGCGGGGGCCGCCAACGCGTCGCCCCAAATGGTCAGTCGATCGGCAACGCCCACGGCGCCAAACGCCTTGGTGAACGGCTTGATGCCGAAGTCCGTCTGGTTGATGGCGAACCCGCCGCGAATGCGCTGCCAGCCGTTCGACGGCTCGACTTCGACCAGGAACTTCAACGGCCGGGCCACCCCGTGGAGCGTGAACACGCCTGCCAATTCGTACTGGGGCAGGCCGCGGCGACTCGGCTTGGGCAGCGCGAGGGCCGAAGTCGCCTTGAAGACGGCCGTGGGGTACTCTTCCACGTCCAGCACCAGCGGCCCCGTCATGTTGGCGTTGACCTGTTGCTGGGTGGACGGATCGGTCGTGCCTTCGAGGCCCAGATATTTGCGGGCGGCCTCGGTGTCGGCCTGGAACGACTTCATGTCAAAGATGATCTCGCCGGCGTCTTTGTCGGCGCCCAAGACAATCCGTCCGCGGGCGATCATTCCCACGACCGCGTGTTCGTGGCCTAGTCCCGTCTTGTCGACGTGAACGTAGACGCGGCTGGCGGGAAGGTAGAATTCGCCAACCTGATATGTTTTTCGTTGCGGCTGCTGCGGCTGCTGCGCCGCTGGCTCCGCGGCGTTTTGAGTTGCGGTCTGCCCCATCGTCGCCGAGGCGAGGAGGGCGACGATCACGCCCGCGACGGGCGCCAGGAAACTAAGGCGGGACATGTCAAGCGACCTCCTTGTCGATCTCAAGTGCAAGCATCTCGGCGGCGCCACTTGCTTGAACACGACGCCCGGGCAGATCTGCCTGGCGTCGTGGCGCCGCGCGAGCCAATGTGATAATCAAACGCCGTGAATCGAGATACCCCAACAGCGTCCGCCGCAGGGGTGCATGCAGTGTGCGAAGTCGCACTCGGCGCATAACACGCTGTCCGGGCCGATGAGATTCATTCTCATTTGCCAATCGCTTACAGAGTTGTAATGCTGACTGTGCGGGACTCGCCCTAGGTTGCCTTCAGGGCAACGGATTATGTTGGCGAGCCCCTATCAGAAGCCAACTGCGACACTGAGCCTTCGACATGGATGTCTGCCATCGCCGGCTTCAGGCTGAATTGATGGATCAGCCTGGACTCGATTTTGACGATCATCGCCGCGCGC
>JAGQOU010000001.1 GCA_020427145.1 Planctomycetales bacterium | reverse complement strand
GACGACTATGTGGTGAAGCCGTTCAGCGTCAACGAACTGCTAGCGCGGGTCGACGCCGTGCTGCGTCGCTCGCCGAGCCGCCCCGGCGACGTGGCGACGATTGCGCTGGCCGCCGGCCGCGTCGACTTTGCCCGCTGCGAGGCCGCGTTCGACGACGGCGCTTGCGTGGAACTGTCCGAGCGCGAACTGCAACTGCTGCGTTACCTGGCCCGGCACGCCGGCCGCGCGGTGCCGCGACACGAACTGTTGGAAAACGTGTGGCAGATCGACGCCCGCGGCGTGAGCACCCGCACGATCGACATGCACGTCGCCCGGCTGCGCGAGAAGCTCCGCGACGACGCGGTGCTGGTGACGGTGCGCGGCCGAGGGTATATGCTGCGCAAGTGACTGGTGATCGGTGATCGGTGACCAGTGGTTGTGCTCGGCGCATCGCCCCCTTGCCAAAATACTCTTGCCATTTCGAGCCACGTCGCCCCTCCATTCGCACCGCTCACTGATCACCAGTCACCGATCACCAGTCACCAGTCACCCTCTCTCCCTCCCCCCCATGCGTCGTCCTTGGCAAGTCTGGCTGACCTTCGGCGCCTGCGCGGTGATTGCGCTGGGGGCCTTGGCGTGGTTGACGCGGGCGGCCCTGCATGCGGATGTTGCGCACGCCCTGGCGGATCGTCGGGAAGAGCTCAGCCAGCGCGTGAATCTCGCGCTGTGGCGGATGGACACCAAGCTGGCGCCGATGATCGCCGAGGAAGTGGCCCGGCCGACGTTCTTCTACCGGCCGGTGCTCACGGTCGGCAACGAAACGAACTCGAAATCCGCGGACGGACGCCTGCCGTCGCCGCTGCTGACGGGTCCGCCGGCGAACGTGACTCTGAATTTCGTGGCCACGCCGCAGGGCGAATGGAGCTCGCCGCAGGCGCCAGCTCCGGAGTTGGAGGTGTTCGCCTGCTCCAACGGCCTTTCGGTGGAACAGCAAGGATCGAATCGCGGCAAGCTCGACGAATTGGCGAGGCAGGTCGACGTTAATGCGCTGCTGGCGCAATTACCCCAGCGACAATTGCCGGCGTTCGATCCCTCGCCGGCCGCGGCCAGCGGAGCGCTCGCGACGACGCAATCGCCCAGCGCGGACAACGCCTACTACGGCAACGATGCGTTCGCGCTGTGGGACGTCAACCAACAGGCGGCCCCGTCGAATGCTGCCGGCGACGACGCGCAGGTCAACGTCGAACCGAACCAGTCGGTCGCCCAGCAGGCCGCGGCTCCGCAACGCTTGGATCTGCAGCAGCGCGCCTCGCGTTACCAATCGTCCACGCAACAGGAGCTCGTCAAACAACGCCGCGACAATAGTTACAATTTCCGCCTGCAGAACGCCCCAGCCAATCGCGACGTGACTGAGGGAATCAGCCGGCCGGTGTGGATCAACGGACAGTTGCTGCTGGCGCGGCGCGTCCAGAGCGGCGGGCAGGTGGCCGTGCAGGGAAGCTGGCTCGATTGGCCGGCGATTCGCGCAGATTTGCTCGCGGAAGTTCACGATCTGCTGCCCGACGCCAGTTTGGCGCCGGTGACCGACGTCGCGGCCGCCGATCCCACGCGGATGCTCGCCGGGTTGCCCGTAATGATCGAGCCGGGCGAAAAGCTGATCGTCTCGGGCGCATCGCCCGCCATGCGGTGGGCGCTGTCGATCGGCTGGGTCGCGCTCGCGGTGGCGCTGGCTGCGGTCGCCGCGCTGTTGGCTGGCGTGCTCGCCTTGAGCGAACGGCGGGCCGTGTTCGTCTCGGCCGTGACGCACGAACTGCGCACCCCGCTGACCACGTTTCGCATGTACGCCGAAATGCTCGCCGGCGGGATGGTGCCTGACGAAGCCCGACGCCGCGAATACCTGGCCACGCTGCGGACCGAGGCGGAACGCCTGTCGCGGTTGGTGGAAAACGTGCTGAGCTACGCCCGCCTGGAGCGTGGCCGCGGGCCGCGGCGCACCGATCGCGTGACCGCCGGGGCGCTGGTCGAGCGGTTCGCCAGTCGGTTGCGCGAACGGGCCGAGCAAGCTCAGATGCAACTGGTCGTGAACGTGTCGCCCGACGCCGCGGCGGCCAAGCTGCTGACCGATGCGGGGGTGGTCGAGCAGATCGTCTTCAACCTGGTCGACAACGCGGCGAAGTACGCCGGTCGCGCGGAGGATCGGCGGATTCACTTGGACGGAGCGACGCACAGCGGCGTTGTGCGTCTGACGGTGCGCGATCACGGCCCGGGCTTCTCCCCCGAAGCATTGGCGCGCGGCGGGGCGCCATTTCGCAAGAGCGCCCAGGAAGCCGCCGAGACCGCGCCCGGCGTCGGGTTGGGACTCGCGCTGTGCCGCCGCCTGGCAAAGCAACTCGGCGGCGCGCTGGAGATTGCCCCCAGCACCGAGGGCTTGGGCGCAACCGTCACGCTGCGCCTCCCGCGCGAGTCATAACCCCAAGGCGAGCGGGGGGCGTAAGCCCCCTGTTTCTGTGCGCCGCACCTAGCCGACGCGCCCCGCAACCGGAGGTAGTGATGCCGTTTCAACTCGATCGGAGTGGCTGGGGACGACCGTAGTGAGCCCCCAGTGAGTTCCTGGGGGCTGCGCTTCGCTACGTCCCCAGCCACCCAACTCTCCTGGGCAAGCGGCGTCGCGACCCGGCAATCGCTTGCGATTCCGCAACTCCGCTGCCTGCGGTATATTACCGGGTTCTGGCGAGTTTACGGGCGGCCTGCAGCCGCCCGCTGAAGCGTGCTCGGCTGACCTCTGACCTCTGACCTCCAAACTCTGGCCTCTCCCCAGATGCAAACCAACGAACTTCGCGAAAAATACCTCGCCTTCTTTGAGTCCAAGGGCCATCGCCGCGTGGCGAGCGACGTGCTGGTGCCAACGTGGGATCCCAGCGTGCTGTTCACCCCCGCGGGGATGAACCAGTTCAAGGACCACTTTCTGGGCAAGGTGAAGCTCGAATTCACGCGGGCCACGACCTGCCAGAAGTGCCTGCGCACCGGCGACATCGACAATGTGGGCCGCACGGCGTACCACCACACGTTTTTCGAGATGCTCGGCAACTTCAGCTTCGGCGACTA
>JAGQOU010000180.1 GCA_020427145.1 Planctomycetales bacterium | reverse complement strand
CACTCGATCTCGGCGTTCTGCAACGCAGGCTTCGGACTCTACAGCGACAGCCTTACACGGTATCGCGGCGATCCGATCGTTTGCTCGGTGGTGATGATTTTGATCGTCATCGGCGGCATTGGCTTTCCCGTCATCCTCGACGTTGTCCGACATTGGCGGCAGCCCTGGAGCGAGCTCTGGGTGCGACTCAGCCTGCACAGCAAGATCATGCTGTTAGGCACTTCGGGACTCCTGGTTCTCAGCACGGTCGGTTTTTTTCTGGTGGAACTCGACGGGGTGCTCATGGAGCTGTCCTGGTGGCAAAAGATAATGGCGTCCGCGTTCCACGCCGTCTCCTGCCGGACCGCGGGATTCAACACTGTCGACATTGCGGAATTGAGCAACGCGGCGCTGTTTATCAGCATCCTGTTGATGCTCATCGGCGCAGGGCCCTGCTCCACGGGCGGAGGTTTCAAAGTGTCGACGATGATGGTCCTGCTGTTGCACGCCTGGACTCGATTTCGCGGCGGCACGCATATCAACTTCGCGCGCCGATCGATTCCTGCCGAGGCGGCCGGCCGCGCGACCGCCGTGGCGATGCTGTTCACCGCGGTGATGGTCGTGGCATTGACGATTATCCTGGTTCTGGAACAGAACGCCATTCCCCACAGCAAGTCGCAAGGCCTGTTCATGGACGCCCTGTTTGAGACCGCGTCGGCGCTCGGGACCGTTGGGCTCAGCACCGGAACCACGGCCACGCTTTCGCAGTGGGGCCGAATGATTATCATTATCTTGATGTTCCTGGGGCGGCTTGGTCCGATTTCAGTGTTCGCCGCGCTTTCATCAATCGAACAGCGACACACCTTGGAGTACGAGCACGAAGAACCGCTGCTCGGTTAATCGTCGTTTCGCTTTGCCGCCGTCCCTGCGTCCGCCCCACCTGCGAGTCGATCCGTGCGACGCTCCGCCAAGCCCACCAAGCAACCTGCCATGGCTGAATCGAAAAAGCAGCATTACATCATTATTGGAATGGGCTCGTTCGGCGCCGCGCTGGCGCGGCGGCTCTCATCGCACGGCGCCCGCATCACCGGCTTGGACGGGGATCGCGAGAAGATTGGCGATTTAAGCGACGTGCTTTACGAGCCCGTCATCGGCGACGCCACCGAACGCAGCACGCTGGAGCACCTCGCGCTGGCGGACGCCACGGCGGTGATCATCAGCCTGGGCGAGGACATCACCCAGTCGCTGCTGGCCACGCTGCACTGCCGCGACCTGGGGGCCAAACGCATCATCGTCAAGGGCGTGACCCGCGAGCACGGCCAGATTCTCAAGAGCCTCGGCGTCTCGCGGGTAATCTTCCCCGAGGCGGAAATTGCCGAAGCGCTTGCCGACCGGCTCATCCGCCCCAACATTGTCGACTTCTTGCCGATCGATCCCGAGTACAGCTTCGTGGAAATCGCCGTGCCCGACACGCTGATCGGCAAGACGCTGCAGGAGGTCGACATCCGCAAGCGATTTTCCGTGTGGGTGGTGGGCGTCAAGGACGCCCTCTCGGGCCAACTGGAGATGTTCCCCGGCGGCGACTACAAACTCGGCATCGACCAACTGCTGCTGGTGATCGGCAAACAGTCAGCGGTCGACGCGATGCGAGACCTAGGCTGACGAGTACGTGGCCCGCGAATGGGCGCGAATCAGCGCAAATAGAATCCCCTTGGGCGCCATAGCCTCGAAGAGCCAATGACGCGGCTATGCCTTCGCATTCTGCAAGCTCATGTCGGCGAACCTCAATGAGCATGACACCCGGGCTCGTTTGACGATTAACCCGCGGCGAACTCGCTCAGCGGTCCAATCGTCACCGTCGTTGCCTTGGTGAGCGGGTACTTCGCCAGCACGGCGTGGATGTCGTCCAGTGTGAGTGCGTCGACCGCAGCCACGTCTGTGGCCACGCTGCGGTACTCGCGGCGTTGCATCCAGTTGCCCCCGACGTTGAACAGGCGATTGCGGGGGCGCTCGCTGCCCAGCACGACGCGGGCCTTCACTTTGCTCTGGGCCTGCTGCAGTTCCTTGGCTTCGAAGCCGCTTTGCTCGGCGGTGCGGAGGATCTCGCGAATGCGCATGTAATTTTCGGCGGCGTCCTCGGGGGCGCAACTCACCCAGGTGAACAGCATGCCCGCGCCTTGGTATTCGTAGTGGCCCAGGCTGGCCGTTTCAACCAAGCCCGGGTCGACAAGGTCCCAGTACATGCGGCTGCCGGAGTCGTCGCCAAGAATGGTGGCGAGTATCTTGGCGGCGTAGCGGTCGGCGTCCTCGGCGGCCGGCCCGTCGGCGAGCTGCAGGATGTACTGCTGGGTGGACGATTCGCGGGTGACGCATTCGAAAGCGTTGTACGACTTCGGTCGCGTCGTGGTCCGCGGCGTATCGTGCGGCGTCCACGCATCGCACCGCTGGCCGACCTGCTTGATCAACTCGTCGAAGTCGACTCGCCCCGCCGCCGCGACAACGATGTTCCCCGGCGAGTAGCGCGACTCGAAATAGGTGCGCATCTGGTCGGCGGTCAGCGCGCCGACCGATTCGACCGTTCCCAACACGCTGCGGGACAACGGATGATCGCCGTAGTGCAGTTCCTTGATCCGGTCGTCCATTCCAAACGGCGGCTGGTCGGCGTACATCTGGATCTCTTCCAGGATGACCTTCTTCTCCATTGCAAAGTCATCTTCGCGGAGACTCGGCCGGAGGATATCGGCCAGAATGTCGACGCTCGCCTCCTGGCACTCGGGCAGCACCGACGCGTAGTACACCGTGGCCTCTTCGCTGGTGTAAGCGTTGTAGTGGGCGCCAATCTCGTCGAACTCGCGGTTGACGTCGTCGGCCGAGCGCCGCGGGGTGCCCTTGAAGACCATATGCTCAAGAAAATGGCTCACGCCGGCCACCTCGTCCGTCTCGTCGCGAGCGCCGGTACGCACGAAAAAGCCGATGCCCATTGAATGAGCGTCGTCATTGCACTCAGCAACGATTTCCAGACCGTTGTCGAGCGTATGTTGGCGGAATTCCATCGCGGGCTCGTTTTTCTCGTGGAGGCTGTCGCGCAAAGGTCATTCAATGAGCCTTTGGCCGCCGGCTTCGGGTCGCGCCCGAGGCGGCATCAGTGACCTCGTGAGCCGAGGCGAGCGCGTTCGGCTCACGGGGCGGATTAGGGCTTAATTGGGGATTTGTAGCGGAGTTGGCCCCAACGTGGCAAAAGTAAAATCGCGCGGGGGTTGGTCGCGCAAATAAGCGTTGATCGACTCGGCCGTCAGGTCGTCGACCAACTGGCTCACCTCGTCGAGCGTGCGAACCCGGCCCAGGTGAAACCAGTCGCGGGCAATGGCCGAGCTGCGCGCCGAGGTCGATTCCTGCTGCATGATCAGGCTGCTCTTGATGCGTGCCTTGAGGCGATCCAACTCGGCCTGCTCGACCCCTTCGCCTAACCGAACCAACTCGGCGTACGTCACGTCGAGCGTCTCCTGAGCCCGCTCGGCGGTGGTGCCGGCGTAGCAGAGCACCCGCGCTCGCTCGCGCTGCGTTTGCAGCGAGGCGTTCACGGTGTAGCACAGGCCTCGTTTCTCGCGGACCTCAGTGAACAACCGCGAACTCATGCCCCCGGACAGAATGCCCACTGCCGCCCACGCCTGAATGTAGTTGGGGTCCTTGTAGGGGGTCGACGGGTACGCGATGCCGATATGGCACTGGTTGGAATCAAAGGCGATATGCGGCGAGGTTGTCGCGGGCGTGCGTTCGACGGTCGGTTGCACCGGCACGCTGGGCCAATCGCCGAAGAGCTCTTCAACGCGGTCGCGCAGTCGTTCCCACTCGATATCTCCGGCAACGCCCAGGATGGCTCCGTTGGGGCGGTAGTGCAGGGCCCAGTGCCGTTTGATCTCGGCCGCCGTCACAGCCAACACGCCCTCTTCTTCGCCATGACTGGGACGCCCCCAGGGCTCCGGGTAGCTACGGCGGCGCAACTCGATCATGACCTGTTGCCCCGGATCGTCGTCAACGCCGTGGATCTCCTGCAGGCAGACCTGCCGCGCTGCTTCCACCTGGTCGTTCGGCAAATGCGGGCGGCGCACAATATCGGCAAAGATCGACAGCGCCTCTGGCAGATTCTCGGCCAGCGTGGCGCCGCTGAAACTCGACTGCGAGGCGCCCACGGCCTCGCCGCGCTCGACGCCCAGATTCTCCAGGTCGTTGATGAGGGCGCGGCTGTCGCGTTCGCCGGCGCCGCGAAGCACCATGTCGCACACCATTCCCGAAAGGCCCAGGCGATCGGCCGGCTCGGTGCTGTAACCGCAGGGGGTCATCAGCGTGAGCGCCGCCGATTGCATCGAGGGGATCGGTTCGGCGAGCAGCACCAGTCCGTTATCGAACTGGTGAACGTGGGCGGGCCGATCGTGAAGGGCTGAACTAGCGGGCATGGGCAACGGCGGGTCCGTCCGAGGTAGCGGGGCGTCGCTGGTGAATTCTCTCGCGACGCGGGCCCCCGAGATTACCCACCCGCCGCCAAACTCACAACCGGAGCCCGGTCAATCTCGTCGCGGGGGAGGCTGGCGGCGATGAAAACTGCGGCCATTTTGCGCCGAGGCTTCCATGGGAACCGCTGCGGCAAGTCGCCAAGCCCGTTGCATGCATTCCCACCGCCGAGCAATTCAAACCGCCGCCGCCGGATTCGCCGGCGTCTCGGGCTCAACCGCCTTGTACAGCGTTTTGACCGCACGAAATCCCATGCGGCGGTAGAGACCCACCGCTTGGTGGTTTTCGGCGGTCACCTCCAGGCCAACTCGAGTGACGCCGACTTGTTGCAGCCCGGTGAGCGCGGCGGCAAGCAGTAATTTGGCGACGCCGCGGCCGCGGTGCAGGGGGGTAACGCCCACGTTTTGCAGGTTTGCTTTGGCGCGACTGATGCGGATCGCTTGGATCGTGCCGCAGTATTCGGTGAGCCGCGGGCCGGCGCCGACGTATTCAGCCAGCCACGTCGCTTCGGGAACGAAGCCGTCCTTGTCGCTGATCTCCTGCATCAGCCGTATGCAACTGGCCATTTGCCCCAGGCAAGGAAACACCACCGCGTCCAGCTCGTCGCGAAAGCTGAAATACTTCACCTCGCCGTGCTGATCCACCAATGCGGGAGACCAGGAGAGCAGGCGATAATCGGGGCACGACATGCCCGTCGGCCTGGACCACCGGTAGAGGTCCAGTTCCATTCGGAACCGCTTGTAGTACCGATGAGTGTAGGTGCGCATTGTTCGGCGGAGTGTGCGGGACCGATCGCGCGGGAGGCCAGGGCGTCGGCAAGGGTGCGGTCCGGCTCGACGCTTCCGTAAAGATACCACGACGGGCCGCTAGGGCCAGCATTTTGACGAACGAACGAGCCAAAACGGCTTCGAACTGCGACCGCAACGCGGCGCCTGGACGCCGTAGCCGGCACGAACGGCACAAACGGCCAGCGAAGCCGCCGATGGGGAAGCTACTTTTCCATGCGCGCGGCCAGTTTGCGAAAGCAGTCCAGCGTTTGCGGGCTCACATGGTGTTCGATGCCTTCGGTATCGATCTCGGCGGTGCGCTGACTGACCCCAATCGCACGCAGAAATCGGTAGACAATTTCGTGGCGTCGGCTTGACTCCTCGGCGAGCTTACGGCCCGCGGGGGTCAGTTCCAGCGGGGCGTAAGCCTCGTCCTTCACCAATCCCTCGCGTCGCAGCCGGGACACCACCTTGCTGACGGTAACGTGGCTGACGGCGAACTGCCGGGCGAGGTCGATCACGCGGCAGCGTCCCGTATCGGCCGTCATCTTGGCGATCGCCTCGACGTAATCCTCGGCGGTTTCCTGGGCGTGATCGTTACGCGTGCGGCGGTGGCGGGCGGCGGCTGAGTCGGAACTGGGCATGGGCGGCAGGCGGATGAGACCGGCAGGATCGTCGCGGAGATGTCATTGCAGGCGCGGCTGCATGCTCAGTATACGCACGACCGCGTCCCCGGCGAGCGAAAACACGCTGGCCGCTGCCGGCCCGCAAGAACGTGCTTGACGCGAGAATTAGCCCCGGCTACACTTTGCAGCGGTGTAGCTACGGCTACATTTTGTGATCCTGCCGCCCCGCCTCCCCGCCCCGGGTCTTGCCATGTTCCGACGCCGTCGCGCCCGCTCCGCGTTTACGCTGGTGGAACTGCTCGTGGTCATTGCGATTGTCGGCGTCCTCATCGCGTTGCTGTTGCCAGCGGTGCAGGCGGCGCGCGAGTCGGCTCGGCGGATGCAATGCAGCAACAACCTGAAGCAACTCGGCTTGGCTGCACAGAACTACGAATCATCTCAGGGCTCGCTGCCGCCGGGGTACGCCTCGCGGAGCCTCGACAATCCGCCGCCGCCCAAACGCGATTCGACCACCTGGGACGCCCCGCCCGGCTGGGGTTGGACCGCATTCTTGTTGCCGCACATGGAACAGAGCACGCTCGGAGAGCAACTCGACTACCAGCAACCGATATGGCTTGCCGATCAGGTCGACGCGGTGGCGACGCGGATCGAGAACCTGCTCTGCCCGTCGTCCTCGGGCGAGTTGGAACCCTTCAACGTCGTCGACAGTTCGGGAGCGCCGCTGATGCTGGCCGGACGCGAGATCGTGCTGGGCCGCTCGCACTATGTGGCCAGTCACGGCCAAGAGTCGTGCTGGGGCGAGTGCGGGGCTCAGGCGACGAACATTGTTTTTACCAACATCTATACGAGCGAGACCAAGGAGATATCGATTGGCGGCGACGTGTCGTTGCTCGCCGACGGACCGTTTTACCGCGATTCCGCGGTCGAATTCCGCGCAATCACCGACGGTCTCTCGCGAACGATCTTCTTCGGAGAGCATTCCTCGGCGCTCAGCGACAAGAGTTGGGCCGGCGTCGTGCCGGGGGCGATTGTGCATCCCCGCTTCAGCTCGCCGGAAAACGGCCCCGACGCGGCGGCCGTGCTGACGCTGGTGCATAGCGGCCCCTCTGGCGGCGAGTTGGACATCACGGGGTTCCCCATTATTCACCCGGTGAACTTCCCCACGCTGCACGTCGGACAGATGTATGCCGAACACGTCGGCGGCGGCAACGTGTGCCTGGGCGACGCGTCGGTGCGCTTCGTGTCGGAAGACGTCAATTTGCTGGTCTGGGCGGAGTTTTCCAGCATGAACGAGGCCGATGGCCCCACGGGAGAATTATGATGTCGCGCACCTCGAAGGACAGGTCGACATGGACGATCACGGCGCTGGTCGCCGCTGCAACGATCGGCTGCGGCGGCTATGGGGTCGTCAGTGAAACGGCGTATGACTACGCAACGGCGCTGTATTCCGTGGCCAATCGCGAGGCGGCGTCACAACTCGAGTCGCTCGCGGCGCAGATCGACGCCGCCACCGCAGCAGGCGAATTGACGGCAACCGAGTCGAAGTGGCTCGGCGCCATGCTCGCCGACGCACGCGACGGCGACTGGGCGGCAGCCCGCGCCGCGGCGCGGAGATTGATGGAAGACCAAGTACGGACGCGATCCCAATCCGAATCGTAGCCAATTGCCCCTCCGCGCGCCCGCAGCGGGGGGCGCGCAAGTACCCACATAAGCGTTTCATGGCCAATCGTGCATCACGGCGTAGGTGGTATTCTCGTGTCGACGCGGCGGCGTGGATCGTCGTCGTCAGCTGCTTGCTGGTCGGCTGCACTGCGCCGAGCCGTACCGACGATGAGGCCGGCGGCAGCACAACTCACGTTTACAAGGGCGACGGGCCGATTCACGTCGTCTGCACCACCGGACAAGTCGCTGAGATGGTGCGGCGCATCGGCGGCGATCGCGTGGCGGTGGAAGCGCTCATGGGGCCCGGCGTCGACCCCCATCTCTACAGCCCGGCGGCGTCCGACGTGTCGCGGCTCAGCGGCGCCGATGCGATCGTCTACAGCGGGCTACACCTGGAAGGCCGGATGGCCGAATTGTTCGAGAAGCTCGCAGCACGCCGGTTCACCGTCGCCGCGACCGCAGGGCTCGTTGAACGCCACGACAAACGATTGCGCGAACCGCCCGAGTTCGCCGGCTTGTACGATCCCCACGTCTGGCACGACGCCGCCCTGTGGGCCGACTGCGCCACCGACCTGGCGACCGCGTTTGGGAAGTTCGATCCGGCGAACGCCGAACAGTACGCTCAGCGAGCAAAGCAATACGGCCGCGAATTGGCAGAAGTGGACCAATACTGTCGTGAGCAGATTGCCACATTGCCCGAGTCGCGACGAGTGCTGATCACGGCTCACGATGCATTTGGCTACTTCGGCGCCGCGTACGGGCTGGAAGTTCACGGCCTCAAGGGCATCAGCACCGAAGAAGAGAAAGACCTGGGGCGGCAGGAGGAGTTACAGCGGATGATCATCCAGCGGCAGATTCCGGCGGTATTCGTTGAATCGGCCGTGGCGCCGCGAGTGGTACAGGCGTTGGTCGAACCAGTGCGCGATCAAGGTTATGACCTGCAGCTGCCAGAGGAGCCGTTGTATGCTGACGCGTTAGGCCCCGCTGGCAGCGACGCGGAGAGCTACGCAGGCATGCTGCAACACAATGCGCGCGTGATCGTGACGGCGCTAGGCCGACAAGGATCCTGAGCAACTTGAGGCTGCTGCTCGTCGCTCCCAGTCATACGCGCGAAGGCGTCAAACCACACCATTTTCACCCATATTCCATACCCTCGTGCCGAAATGGCCCCTGCCTTAGAAATTCACGATATGACAGTGGCGTATCATCGCCGCCCCGTGTTGTGGGACATTGACCTGCAAGTGCCCGAATGCAAGCTCGTCGGAATCATCGGCCCCAACGGCGCCGGCAAGACGACGCTCATCAAAGCGGCATTGGGACTCGCCCCGCTGGCCAGCGGCAAGGTCGAAATCTACGGCAAGCCCTACGTCCAACAACGTCACTTGGTGGGCTACGTGCCGCAACGCGAAAGCGTCGACTGGGACTTTCCGGTCTCCGTACACGACGTGGTGTTGATGGGCACTTACGGCCGGCTGGGGTGGATCCGCCGCCCCGGCCGCGCCGAGCGGGAAACGGCCGAGCGCTGTCTCGATCAGGTCGGCATGCTGCCCTTCGCCAAGCGACAGATTCGGCAACTCTCCGGCGGACAGCAGCAGCGCGTGTTCTTGGCTCGCGCATTGGCCGAGCAGGCGCAAATTTACTTTCTCGACGAACCGTTCGCCGGCGTCGACGCCGCCACCGAATCGGCTATCGTGGAACTGCTGCAGACGCTGCGGTCTGACGGGCGCACCGTGTTCGTGGTCCATCACGATCTGGAAACCGTGCGAGAATACTTCGACTATGTCATCCTGCTAAACATGCGGCTCGTGGCGTGCGGTCCTGTCGAAACGACATTCACGCCCGAAAGCTTGCAGAAGACCTACGGCGGGCGATTGACCATCCTCGACGCCGCGGCCGAGGCGATGCGACAGGGCGACCCCGGACCATGATCGCGCTGAGCCTGTCAATGAAAGTCACGCTCGGCGCCGCGCTGCTCGGCGGCGTGGCAGGCGTCGTCGGAGCCTTCGCGGTATTGCGCGGCCGCTCGCTGGTCGGCGACATGCTGTCGCATGCAGCGTTGCCGGGAGTGGTGCTGGCCTTCATGCTGACCGGCTCGCGGCAACTGGCCGCACTGTCTGTGGGGGCGCTCGCCACGGGGCTCGCGGCGATCGGGCTGATGACGCTGGTCGTTCGCTGGACGCGCACCAAGGAGGACGCGGCGATCGGCGTGATGCTCAGTTCCTTTTTCGGTCTGGGAGTCGTGCTGCTCAGCCGCGCGACGCGATCGACCACGGGGGGCAACAGCGCGGGACTCAACTCGTTCTTGTTCGGCGAGCCCGGCAACATGCTCAACAGCGACCTGTTGCTGTTGGCGGGCGTCGGCACGGCCGCGCTGCTCATCGTGACGCTGCTGTTTAAAGAGTTCAAGCTCGTAGCGTTTGACGCGGATTTCGCGGCGTCGCAGGGCTGGCCCGCCACGCGGCTCGATCTGGCAATGATGGCCCTGGTGGCGGTCGTGACGATCATTGGCCTGCCAATGGTCGGGGTGGTGTTGATGGCGGCCATGATCATCGTGCCGGCGGCGACGGCGCGGATGTGGACGCACCGACTGCACACGCTGCTGCTGCTGGCGGCGGCGATAGGGGTATTTGCCGGCGTCGTCGGTTCCCGCTACGGACGCGGCGTTCCCGCCGGGCCGGCCATCGTGCTGGCAGCGGCAGCCATGTTCGCCGCGTCGTTGCTGCTGGCGCCGCAACAGGGGCTCCTCGCCAGGTTCATGCATACCGTCCGCCTTCAACGCCGGGTGGCCCAGGATCACTTGCTGCGATCGCTGTACGAGTTGGCTGAACCACAGCCGCAAGAGACGCCCGCGATTGATTTCGAATCGTTGCAGGCCGATCGCCGCTGGCGGCCCGCCCGGCTGCGTCGTTTGCTGGAAAAGAATCAGCAACAAGGTCTCGTCACGCTGTCGGGGGGCGTTGTGACGATGACCCCCGTCGGCCTGCGCGCGGCCGCCGAAGCTACCCGGCGCCACCGTTTGTGGGAGCTGTATATGATGCGCGTCGCTGGAGCCGCGGCCGACCATGTCGATCGCTCGGCCGACGACGTGGAGCATCTTCTGCCCGCCGCGGTTGTTTTGGAACTCGAAGCCGAGTTGGAAGCCGATCCGAAACTCGCATTCGCCGCTCCGCGCGTCCCGCCGTCGCCACACGAGATCAGGGCAGGGGAGGGCGATCGATGAACGCCGCTGCCGCTTCTCTGGCGATCGCTTGGCCTTCGACCGATGCATTGTGGATTATGGCAACCGGCGCGGTGATCGCTGCCGCCTGCGCCGTGTTGGGTGCGTTTCTTGTGCTGCGGCAGATGAGCATGATGGGCGACGCGATCTCCCACTCCGTACTGCCGGGCCTGGCCGCCGCGTTTCTGGTCACGCAGTCCTACAGCATCGGTCCGCTGCTGTTGGGCGCCGTGATCGCTGGCCTGCTCACGGCGCTGCTCACCCAAACGCTGCATCGCTTCGCCCGGGTGCCTGCTGACGCCAGCATGGGCGTCGTTTTTACGTCGTTGTTCGCGTTGGGCGTCGTGCTAATCACCCAGGTCAAGGGCGTACACTTTGACAAGCAGTGCGTGTTCGAGGGAGCGCTCGAGTTGGCGCCCTTGTACACCGTGCAATGGGGAAGTCTCCAGCTGCCCCGCGCGTTGGCTGTGGGACTGATCGTCCTGGGCGTCAACACCGTCGCACTGGTTCTGCTGTGGAAAGAATTCAAACTGAGCGCCTTCGACCCTGCGCTTGCCACGACGATGGGATTCCCGGCCGGCGTGATGCATTATCTGCTGATGACGCTTGTGGCAGTGACGGCCGTGGCGTCGTTTGAAGCAGTGGGATCCATCCTGGTCGTCGCGATGCTGATCACCCCCGCGGCGACGGCCCACCTGCTGGTCGATCGGCTCGGACCGATGGTGCTGCTCTCGGCGGCCATTGGCGCCGCCAGCAGCGTGCTGGGGTACGCCCTGGCCGTCCACTTCGACACCAACGTGGCCGGCATGATGGCGGTTGCCGCCGGCGGCCTGTACGGGGTCGCCGTGCTGTTCTCGCCGCGTTACGGACTGTTGAGCACGATGTTGCACAACGCCCGTCTTGCCCTGCGCGTGATTCGCGACGATCTGTTGGGCATGTTGTATCGGCTTGAAGAACTGGGCGCCGAGCGGCGACTTGCCAGCCGTGACGCACGCACAGCGATTGGCGGCGGCCTCTTGGCGTGGTGGGGCTTGGCGAGCCTCCAACGGAACGAACTGGTGTCGCGCGCCGGCGAGACGCTTGAACTCACGCCGGCTGGTCGCGACGCGGCTCGCCAGCTGGTCCGCGCCCATCGCCTGTGGGAGAACTACCTCGTGCAATTCCTCGGCCTGCCGCTGGATCACGTCCACGAGCCGGCCCATCGCGTGGAACACTATCTCGACTCCGGATTGCAGCAATCGCTGCGGCAGAAACTGGACGACGCGAACGTCGATCCGCACGGCCGGGAAATCCCTGAGTGAAGAATTGACCGGCCCGCAACGGCGCCGTTGCCAGCAACGTCGTCAGGGACCAAAGCGATCGCTCGGATCAACGCGCCCTGTCACGTGTCAATCAGCCCGCGCAGCACGGCCAGATTGATCACGTCCAGCTCTTCGCCGTCCTCGGTCCCTTTGGGAGTTTCCAGATACATCGGCACGCGGCGAAATCGGCGGTCGTTCATGAGCCAGCGAAACGGGTCGACGCCCATCTCGCCGCGGCCGATGCCTGCGTGCCGATCGACGCGCGAGCCAAACTTTGCCTTGCTGTCGTTGACATGAAACGCCTTGATCTGCTTCAAGCCGACGATCTTGTCGAACTGTCGCATCGTGGCGAGATAGTCCTTCTTCGTCCCCATCGGATACCCTGCGGCAAACACATGGCAGGTGTCAAAGCAAACGCCCAGCCGCTCCGGGGCGCGCGCGCCGTCAATCACCGCGGCCAAATGCTCGAACTTCCACCCCAGGTTGCTCCCCTGGCCGGCGGTCGTCTCCAGCAGGCACTTCGCCGTGATTCCCCGCGTCTGCTTGTGAACCTCGTTCAGCCCGCGGGCAATTCGCTTCAGTCCCCGCGCCTCGCTACTGGTGGTGTACGCCCCCGGGTGGGCGACGACGTACGGAATCCCCAGCAGTTCGGCCCGCTGCAACTCAATCACAAAGGCGTCGATCGATTTCTTCCACAACTCGTCGTCGGGACTGGCGAGATTGATGAGGTAGGAATCGTGCGAAATCGGATGCTGGATTCCCAGCTCGACAAGCGACGTGCGAAACCGCTCCGCCTCAGCGGCGGCAATCGGCTTGGCACGCCACTGGTTGTTGTTCTTCGTGAACAGCTGCACGCAGTCGCACCCCGTGCGGGCGGCGGCTTCGGCGGCTTTGTAGTAGCCGCCGGCGATCGACATGTGGGCTCCGAGAATGGCCATGGCGTCCCAGAGTAGCTGCCGCCGGCGCCAGCGGCCAGGGGGCGGTTGAGGCCCCGCGGGACGTCGCCTACAATTCGCAACTCCCGCCATGCGGGACGATCTGGCTAACCGCCGCGGCCCGTTGGGCCGCCGGTCATATTCCAACTTCACTCACAAGACACATTCAGAGTCGAAAAGAAGAACCATGGAACGCACCTTTATTCTGCTGAAGCCCGACTGTGTCCAACGCCGCCTGATGGGCCGCATTCTCGCTCGTTTCGAGGACAAGGGCCTCAACGTGGTCGCCATGAAGATGCTGCAAATCACGCCCGAGTTGGCGAAGCAGCACTATGCCGAGCACGTCCAGAAGGGCTGGTACCCCACGCTGGAGGAATTCGTGACCGGCGGGCCCGTCGTGGCGGCCGTACTAGAGGGGCTGGAGGCCATCCGCGTCGTGCGCGAGATGCTAGGCGCCACCAACGGGTTGCAGGCCGCCCCCGGCACGATTCGCGGCGATTTCAGCAGCAGCCGACAAATGAACCTGGTGCATGGTTCCGACGGCGCCGAGTCGGCTGCGCGCGAAATCGCGTTGTACTTCAAGCCGAGCGATTTCTGCGACGACACGCCGACAATCAGCAAGTGGATGCGAGCGGCGGACGAAGCGTAGTTCGTCTGCGCTGGGACGCCATCGACGCTAGAGCGTCAACAGCGATAAGCTGACGTGCATCATGCGCTCTTCGAGCCGCACGGCTTCCGGATCGTCCAGCTCAAAGCTGACGGTCAGGAAGTCGAGTCCGCGGGCGTACGCAATCGTGACGTTATTGCCGACCAAGACCGACGGCACTGTAATGTGCGAGAATCCCCAATTGGTCTTGGCCAAGCTCGATTTGATGCCGCCGACAATAATGTTTGTGATTTCGCCGGCGCCGTCGACGACTTGCGAGGTGAGCTTGCCGTGCTCGTCGCCCAGCAGGCCTTCCACGGCGCGAATGGCAAACCGCTCGGCCATGTTCACAGTGGCGAAACCCGTCACTTTGCCGTGAACGCCGATCATGCCTGTGACGATGCCCGACTGCTGCGCGGGCACGCTCGACACGCCGGTGCAGCGAGCCTTCAACCCGCACATGGTCATCGCATTGCGAACCGAGTTCTGAACGGCCTCGAATAATTCCGGCTTAACGCTGACGGATTCCACGGAGACGGCGTCGGCAACGGCGGTCATGGCAAACTCGATTACTCGTTGGGCGTCAAACGGATTTGCTCTCACGCGACTCTCGCCGGCGCCAAAGCAGTCGGGGCGTGAATGGCCAAGTATTGGTCGCCCCCGTCCCCGAGCGAGCACAACTGCGGGGCGCCGCACCTGAATTTCGCGAGGTGCACGCGAAGATTCGCGTTAAGGCGTAGAATCGGTATGATCACCACCGCGCCGGCGGCTCGGCTGGTAGTTTACAGGGGCTAACGGCGTCGGGTGGCTACGCCCTCGCGGCCCCCGCTGATGCCATGATCCGATTCGTAAGCCATGGCGCGGACGGCGCACCATGGCCTGCGAATCGGCGGCATCAAGTCGACGCTGTTCGCTGTCAGCAAGTGCGATTCGAGTTTATCGCAGCTGTGATGCAACGACTGCGGTGCTTTAAGATATTCCTACAATCTTTCTGCGCAAGTTCCTGCTATACGAATTTTCGCTGAGCAATTAGCGTAAAGGGAGGCGTTGGCAGCTCTGGTTTTCGGAAGGAACGCGACCAGGCAGGCCTCAATCGGCGTGCCCGGCGTCGTACTTGTCCGGCCACACTTATCCAGTCACAGCATTCGCGACGACGCCGATGGCGTCTTTTAACTAGCATTCGAATGGATCAATCGGGTCTTTCGATGCACAACGGCAGCAGTCGATTCGAGCAGAAATACCGCCCGTGAACCTTTGGCTGTCGTGGGCATGAGAATTGCTCGACCAAAATGACGTGGACGCCGTCCAGCGCGTCGCCGAGTCTGCGTCACTCGTCACTCGTCACGAATGTGAGTCACTTGAAAACAGTATGGCGCTGATCGGCGAAGCGCCGGCGCAAGCGAACGCGCCGCCGCCGCGATTTCTCGCGTCTCAGCGGCCCCTGCGGCGCGGCGGGCCGGTGACGAACGCCATGCACTTCGGACGCCTACTCGACTCGACCAATTGACGGGACATCGGCAATGAACAAGCTGCATTCGGTTCGGAAGCGGCAGGCGGTCGCGACACGCCATGCCAATGCGACACGATGTCACACCAGTGTGCGGAAAGCACCCGGCCTGCAGCAACGTCTTGGCAAGGCGTTCGAGTTGCTGGTCCGCAACTCGCTCGCCAAACTCAGACGACGAACGCTGGGCAATCAGCGGACATCGCGACCGTATCGCGCCGGCGCCTTCACAACAGCGTGCGAATTCGAGGTATTAGAACTCCGCACGTTGCTGGCCGTCGGCCCGATTCCAGCCGTCCCGACGCCGACCGCGCATTGGACTTTCGACGAAGGCATGGGCACGGTCGCCGTCGACTCCGCGGGCAGCGGACTCAACGCCACCCTCGGAGCGGGAGCGACGTGGACCGACGGTAACATCGGCTCCCACGCATTGAATCTCAACGGCACGTCGAGTGGCGTGGCCGCCTATGGCGCGCCCGTGGTCGATACGTCGGGCAGCTTTAGCGTCTCAGCGTGGGTGAACTTTGCTTCGCTTTCTGGCTACCAGACAGTCGTTTCCATTGCCGGCGATACCGTGGCCGGGTTCTTCCTGCAGCTGCGCGGCGATACGGGGACGTTCGCTTTCACCCGCTTGGGGAGCGATGCCAACGTCGGCGCCACGTACGTCGCCGCGCCGACGGCGCCGGAGACCGGCGTCTGGCATCACCTGGTGGGCGTGAACGATGCCACGGCCGGCACCATTTCGCTCTATGTCGACGGACAGTCGATGGGCGCAGCTGTTTACACGGGCGGCTGGGAAGCCACGGGCGCCACGCTCATCGGCCACGGGTTCTACAATGGCGGGCAGGTCGACTATGTCAACGGCGCAATCGACGACGTCGAACTGTTCGACTCGGCGCTGTCGGCGGAGCAAATCGCGGTCCTGGATCAGCCCGCCGCATACTCCTTCGACGACGGTGAGGGAGCGACCGCGGCGGACGTTTCGGGGCATGACAACGTCTTGTCGCTGGGCGCCGGCGCCGCGTGGGACGCGGGGCGACTGGGGTCGAATTCGCTCGCCGTGAACGGTTCGGCGACGGGCAACGCCACCTATCCCTCGCCGGTGATCGACACCGCACTGCCGTTTTCCGTCTCGGCATGGGTGAACTTGAACTCGCTGAGCGGGTTTCAGACTTTCGTCTCAGTCGACGGCTCTTCGACTTCGGCTTTCTACCTGCAATACCGCGCCGACACCGGTCGGTTCGCGTTCTCGCGACTAGCTTCCGACAGCGACTCGGCCACGGTCTACAGCGCTGGTGCAACCAGCGTCCCATCGACGGCGACCTGGTACAACCTCATCGGCGTCAATGACGTCGCCAACGGCCAACTGCTGCTCTATGTGGACGGCGAACTGCAGTCCGCCACGCCGTACACCGGCGGGTGGCAAGGCACGGGGGCCACAGTAATCGGCGGCGGCAAGTATGCTGGCGCCCGCGCCGACTTTGTCGACGGCCAAATCGACGACGTGCGATTTTACAACTCGCCATTGACCGCGGGCGTGGCTCAGTTCATCGGCACGGACGGGCAGGTTTCGATTGACGTCGACATGGCCTCGACGGGCGTGACGGTCTCGCCGGACCTGTACGGCGCCTTCATGGAAGACATCAACTATGGGGCCGAGGGGGGCGTCTATAGCAACGAGGTTCGCAATAGCGGTTTCAACGATTCGACAGATCCTCTGCGGGCCTGGACGGCGGTCGCAGGGGCTGGCGTGGCCGCCACGCTCAACTCGGACGCAACCTCCGGACCAACCGCCGCGCTGACCAGTTCGGGGAAGCTCACAATCACCTCGGGCGTCTCGGCCTCGGCCCGCGCCGGCATCGCCAACTCCGGTTTCTTCGGCGTGGCGGTGACGCCGTCGACGACGTACACGGCGGAGTTCTACGCCAAAGCCACGGCGGGCTTTACCGGCCCCCTCACCGTCGCGTTGGAATCCAACGGCGGGACGGTCTACGCCACCGCGACGGTCCCGTCGATCTCCACCAACTGGACGAAGTACACCGTCACGTTGACCACGGCGGCTAATGCGCCTACCTCGGCGGCCAATCGGTTTGTCATCTCCACCAACAGCGCCTCGGCCAACGGCGCCACGCTGTGGTTTGGGGCGGCGTATTTGTTCCCGCCCGGTTACGACGGGGGCGACAATCATCTTCGCGGCGACCTGATGCAGTGGCTGGACGACCTGCAGCCCGCCTTCTTCCGCGTCCCCGGCGGCAACTACTTGGAGGGGAATACTTATGCGGACCGCTTCAACTGGTCGGAGACCATTGGCCCCATCGAGGACCGCCCTGGGCACCTGAACTCGGCGTGGGGTTACTGGTCGACCGACGGCCTGGGGCTTGACGAATACCTGCAGATGGCCGAGGAGGTGGGGGCTGAGCCGATCCTCGGGGTTTACGCGGGCTACACGCTCAATGGATCGTCAGACACCGGCGCGACGCTCGCCAACGACGTGATCGACGCGGTGAACGAACTGCACTATGTGCTCGATCCGGTCACGACCGCCTGGGGAGCCTTGCGCGCCGCCAACGGGCATCCCGAACCGTACGACGTCAACTTCGTCGAGATCGGCAATGAAGACTGGTTCTCCTCGACCTATCCCCAGCGGTATCCGTTGTTTTACGACGCAATTCACGCCGAGTTTCCAAATCTTCAGATTATCGCCACCAGTACCGCCACGGGCGGACGTCCGTTCGACGTGCTGGACGACCACTTCTACAACACGCCGCAGTGGTTCCTGGCAAATTCCGACTACTACGACAACGCGGCCCGCGGCGACTACAAAATCCTAGTCGGGGAATACGCCGCCCGCGAAGGAGCGCCCACCAGCACTATGGCGGCCGCCCTCGGCGAGGCTGCATTTCTCATGGGATTGGAACGCAACGCCGATCTGGTGACGATGTCAGCGTATGCTCCATTATGGGTCAACGTCGACGGGATTCAGTGGACGCCCGACCTGATTGGCTACGACAACCTCTCCAGCTACGTCTCGCCAAGCTATTACGTCCAGCAGATGCTGTCGCAGAATCGCGGCACGAACATCGTAGCAAGTTCGGTGAGCGCCGCCACGGGATTGCAGACGCTCGTGACCCGTACGGACTCCACCTACTTTGTGACGGTCGTCAACGCGACGGGGACGCTCGCCGAAACGACGATCAACTTGGACGGAGCTCTGACCGTCTCGCCGACAGCCAGCGCAACGACGCTCGCAGCGCTGGCAAACAATGCGCAGAACTCCCTGGCCAACCCGAACAGTATTGCTCCAGTCGCCACGGTGGTGTCGGGATTGGACACGAGTTTCACATACGCATTCCCGGGATACTCGCTCACAATTTTGGAGTTCACGGCCGACGTTGATGCGCCGACCATCGCGACGCCCGCCGCCGCCAGTCCGGCACTGGTGACAGGCACGACCACTGATCTGTCGGTACTGGGCGCCGCGACCGGCGGCGAGGCAAGCCTGACCTACACGTGGTCCGCCACGGGGCCCGCCGCGGTCAGCTTCAGTGCGAACGGCTCGAACGCCGCCAAGAATTCGACGGCAACCTTCACGCAAGCCGGCGACTACGAATTCACAGCCACAATCGTCAACCCTGCCAACGGAGCCAGCACGACGAGCTCGGTCGCCGTCACGGTGGCTCAACTCGCTTCCGGGATGGTCGTCGTGACGCCGTCGGACGCCATCGTCGCGGCTGGCGCCACGGCGCAACTCTCCGCCAATGCGGCTGACCAGTTTGGGGATCCGCTGCAAGAGCAGCTGGCGGTGACGTGGTCGATCGCCAGCGGCGCCGGCAGCGTCAACGCAGCGGGGCTCTATACGGCGCCTCTCGCGGCCGGTTCGGCCACGGTCCACGTCACCTCCGCTTTGGGCAGCGCCGACGCCACCTTGTCGATTATTACGCCCGAAGCGTGGTACCAAGCCGACGCCACGACCGGGACGACGCTCGCCGACTCATCGGGCAACGGCAACACCGGCACTCTCAACGGACTGGCTGGCTGGTCGACTGGCGTCGGCGGAAACGCCTTGGCCCTCAACGGCGGCGCCGTCGAACTGCCGACAGGGATCGTAAGCGGGTTGAATGATTTCACCATTGCCACTTGGTTCAACGTCGACACGCTGAATACCTGGTCGCGAATCTTCGATTTCGGCTCAGGAACAAGCGTCAACATGTTCTTAACGCCGCGAGCCAACGGGGCCGGGGGCCCGCTGCGATTTGCCATCACCACCACCGGCGTCGGCGGCGAGCAGCAACTCAATGGACCAGTGCTTACAGCCGGATCGTGGGTGCATGTGGCGATTACTCTCGCAGGCGACACCGGCACGATGTTCGTCAACGGCGTGCCCGTGGCGACCAACGAGAATATGACAATCCATCCGACCGACTTGGGCGCCACCACGCAGAATTACCTGGGCGACTCGCAGTACGCAGTCGACCCCGGTTTTCTTGGCCGGATTGACGATTTCCGAATCTACTCAGCCGCATTGTCGGCGCAACAGATCATGCTAATGGCCAGTCCCGTGGTCGTTGCGCCGGCAGCCACGGCCGAAAACCCCGTGGCCTCGACAACGACGACGGTCAGCGTTCTGGGATCGGATCTGACGGCTGGCGAATCCGCGCTAGCTTACACCTGGGCCACGATCGGCGTGCCGCCCGCCCCGGTGACTTTCTCGGTCAACGGCAATAACGCCGCCAAGAACTCGACCGCGACGTTTGAGCAGCCCGGCGTTTACTTCCTCGAAGCGACCATCTCCAATACGACGACAGGGCTGTCGACGTCCAGTGTCGTACGGGTCGCGGTCAGCCCGGGGATTCCTGGCGACTATGACGGGGACGGCTCCGTCGCGGGATCGGATTTCCTCACATGGCAGCGGCAATTTGCCACGACCGTCCCGCTGCTCACCGGCGCCGACGGCAACGGCGACGGCGTCGTCGACGCGGGCGACCTGTCGGTTTGGAGTTCCCGTTTCGGCGCGACAGAAATCGTTGCGGCCGCGAGTTCGTCCTTCGCAGAGGCCGCAACGGCAGTCGCCGGGGCCTACGATCAGCTTATCGCAGCGCCGAGCGCTAGCAGCATGATTTTCCCGAGGCGAAGCGATCTGATCGCCTCTCGCGCGGAAAGATGCTTCGGAGACTTCGTCCCCACGCGACGAATTGACGACGCCCTCCATGAACGTCGTGATCGCGCCGTCGAAGACCTCCAGTTCAGCCGTCTCGCTCGGCGGGCGCTTGGCGAACGCGACGCCCAGCACTCGGTCGAAACTGACGGGCAACGCGAAGAGGCCTTCGATCGATTCTTCGAATTGCTCAAAATGTAGGCGCGATCGAAGTTGAAGCCGATCAAGTGCTTCACGAATCGGCGTTGGGCCGCCTCTCCCGGGCTCGGCAGAGCCTCGCACTCCGCGAGACCGCCTTGCCAGGCGGTTTGCCGACAAGGCTTAGTAGTGCTGTCGCTCGGCGGTGAGGTCATAGCGGCGAATCTTGCGATCGAGGGTGGACCGTTCGATTCCCAAGATCGTCGCCGCCTTGCTCTTATTCCAGCGAGTGGCGGTGAGCGTCCGCAAGATATGCGCACGTTCGATATCGGCCAGCGACGCCGGTTCATAACCGACTTTTTCGTCGGCATACTCGCCGCCGATTTCCGTGTCGCCCGCTGTCTTGAGGTGGGACAGCACAAGATCGTCGTGGTCGACAAATTCGCCGCGGGCGAGCACCACGGCCCGCTCGATGACGTTCTTCATTTCGCGCACGTTGCCGGGCCAGCGATATCGCAGCAGTTCTTCCATGGCCCGCGGCGAAAAGCCCTGCAGCTTGCGCCCCGTTTCCTCGTTGAACTTGCGCAGGAAGTACTCTGCCAGTTCGGGAATGTCCTCCGGCCGTTTGCGCAGGCCGGGCACAATGATCTCCAACACATGCAGGCGGAAGTAGAGATCGCGGCGGAATTTTCCCTCCGCGACGTCCTTTTCTAAATCGCGATTCGTGGCGGCGATCACCCGCACGTCGACTTTGATCTGCTGGGCGCCGCCGACTCGTTCGAACGGATGTCCCTCCAGTACGCGAAGGAACTTCGCCTGGATCGTTTGGCTCATCTCGCCGATTTCGTCGAGCATGAGCGTCCCTTTGTGGGCTTGCTCGAACTTGCCGATCTTGCGTTCGGTGGCCCCGGTGAATGCGCCCCGCTCGTGGCCGAACAGTTCGCTCTCCAGCAGCGTTTCGGAAAGGGCGGCGCAGTTCATGCAGACGAATGGGCCCTTCTTGCGGGGGCTTGAGTAATGCACGGCCCGCGCGACGAGTTCCTTGCCCACGCCGCTTTCGCCGCGGATGAGCACCGTCGCCCGGCTGGGAGCGGCGCGGCCAATCTGCTGCGCGACCCGGGCCATGACGTCGCTGGAGCCAACAATTTCGCTTTGTACGCCCAATTGCTCGCGCAGCTGGACGTTTTCGCTGCGCATCTGGTTAAGGTTCTCAGCAAGTTCTTGCCGCTTGCTGAGATTCTGCAGAGCCACGCCCACGGTGTCGGCCACTGCCAGCGTGAACTCCAAGTCCTCGGGGTCGGTGCTGCGATCCGGGTCGGTCGAATACATGTGGATCAGTCCGAGCGACTGGCCTTCCAGACGAATCGGGGCGCAGATGACGCTGGTCGCCAGAATGTCGCCGCGACTATCGCGGTTGCCGAGTTGGCTATCGTCCATCACGTTGCGCGCCATGACGGCCTGCCCGTCGCGCATCACGGTGCCGGCGAGAAAGGAGGACACGCGGTGATAGGCGTGATCGCTATCGCTTCGCGAGGCGATCACCTCAAGCTCTTCGCCCGTCCGGCGGCCCGATTCGTCGCGGCGACGCAGCAGCAGCGCCCCGGCGTCGACCTGCGTTCCCTCAAACAGACCGTTGAGCGCCACGTTGGCCAGCGAAACCACGTCGGTGCCCTTGGCCAGTTCAAACGCTAATCGACACAGTTTGGCCGCGGCGCGCCCGAGCTTGGGGCTCGACTCCTCTCCGTCGTCCAGTTGGGGCAGATCGAGAAACCGCGTCTGTCCCTTGCGATGCGTAATCGTGGTCGGCTCGAAACCGTCCAACACGCTCTCTTCATCCGGCCCCACCGGCAGCACGATGTCGCCGTCTTCGCCGTCGATCGGCTTGGACGACTTGAGCAACGTGGACGTATCGGGAAACGCCGCTGCCAAGTCGTCGACGTACGCCATGTGCGAGTTGCCGATTTGAATAATGTCGCCCGGCTGCAACTCGTAGTCGCGCGTGACGCGTTCGCCTGCGACGAGCGTGCCGTTACGGCTTTCCAAATCGCGGAGGCGCCATGCGCCGGCTGCCTGAAACACCTCGGCGTGGTTGCGGCTGCAACGTTCGTCCTTCACCACGATTGTATTGGTCGGCGCGCGACCGATCGTGACCGACTCGCCCGGCACGAGTCGAATGACGTCAGCCCATTTCGAGCCATCGCGAATGATGAGGTAGCCGCTAGACATGCAGATCTCGGGATTGGGCGGCGCGGGCGCGGCGGCGCGAATTGTTCAATTCTGCCACACTCATCGGCGCCAGTCCGGCCACTACACCATATTCTGCCGGGGCGGGTCGGTTCAAGCTATCGGTACCGCAAACGGCTGGCTGGCTTGGGTTTAGGGCCGATTTCTGACGCCGTGCGAGGAATGCCGTCAAAGTTTGTCCGGGCCAACACGACAGGTTCGGCCCGGTTATGCCGGTCAAACCGAGCAATCCGACCTCATCCGCCCCCGCGGCCGGGTCAAAAGTGTTGAATGGCAAAGAGTTAGCAACTACTCTGAAGAAATCGCCGAGGCGCGCTTCGCAATGTTCGAAGACGCCCCGATTGCGCGGAACAGACCTTGCCCCGCCGCCGCTCGCCGAGCGGATTTCCAGGGGGGCTCCCAGACTCATCGCCGATCACTACGTCCGCGGTCAACCGACCGGGACGCCGGCGAACTTGGAGAAATCCATGGTGCGGAAGACGCTTTCTTGCTGCCTTTACGTTGCTGCACTGACGCTGTGCAGCGTTCAGCCGTCCTACGGGCAATTCTTCGGCGGTGGGTTCAACCGCGCCGTGGGCGGCGTCTCGGTCGACGCGGAGGGCGTACTGTCGACGCCATCTGTCGTCGACCAGCAGGCCATTGATGCGGCACGGGCCGATGCTCAGATCGACGCTCCCGCCGATCTCGAGAAGTTCACCGAATTGCGATCCGTTTCGCTGAAGTGGCTCGAAGAAAACATTGCCCGCTGCAAGGCTGAGAACAAGCCGCTGCCGCCGGAAGTGGAATTCGTCGCCGGACTGCAGCGAGTTCGCTACGTGTTCGCCTATCCCGAACGACAGGACATCGTATTAGTCGGTCCTGCCGAGGGCTGGAAGATCGACGAGTTGGGCAACGTGGTGGGTCTCACAACCAACCGCCCCGTGATTCTGCTCGACGATCTGATGGCCGCGCTGCGGAGCGGTCCGCAGTCGCGCGTGGAAGCGATCACCTGCTCGATCGACCCCACTCCCGCCGGTTTGGAGCGAGTGCAGCAGGTCATTTCGCAGATGCGCACCATCGGCAATCCGGACGAAACGGCCGCGTCCATCGAGTCGGCCCTGGGCCCGCAGCGGATCACTGTCACCGGCGTGCCGGCCACGAGCCACTTTGCCCGTACGCTGGTGGCCGCTGACTTCCGCATGAAGCGGCTGGCGATGAATTTTGAGGCCGCGCCCATTGGCGGACTGCCCAGCTTTCTGCAAATGATGCGCGGCGGCGCCCGTGGCATGCAGAGCATGACGCCGCGGTGGTGGCTGGCCCCCAACTACGAGCCGCTCGCCCAGGACGCCGAGGGCATGTCCTGGGAACTGCGCGGACCGGGCGTGAAGTGCCTGACCGAAACCGATTACGTCGCCGCCAGCGGCCAGAAGCAACAAACCGGGCAGAGCGACCCGACCGCCGCCAAATGGGCCGACCTGATGACGGAGCACTACGAGGAACTTGCCGCCCACGATTCGACGTTCGGCCAGCTGCGCAACCTGATGGACTTGGCCGTCATCGGCGCCATCGTCGAACGCGAGCAGATGTTCGAGCGGGCTGGCCTGCAGGCGCCCGAGTTGCTCGGCGGGCAATCTCTGGTACGCTTCCCCGCCCCCACGCAGACCGCCAGCAAGGCGAGCCTGTTGAAAAAGGGCCGTAATTGGATCGTCACCGCCTCGGGCGGCGTCGAGATGCTCCCCTGGAGCGTTGTCGAGAACAACGAAGCGGTCAGCTCGCTGGCCGAGGTTCGCTCGCAATTCGGCGAGGGCGCCGGGTCGTTCTAGTCGCCCGCCCGACGCCGTCGGGAGCTCTCGCAACTGACAGAAATTACGGACAGGGCCGCCGCGTCGGGACTCGCGGCGACCCTGTTTTTCTTTGCGCACTCGGCAGATCGCCACGTCCGGGCGCGCCTGGGGACGACCACCCGGGCGCCCCCCGTTGTCGCGGGCTCCGTTGTCGTTCGCCACGAAGCGCGTCAGGCCGAGGGAGTCGCTGCCGAGTCTTTCCACGACTTGGGCCGCACGATATCGCGTGCCAGGCCCAGCTTCTCCAGCACGCGGATCGTGATCCAAGTGACGTCAAATTCCCACCACTTGTGCCCGTGGGCGGCCGCTCGCTGATCGGCGTGGTGATTGTTGTGCCAGCCCTCGCCGTTGCTCCACAAGCCGACGAGGATGTTGTTGCGGCTGTTGTCGCTGGTTTCGTAATTGCGATAGCCCCACACATGGGTCACCGAGTTCACGCTCCAGGTGATGTGCCAGGTGGCGATCGTACGGACGAAAACGCCCCACACGACCAGACTGGCGCCGAATTGCACGCCCGCGGCCAAGCCGCCGCTGGCCGCGCCGATGCCGAACCCCGCCAGGAAAAACACAGCCATGCTGGCCAGGTAGATGAAGAGCCACTTCCAGCCCCGTTCTAGGTTCAGATAAAACGGATCGCGAAGCAGGTCGCGGGTGTATTTCTGATAGTAGTTGATGTTTACGAAGTCGCGGTTGACGAACATCAACCAGCCACAGTGTCCCCAGAGAAACGCCACGAGCGGACTATGCGGATCGGGCTGCTCGTCGCTGTGACGGTGGTGGATCCGGTGCATCGCCACCCAGCACGCAGGCGTGTCCTGCAACGTACAGACGCCCAGCACAGCCAGCGCGTGCTCCAACTTCTTCGGCACGACGAAGCCCTGGTGGGTGAGCAACCGGTGATAACAGAGATTGATTCCCAGCGTGCCAAAGACGTACAACCCCAGCACGGCTAACACGACGCCGGTCCAGCTGAAGAAGTACGGAAAAAATGCCAAGCACGCCAAGACATGGACCAGCGGGATGCCGATGGCGTAACGCCAGCGGACGCGCACGGGATTCGTCGCCGTCGCGGGCCAAGGGAGGGTGCGCTCCGCTGCCGGCGTCTCGTCGTGCGGCTGCGGCTGTTCGTCGATGTCGTATTCGGCGGACGGTTCGGTGGTGGTAGTGGCCATGATCTTGCGGGCCTTTGGCGTCGCAGCCCAATTCGAGGTCAGGTTCTGCTCCGCTGTATGATTGGCGGAGTCGAAGGAGAATGCCGACAGCGGAGGCGTCGCCGACGTCTGTCGAGTATACTCCGCCAGCCTATTTGGCCCAAGGCAGGCCCGCGGCGACTGGGGCCCTGGCCGGGCGATTTTGGCCCCAACGCAGCGCCGACAGCCGCTGCTGACTCGACACCTAACCGCCCCCCTTTTTCGGAATTTCCCGTTGTGAACTCGCCCCAGGAACCTCACAGCTGGCGCTCGAACTGGTTCGACCTGCGTTCCGGCGAGGTGCGGGCCTTCGCCTGGGCGGCGGTTTGGTTCTTCTGCGTTCTGGCCTCGTATTATGTCATTCGGCCAATCCGAGAGGTTTACGGCGTCTCATTCAGCCCAGCCGAACTCACCCGATCCTTCGCCACCACCCTGGCGGCCATGGTCGTGGCGGCGCCCCTTTACGCGGCCCTGGTGGCAATGGTCCCGCGCCGGGCCCTGGCGCCGGTGCTGTACAGTTTCTTTGCCCTGAACTTGATTGCCTTTCGCCTCGCCATCGGAGGCATCGCCGGCGAACCGCCGCTCTGGTTGCGGTGGGCGTTTTTCGTTTGGCTCAGCGTGTTCAATCTGTATGTGGTGACTCTGTTTTGGAGCAACGCGGTCGAATTATTCACCGGCGAGCAAGGCAAACGCCTTTTTGGTTTGATTGCAGCCGCGGGATCGCTGGGCAGTATTGCCGGCTCGCAGGTTTTCAAACTGCTCGCGAGCAGCCGCCGTCCTCAGGACTCGTTGCTGATTTCCGCCGCGCTGCTCATGGCGGCGTTAGCGTGCTCCATGGGCCTGCGCCGCGCGGCGACGCCAGGAGCCGGGCCGCCGTCCGCCCCCACTTCCTGGCAGACCATTTGGGGCGGCGCCGCCGACCTGTTGCGATCGCCCTATCTTGCCGGCATCGGCCTTTGGATCGTCATGGCAAGTATCTGCGCCACGGGCGTCTACTTGCAGATGCTCGACCTGGTCAAGGAGCAGATTGCCGATAATGCCAAGCGGGGCGCCTGGTTCGCCGATCTCAACACGTACCAAAACCTGCTCACCCTATTCGGCCAAGCCATTGGCGCCGGCTGGTTGATGCGCACCGTCGGCGTTGGCGCCGCGCTCGCAGCGGGCCCGCTCGTTTACCTGTCAGGATTCACGCTCATCGGGCTCGGCTACGCGTCGTTGCCGCTGCTGGGGACCTTCGACGTGGCCCAACGATTCGCCGGGTTCGCGTTTGGCGTGCCAGGACGCGAGGTGCTATTCACGGCCGTGGCGCCCGCTGAGAAGTATCGCGCAAAAGCCTTTGCCGACACCGTTCTGCAACGCGCCGGCGGCTCCGGCGCCGCGTACTGCTACCAAGTGTGGACCACCGCCGGCCACGCCGTATCGTCCGCCGCGTGGGTCATACTGCCGCTGGCGATGGCCATGACGGGGTTGAGTTTCGGACTTGGTGCGGCGTTCCAGCGGCGATCAACCTCAACGCAAGGCGAGCTCGCTCGCTGAAGAATCTCTCCCGCAGCGCCTTCGCCCACCGCTACGCCCCACCGCCGGGGCGCACCACTCGGCCCGTTTCAGGCGGGTCTTTTCGCAGATTGACAAACCATGTGGGCGGCAGGTCGGGCGCCATCTGAGCGAGGATGGGATCGATGTATTCCGCCGCCGCCAACGCACTGAGTTCCCACGCCATGCGGCGCGGCGGCAGCGTCGATTTCATCAGCACGAACTCCTGAGCCCGCAACGCCACCGCCAGCCGCCCGGCAATGGCGTCGCTGGTGGTCGACCACGAACTGGGGAGCCACACCCCCGGCAACGCCGGCTCGGAATGCCGCATCCACCGGGCCGGCCCGAAGATAGTCGCCCCCTGCTGACCCACGCGTTGGCAAAGCAGCCGGTCGTCCTCAACCAAGGGAATCTCGGGCAATCGGTCGTGCAGAAAGTGCGCCGTCACCGTCAGCAGATCGACGCACATCCAGTGCGCCGCCGCGTCGTCGAGCGTCTTTTGACGATCCCATTCGCGAACCACATTGACCAGCTTGCCGCCGCCAGCCACCAGCACATGGTGAGCGGGCGATTGCACGGCCATCCACTTCCACAGTCGCTCGGGCAGGTCCGGCAAGTCGAACAGGCTGCCCCCGATCTTCACCACTCGTACGATCGTTTCTCTCATGTCGGAGGCGTCTCCGCCGCCAACACGGCCAAGGCGTGCGCAGGGGCGCAGCGGGCGATGTCCGGTCCCAGCTCGGCGGCGAGGGAAATGGCGGTGACCTGCCCGGGGCCAAGATCCCACCGCTCTAGCAGATCGGACGCCAGGAAGTCGCCATGCCCGCTGACAATCACGATTTCCGGGCTGGCCGTCATCCGGTCCAGCACCGCGCGACCGGCGATTTCAAGCTTCTGAAGTTGGGCAAGTCGCACCTGCCAGGCCAGCGTTCCTGCTTCCGCTTCGTCAATTTCTCGGCAGACCATGCGCCCCAGTCGCGTGAGCGCCGCGGCACGGGTTCGCGGACGACCGTCGGCCGTACCGACGTTTTCCGCGTCTTCGCTCGCCTCGCCGAGCACCAGGTAGGCGTCGAGCGTCGTGGCGAATAACTCGGCGGCGACGGGGCAGATTTCACCCTCCAGATCGACCGCCTCGACCAGTGCGCATAGCGGGGTGCGTTCCACCCCGGTGTAGACCAGTTCGCCGCTTCGCAATCGCCCGTAGTCGTCGGAGCCAGCCGCTGCGACGCGATTGCCAACCAGGGGAATGATGTCAACCGTGGTCGAACCAACGTCCACCAGCAGTGCCGACTCGCCCCCAGTCAGTCGAATGGCCCATTGGGCCAAGGCCCGCCAATTCGTCGCCGCCAGCGCCAGCCAGTCCCCAGGGTCAAACTCCGCAGTGAATTTGCCATCGGTTCGATAGAAAACGACGTTGCGACCTCCGGCGGCCTCGCGCATAGCGGCGACGATCGCCTCCACGCCTGCGGCTCGCGAACTGTAGCCGTCGGCCAACTCGCCAGTCATCGTCACGGCGATGGCGTCGCAAGGTGGCGACTTTTCGATCAGCCGGGCCAACTCCACGGCAAGTCGCTCGGGGGCGCGCCACAAGGCGAACGCCTGCACGGCGGCGTATCCATGACCGTCGGCGACCTTGAGATTCGCTCCGCCGATATCCAGCGCCAACCACCGCATGCCGTCAATTCGCTTTCTTGTCGTGTGCCACGCTACCCAGGAGCGGCGTTTGTCACGTCGCCCGCTGACGTAAACTCGATCGCCGCCGCGCTACCGACAGACGGCAACGGCGTTCCCTCGAAACCGGCGATCATCAATTCCGCGAGGTTGACATCGACGGCCGCTCGCAGGCCCACGTAAGACGTGGTCAGCCGCGGATTCACCTCAATTACCACGTCGTCGCCGCCATCGGGGGCATCGCCGAGCACCATATCTATTCCAACATAACCTGTCGCAGGCGGCAGAGCAGCCAAAACGCGCTCCGCCAGACTAGTCGCGCGAGCGGCGGGGCCAGATTCGCCGATGATCGCCCCGCCGCGATAGGTGAATCGGCCGTCTCCCGATAGCCACTGCCAGCAGGGAGGGAGAATAGCCTGCCCGCCGGGGCCGCAGATTGCGGCGACGCTTGCCGGACGTCCGGGGCAGAACCGCTCCAGCCGCCGCGTCCAAGGGTAGGGGGGCGGCTCATCGCCGGGGCCCTCGACCAACAGCGTGTGTTGCGATCCGGCGCCGTCCAAGGGCTTCAGCACGCCCGGGTACTCGAAATCTCGCGGCAGCCGTTCCGCATCCGCCTCGATCAGAACCGCCGCCGGGGTGGAAATCCCCGCGGCCGTGAGACGCTCGCAGGTTCGGTGCTTGTCGCTGGCGGTGCGAATGAGGTCCGCGGAACCGCCGAGCAACCGGGCGCCGACTTCCGTTGCGGCGGCGAAGGACTTGGTCAGGATGCGATCAAACTCGGGCGCAATCACCAGCGTGTAGTCAGCGGCAGCCGCCGCGGCGGCGAACTCATCCCGCCGTTGGGCTTCCGAGTGGATCTCCACACGGCGTTCGCCCCGCAGGGTGGCAGGTTCCAGACGCGGATCGCCCAATCGCGTCACGCGGCAGCCAGAGATCGCCAGAAAATCCTGGGCCGCCGCCGACGCCATCGCGGCCCCTTCGGCCAGCAACGACTCGGGCAACCGCCCGGGATGGTCAACCAACCCGCCGCCAGTGATCCATTCATAAACAAAAACGTGCATAAGCAATTAGCCCCCGGTCAATGACCGGGGGCTAAATGGTTCGGGTCGCGCGGCGTGAGTTTAGAAAATCCCAAGTTGGTCGCGGGCGTCCTCGGTCATGCGATCGGGCGTCCACGGAGGATCCATCACCAGCCGCACGTCGACGGCCGCAACGCCTTCGAGCCGACTCACCGCCTCCTTGGACTGGGACAACAATTGCGGGCCAGCCGGGCACGCTGGGCTCGTCATCGTCATTTCGACGTCCACGTTCGACGCTCCGCCGTCTTGCTCGGCGACGTCGACTTTGTAGATCAATCCCAGGTCGACGATGTTGACGAACAACTCGGGGTCGATCACTTGCTTGAGCGCTTCGCGGACGGAATCTTCGGCGATTGGCATCGGCGAACCTCGCTAAGTATGTCAAAAAATGAAGGTTGTTCAGGACAGTCAAAACTGCCGCACAGGATTATACCCGATCAGGCGTTATCGAGGGATTGCCGCGACAGAGGCCGAAACAAGTCAGTTGTCGATAAGCCGCACGCTGACCTGGTCGCCGTCGACTTTCACTTCGTGGGCGACCGTGGCGTGGGTGGCCGGCATGCTGACGGCAGCGCCCGTTTTCGCGTCGAACTTGGCGCCGTGCCGCGGGCACGCGATGGTTGCCTGCTCGGCGTCGACCGGTCCCTCGCTCAGCGGCCCGCCGTCGTGCGTGCAGACGTCGTCCAGAGCGTACCAGTGCCCGGCGGCATGGATTAGCACGACCAGCCGATCATCGACCTCCACCAGCATCGAGCCGGGATCGGCAACGTCATTGGTCGAAGCCACGCACTGAAAGCCATCGCTCATCTCGGGCAGTCCTGGTTGGCAAGAATTAGAAATCAGAGCTCGACACGAAAGACCAAGCCCAATAAGAGCCCCAACCCTGCACAAATCGCAATCACGGCAAGCTGCTGCCCGGTCTGGAGGCCGTGAGCCGCCTTGATGGCGACCCAGCCGCCGGCTGCTCCGCCCGCAAGTGCGCCAACAAGGCACGAGATCAGGCGATGCGAACGTGCTGGCATGACGGCTACTCAGAGATCGCCCGCACTCGGTCGCCAATCGCCCGGCCCAGCGCTTCGCGGACGCTCTCGATGGCGATCCGGTCGAACACCTGCTGGAAGAAGCCCGCGACGATCATACGCACCGCTTCGGTTCGCGTATAACCTCGCGTCATCGCGTAGAACACCTGGTCGTCATCAACGCGACCCGCCGTGCTGCCGTGCGTGCACCGCACGTCGTCGGCTTCGATTTCCAAGCCGGGGATCGAATCGGCCCGGGCGACTCGCGACAACATCAGGTTGTCGTTGCGTTGGTACGCGTCGGTTCGCTGGGCGGCTTCGTCGACCTTGATCATGCCCCGCCACACCGTGCGAGAATGATCCTGCAGCGCCGCCTTGTAAAGCAGGTCACTGCGGCAATACGGGGCCTGATGGTGCTGATGCGTGTTGTACGACAGATGCTGCTTGCCGTGCGTGAACATCACGCCGTTGACCTGGGCCTCGGCGTCCTGGCCGGTCAGGGCCACGTGCTGATTGACCTTAGCCAACCGGGCGCCCAAGGCGCCAATCGTCCATTGCAAGTTCGCCCCGCGGGCGACGTGGGCCTTCTGGTGGGCGAAGTGCCACACGCCCGAGCCCCAGTTTTGCAGGTTCACGTAACGCAGCCGCGCTTCCGGCTCCACGATCAATTCGATCATGCCGCAGTGAAAACCGCCGTCGTCGACGCCCGTGCTCGCCAACTCGCTCAGCAGAGTGGCCTCTGCGCCTTGCTCTAAGATGACCAGCGTCTTGGAAAAATCGACGCCGCCGTCGGTCATGGCCGACAACGCGTGCAGCGGCCGCTCCACGCGAACGCCCTTGGGGACGTAAAGCACCGACCCGCCGGCCCATAGCGCGGAGTGCAACGCCGAAAACTTATCGTAGCCGGGGTCGATGACCCGCCGCTCGACAAAGGGGCGTAGCAAATCGCCGTGTTCGCCGACCAGTTCGTCCAAGCTGCCGAATAGCACGCCCTTCGCGGCCAGTTCGTCGCTGAGTGAAGTCTCCACCGGCTGCGAATTGAGCGACGATGCGCGTCCACTGAGTTCCACGCCCGCACGCAGCAACGCCGTCGGCAGCTTTCCGGTAGCGCTCGCCTCGCCGGGCGTCGAAAACCGGTCCAGGCGGAACAGCCGGATATCGGTCCGCATCCACTCTTCGTCGGACCGCGCGGGCATCGGCAGCGATTCGAACTGTTCCCAAGCCGACCGGCGCAGGTCGCAGAGCCACCCCGGCTCGTCGCGCTGGGCGAGAAAGGCTTCGAATGATTCGCGGGTGAAACCGGCAGAGGTCAATGTCGTACTGGGCATGCGTAACAAGCGGTTTGGCGGACAGGCGGTCGCAAGCGAGGAAAACGAACGTCGGCGACTAGCCCACGGAGCCTTCCATTTGCAGTTCGATGAGGCGGTTCATTTCAACGGCGTACTCCATCGGCAATTCCTTGATCAGCGGTTCGATGAACCCGCTCACGATCATCGAACTGGCTTCCGCCTCGCTCAGCCCGCGACTCATCAGGTAGAACAGCTGCTCTTCGCCGATCCGCGAGACGCTCGCCTCGTGCTCGACCTGGACGTCCTGCTCTTCGACTTCGATGTACGGGTAGGTGTCGCTGCGGCTGTCATGGTCGAGAATCAACGCGTCGCACACGACGCTGCTCTTGCAGTCCGTGGCGCCTTTCTCGACCTTGCACAGGCCGCGATAGCTGCTGCGTCCGCCGTTCTTGGAGATGCTCTTGGAGATAATGCGGCTCTTGGTATTTGGGGCGCAATGCACCACCTTGGCGCCGGCGTCTTGGTGCTGGCCCGTCGACGAGAACGCGATCGACAGGATCTCGCCC
>JAGQOU010000179.1 GCA_020427145.1 Planctomycetales bacterium | reverse complement strand
GTAGTAGCCCAGCCCCTCCCACAGCCGCAGCACCTGTTGCTCGCTGGCGGCAGCCAAGTGCTCGACGTCTGGAAACGCGGCCAGAAACCGCTCGAAATACGGCTTCACAGCCGCCACGGTCGTCTGCTGCAGCATCACCTCGCTGAGCCACACGCGGTACGGATCGCGCGATCGCCGCCACGGCAAATCGCGCGCGTGTTTGGCATACCATGCCAGCAACCGCCGGCGAAATGCGGCGCGTTGCTGCGAGTTGAGGGGCAGGGCGTCTTCCATGATCGATCGTGACGGCGTTTTACGCAGCAACTTAATCCTTCAAGAATCGCCCGAGCCGGCGTTCCAAGACGGCGCGTCGACTCGCCTTGGTCTGACACTCCCACACCACCAGCACGCTCCACCCCGCGCGGCGGAGTTTCCTGAGGTGCGATTTATCGCGCGCCACATTGCGGTCGAACTTCGCTTGCCAGTAGTCCACGCGGGAGGCCGGCGTCGACTGTCCGGCGTCGCAGCGGTGGCGATGCCAGAAGCAACCGTGTACGAAAATCACTTTGCCCAGCCGCGGCAACACCAGGTCCGGTTTGCCGGGCAGGTCCTTCGCATGCAGCCGGTAGCGATAGCCAAGCCCGTGGACCAAACGCCGTACGACCATCTCCGGCGTCGTGTCGGCGGACTTCACCGCCCGCATGACGCGGCTGCGTTCGGCTTTGGTGAACACATCCATGGGCAATTGAAGTCGCGCTGGCCGTCAAGGGAACGGCAGCAACTTGATTTCCAGTCAGGTGGCAGCCGCGACCAGACCTGGTCGCTGGCCGGCGCCGCGCGCCAGCGCCGCCTCGTACACGGGCGTCAGCATGTGTTCGTCAATCCAACGGATCGCCGGCACGCACACCGCGTCGCCAAAGCCGAACAGCGCCTGAATCGTATTGTCGGGAAGCGTGTAGTCGGGGGCGCCTTGCAGGCGGGCGTATTCGCGGGGCGTCATCCACCGCATGTCGAGCCGCCCCCGACCGGCCCGCAGCACGATTTGCTTCGCACTGCCGCCGCGCGGGGTGCGCAGGCAACCAGCCACCCCGTCGAACCGCACCTCCATCCGCTGCTCGCCGTCGCGCACCCGTCGAAACGCCGTCAACAACGTCACGCCAGCGGGGTCGTGAACCAGTGCGTCGACCTGCAGCCGATGCCGGTCGAACATCATCGCGGCGTGGCGATCGCGCTGCTCGTCGTCCCACCATGGTTGGTCGTCGTCGGCATCAAGGAAGTCGGCCAGCTCGTACCGCCGTTGCGGCGGGCAGCCGGCGTCGATCGTCGCCCACCCCGTGGGCAGGTCGATCGCCTGAATCGCCCGCAGGAGATTGACCGGCCGCATCTTGCCGCTGGCATGGACGGCTCGTTGCCAGCCGTCGTCCAAGGCGAACCACTCGGCGTTCTCGCGACGCACGACCAGCGGCGGGCTCATGATCGATTCGTGGTAGCCCACGACAAACAGCCGCGGCCGACTCTGCGGCACGAACCATCGGGCGTCGATCACGAAGGCGTCGAGCCAATAGCCCAGGTCGGCCAATTCGCGGGCCGCGACGGCAAAGTCTTGCCCGTTGTGCGAGGTGAGAAATCCCGGCACGTTTTCCAGCAGCACCATGCGAGGCCGGTCGTCGGCCAATTGCTCAAGAACCTGCAGGAACCCGAACAGCGCCCCGCTTTGGGCGCCAGCGAGCCCGCGCCGCTTGCCGGCCAGCGACATGTCGGTGCAGGGGAACGAGGCGGTCGCCAAGAACGGCGGCGCCGCGATTCGGGCCAGCACCTCGTCGGTGTCCCAAATGTCGCCCTCGTGAAACGTCTTCTTCGCCCCGTAGTGCCCGCTGTGCATTGCGTGCTTCTTCGGATCGATATCCCCGGCGTACACGCAGCGCCAACCGCTCGTGCGCAGCCCTTCGTGGACCAGGCCAATGCCGGCGAAGAACTCGCAAACGTGCTTTTCTGCGGAAGGCTCGGGCATTTCGGACTTTTGTTGTTTGAACGCGAAACCGGCGCGGCGACGGCGGAGCCTCGATTATAGGGCATGCCGGCCAACTGACGAGGAGTTCCAGCACAAACAACGGCGCCCTTTGCACGCCGCCCGCTTGAGCCTCCATACCGGGCTTCCGGCATGTCCGGCCGCCCGCGAAACGCCTCGCCAGCTGGTTGCCGGCGAAGCTTCCTTGACCTTGGCGCCGCAACTCCACGTTCACACTTGATTCCAAGATTGGCAGGCGCCCCGCGAAGGACGAGCAAATCGATGCCCGCAAACGCAAACTTCGAGACGCCGTCCCATCGCCCGCCCAAAGTCTCGTTTGGGGACTGCAGCGACGAAACAGTTCGATGATTTCCGCTCAGAATTTGCCGGGCGGGCCGACCATGCGATAGGATGCTTGAGTTGCCCGAGTCAGCCTACCATTCATTCCGCCGGAGGCGGTGAGATGAGACGCGCCGCTAGTCTTCACATTCTTGTTCTCGTTGCGCTGTTGGCCGGTTCGCCTCGCAGCGCGGCAAATGCAGCCGCGGCCGACGGGGCTGGCGCGATCGCGACCAACCCCATCCCCGACTTCACGCTCAACGACTACCTGGGCGCCAAGCGCTCGCTGTCGCAGTTCAGCGACAAACCGGTGATAGTTGTCGTCTTTTTGGGGACGGAATGCCCGCTGGCCAAGCTCTACGCGGGACGGCTGGCTGAGTTGGATCGCGACTACCGCGATCGCGGGGTGCAGGTCCTGGGGATCAACGCCAACCAGCAAGACTCGCTCGTGGAGATCGCCGGCTACGCCCGCAAGCACGGCGTTGAGTTCCCCGTGCTCAAGGACGCCGGCGGCAAAGTGGCCGAGTTGTTCGGAGCGACCCGCACCCCCGAGGCGTTCGTGCTGGATGCCAATCGAGTGATCCGCTACCGCGGCCGGATCGACGACCAATACGGCGTCGGCGCCGCGCGCAGCGACGCGTCAGAGCAGTTCGTGAAGGACGCGGTCGACGCGCTGCTGGCCGACGAACCAATCGCGACGCCCCGGACCGAGGCGGTCGGCTGTTTCATCAGCCCGCCGCGCGAAACGGTGGTCGAGGGCGAGGTGACGTACGCCCAGCACATCGCTCCGCTGATCAACGAGCACTGCATTAGCTGCCACCGCCCGGGCGAGATCGCCCCCTTCACGCTCACCAACTACGACGACGCCGCAGCCTGGGCCGAGACGATGCTGGAGACGATCGAGGACGGCCGCATGCCGCCGTGGCACGCTAACCCTGAGTACGGCAAATTCCACAACGACGCGCGGCTGCCCGAAGAGCAAAAGGAACTCTTTCGGCGCTGGGTCGCGGCGGACGTGCCAAGCGGCGATCTGGCCCAGGCCCCCGCGCCGCCGAAGTTTGTCGAAGGGTGGCAAATCGGCGAGCCGGACGTGGTGTACCGGTTGCCCGAGCCGGTCGAGGTGCCCGCGCAGGGGACCGTGCCGTACAAGTATTACGTGGTCGACCCTGGTTTCACCGAAGACATGTGGGTGCGCGCCGCGGAAGCCCGCCCTGACAACCGCTCGGTGGTGCATCATCTGATCATGTTCTACATGCCGCCGGAGCGCAACGGACGCTGGCGCGGCGAGGATGCGCTGTTCAACGCCATTGCCGCGTTCGCCCCCGGCATGCCGGCCATCGAGTGCAGCGACGAAGAAGCGCTGCGCATCCCCGCTGGCTCGAAGCTGGTGTTTCAGATGCACTACACGCCCAACGGCACGCCGCAAACCGACCAGAGCGCCGCGGGGCTGATCTTCGCCGACCCGGACAAAATTCGCCGCGAGGTGAAGGTCGAAGCGGCGCTGAACATCGCCCTGCGCATTCCCCCGGGCGACCCCGACTACATGGCCCGCGCCAAGTACGTGGTGCGGCGCGACATGCTGCTCTACAGCTTGACTCCGCACATGCACTATCGCGGCAAGAGCTTCCGGTTCACGGCGCGGTACCCCGACGGCTCGTCAGAGATTTTGTTGGACGTGCCGCGATACGACTTCAACTGGCAAAACGTGTACCTGCTGGCCAAGCCGAAGACCATGCCGCAGGGCACGACGATTGACATGGAGGCGCACTACGACAATTCGGCCGACAACCCGTTCAATCCCAACCCCGACGAGACTGTGTATTGGGGCGATCAGACGTGGGAAGAGATGCTGGTCGGCAGCCTCGGCATGGCGGCGGCCGATCAGGACCTGCGGGCCAATCCGCCGACGATCGAAACGCTCGACAACGGACGCAGTCGCGTCACGTTTCGCTATCGTCCCGAAGAACCGGCGGATCAAGTTTTCCTGGCCGGATTCTTCAACGACTGGTCGCCCACGGGGCAGCCGATGAACGGCCCTGACGACGACGGCGCGTACACCACGTCGTTGGAGCTTGCGCCCGGGCGGTACGAATACAAATACGTGCTCGACGGCAAGCACTGGCGGGCCGATCCTAGCACCGCGGGACGCAGCGGGAGCGACGGCAATAGCGTGATCGTGGTGAAGTGAGCGAGTACGCACGAAGCGGCGGACTCGGGTTCACAATCGGTCCCGTTTGTCAACACGCAATCGCAGCCGTTCCCCCCAGGTCGAACCTGCTGGCGCCGGGGCGTTTTGCGAACTTTTTGGGCCTCAATCTGTGCAATTTGCGCACGCATGAAGCCGCTCCGCGTCGCATTGTGAGCGATTCCACACATGCTGCCGCATTTCTGTCTTGTGCGCGGCGCCTGGCAGGGGTTAGCGTGGTGACATGTCGCACGAGCGACGTTCCCGCCCCCCGAAAAGAATCCCCCCTATCAGTTTGCGCCGCAGCGAGATTCTTCTGCGCTGCCGTCAGCGATGTCACGCTCGCCCCGACATAAAATACGTGCGCACAAATCACCGCCCGCGTTGCACAAGTTGGCAATTCCCCGCGGGCCGAATTGGAGGACCGATTGATGACGTCTCGTTCTCGCCGCAAGGTGCGCGGCTTTACACTCGTTGAGCTGCTGGTCGTGATCGCGATCATCGGCGTGTTGGTCGCCTTGCTGCTGCCGGCCATTCAGGCGGCGCGCGAAGCAGCCCGTCGCAACTCGTGCTCGAACAACCTCAAGCAAATGGGGCTGGCCGTGCAAAATCACCACGACTCGAAGGGCTTCTACCCGCCGGGTCGCAATCGCACCGACCAGCGGAGCGTCTCCTGGGCGTTCATGACGCTGCCTTACATGGAAGCCGATACGGTCTTCAAGGCGTACGTGCAGACCGAGCGCGTCGACGACCCGGTAAACGCCGTGGCGATGCGGACCCCGATTGAAACGTACGCCTGCCCCAGCCGCCGACCGGCAGCCGCCGATCGCGACTTTGACAACAACGACCAGCCGCCGGTCGTCACGGCGGCCGCTTCGCTCGGCGACTACGCCGCTTGCGCCGGGGTCAACTACATGATGGGCATGATCGGCAGCACAGCGGGCGCTGACGACGGAGCGAAATTTGACACCCGCCCCGAGAGCGAGTCGGCCGGCGCCATCTACTCCTTCTCCAAGATGAAGGACCGCTACGTCACCGACGGACTGTCGAACACCATCGTCATCGGCGACAAGAACAAGCCCAGCAATCTCGAGCCGGCCAACCCCGAGTTGCTGCACTACGAGCAGGGCGACACCGCGTTCCTGCCGGGCGACTCGCCGTTCACGATCTTCGCGGAAACTCGCAACGGACTGGCCGCCAGTTCCAACGACAACGACCGCGTGAAGTTCGGCAGCGAACACCCGGGCATCGTGCAGTTCGTCTATCTCGACGGCCACGTCAAAGCGCTCGAAGTGAGCATCGAAGCGCCGGTGCTCAACATGCTCGGCGCCGTGGGCGACGGCGGCGTCCTTCCGCCCGAGGCGCTGTAAGCGTCGAAATCGGCAACCGACGGAACTCCCGATGGCCGATGGCGCCAGCGCGTCATCGGCCATCGGCGTATTGAGGCTTGCCGACTGCGTGTCGTCACAGCCACAGCATCAGCCGCCCGTCGAGCATGTCCGGCAGACGCTTCTCGACGAGCCGCCGCACGCGATTGGCGTGGTAACGCGTGCTGAGGTGCGACGCGATCACCAGTTCGTTGTTGAACCGCTCGCGACGTTCCACAAAGTCGTCCAAGTGCATGTGGCCGAATTTGTGGATCTTTTCGCGGCGATGATCGGGCGCCACGAACGTCATCTCGCAGATGAGAATCTTCGCGTCGAACATCGCCGGACAGGCGTCGAGGCCCGCGGGGGCCGTGTCGCCGGCGTAGGCGACCAGCGGGTGCCGCACCTCGTGCGTCACTTCAGTCCCCGCGAGTCGCAGGTCGCGAATCTGCTCGCCGGCTAGCTCGGAGTACTCCGGCTTGAGCTTCTTGCGGCGATCCCAGACCACAAAGCCCAACGACGGCACGCTGTGCTTGGTGGCGCTGACAGTGACGATCAATTCGCGCGACAATTCGATCTCGTCGCCCGGCTCGGCGACCCGCAGATCGCACGGCATGCGGCCCCGATCAAGCCGCGTGAACTGTCGCAGGATCTCGCGCGCCGGCTCCAGCGTCACGGCCGGCAGGTAAATCACCGGCGGCTCCATCTTCATCATCCGCCGCCGAGAGACGTACAGCGGCAGGGCGGCGATGTGGTCAAGATGCCCGTGCGACACGAACCAGGTCTCGGTGCCCATGAACGACCACGGTTGGCCGCCCAAGTCGAACCCCAGGCTCAGTTCGGGAAACCGCCAGTACGTTTGTACGGCGGCGCGGGAATAGCCCTCGATCGTGAGATCGCCGTGCTGATGAGTGATAACCGGGGCGTTTTCGACCATGACGGCGCGGGCGTGCGGCAAGCGGGGCAGGGGACCAAAGCGGGCCCCCCAGTGTACGAACCGACGCCGCGGCGCGAAAGGATGTTCGCGCACGGGAAAGAGCAAGCGGAGATTTCCGCTTTGCAATTCCGGTCAATCGACAGCAGGCAGCCCACAACGCACGCTACGGGTCCGCAGGACCGCGTCGCCGTACGAGCCGCCCTGAGCGCGGGCTACTCGCGGCAATGCGACAACGCCAGCAGCACGTACCCCGTGACCAAATTGGGGTCCCCCTCCAGCCAGCGATCGTTCTCATTGAGCCAACTGCCGTCGGCCCGTTGACGCTCGGCGACCGCCGCCACGAGATCCGCCCGCCAGTCGTGCTTGGCGCCGCTGGCGTCGGTGAGCGTCGATTCCCCGAGCACGTCGAGCGCCTTGGCAAACGTCTGCAGATAGTAGTAATACCCCTGCTGCCCCATGCCGGGGTTTTCGTCGAGCGTGTAGTGTTGTGCGATCCACTCGACCGCCGCCTTCACGCGTTTGTCGCCAGGGTCGACGCCGGCGAAGATCATGCTCTTGAGCCCGGCGTAGGTCATCGACCCGTAGCTGCGCAAGCCGCCGTTGGGCAGACTGCCCGCTTGACTCGAACCACCAGCGGCAATCGTGTAATAGAATCCGCCGTCGGGGTTGAGCGCCGGAAACTTCGACTGATTGTGTTCGCTCTCCAGATTCTGACACTTGGAAACAAAAGCCAAGAGCCGCTGCATCGTTTCGTCATCGGCCTCGGCCCCCAGCGTGGTCAGCGCCTCGGCGGCAAACGCCGTGTTGGAGAGGTCCGGTCGTTTGTGGCTGCCGTAACCGAAGCCGCCGTAGCAGTCGCTGGAAGGATCGTGCCCGTCGCCGTCGTCCCACTGCAAGTCCTTGAGAAATCCATGGGCTGCGGCAAGTTGCTTGTCGTAGCGGCCGTCGGCGTTCGCCGCGGCCAGGGCCATGATCGACAGGCACGTTTCGTAGTTGCGATGCGTCGAACCTTCCTGGTAGATCCCGCCGTCGGGTTGCACGAACTTTTCGACGAACTTGAGCGCCTTGGCCACGGTCGGTTCGTCCGGCGAGCGACCGTTCTCAAGCATCCCCGCCGCCACCAGCGCGGTTACAGCGGGCCCCGTCTGCGGCGTGAACGATCCATCGGCCTGCTGGGCGCCCCGCAGGAACGCGATGCCGCTGTCGACAAGCGCGCCGACGTTGGCGGGGGCGGCAGCGGTTTCCGCGGCACGGGCGAGACTGGGCGGCGACAAGGCCGCCAGGGCGGTCGCAACGGCAAGAATCATATCCAGGCGCAATTGGCGCATCGGTAGAGCTCCAGAGAAATGCAAACGGTCTTGCGAGTGTGGGACAAACTGCAGCAACACTGCAAATCGCGAGCCGAGCAACGTCGGCGGGCGGCCCATTCCGAATTCTCGCGATCCTCCCCCGACAAGCAACCGATCACGCGCCAGGATCGGTGAAGTCTCGCCCAAAGCCGGGCCGCAGAGGCCGCCGACGCCGAGCTGGCTGTCGCACGGCGCGACAGGCGTGACGCCTCGACCGACACGTCACTCGCCGGCGGCAACCCGAACGAGGACGGCCACGCCCTTGGAGTTCGCGTCCTGCCGGAAACGCATGCCGTAGTAGGTCCTGCCGTCCGTCGCCTCGCACGGTAATGCCTGGTCGACGAACAACTCGGCGGATTCGGGACACAAGGCGAGCAGCTTCGTTCCCGGCGGCTCCAGTCGCGGCGGCTCCCCCGGTTTCATCGAAATCCACGCTTCCCCGTCGGCTTGGCCGATGAAGGTCTCTTCGGTCACCTCGCCCAGGCTGTCGAGAATGGCAATGAGCTCTTCGTTCAGGTCGATCTCGATCATCACCATGCCGAAGGGCTCGCCGGTGACTTCGTCGAACACCGGGACGCCGGCAATCATGCGCCGGGTCTTTTCCGCGTAGGCGCCTTGTTGGCGACGCGGTTCCAGCGAGAAACGCACGTCGCCCAATTCCTGGCGAATCACCTCGGCCAGCAACTCGTCATCGTCCGTGGCGGCCAGTCGGCTGCGCGGCACCAAACGCACGTACGAACGGTCGTTCGCGTTTCGCTCGACGCGGATGATGTCGGCCGAAGGAACGCCGACCTGAGACGCGACGGGCGCTTCGCCATCGGGCTCGGCGGCAGGGGGAGCCTGCAACTCGGGCGTGGCGCCTGCCGCAACAAACGTGACCGCGAGATAGTTCGGATTGGCGCGCAACAGGCCGAGATAGATCGTCTCCAATCTCGTCAGCCAAACCTCCTCCGATTCCCCTTCGTCGCCCGCGCGAGCGCGGATGATCCCCTGGATCGGCGGCAACGTCGACATGAAGCGGGCGTCCTTGCCGATGTCATCGGCGACGTCGCGCAATTGCAGTTCAATCTCGCGCACGTCGCCGATGGCTTCTTGATAGAGCTTTTCGTGCGCCGCGTCGCGACTATGCTTGGCCGACATCATGAGCGTGGCCAACGCGGCCAATAACACCGCAAACAGACCCGCCAGTAGCTGCGCCAGGCGATCGTGCGTGCGAATCCAGCGACGAACCTGCTGGCCCGTGGTCTCCGCGTACGCCGTCACGGGTTGACCGGCCATCCACCGCTGCACGTCCTCGGCCAGGTCGGCGGCATTGCGATAGCGAGCGTAGCGTTTGCGCGCCATGGCCTTGGCGCAAATCGCCGACAGGGCCGGATCGATCGACGGATTCGCTTCGATGGCCTGCGGCGTGGGTCCCGTGGCGATCTCGGTGAACAGCGCGCGACCCGCATGCCGTCGGCCCGAGACGCTGCTGCTGCTGCGCGAGCGGGCGGCCTCGTGGGGAGCCCGCCCCGTGCAAATCGCAAACAGCATGGCGCCCAGGCCGTAGATGTCGGTGCGCTCGTCCACTTCGTCCAGCCGCCCCAACGCCTGCTCCGGGGCCATAAACAGCGGCGTGCCCAGCACCTGTCCGTCGCCGGTGCGCGAGGAGTCGCCGCGCGCCGTCTGACTGGGATCGCCCACGTGTTCCAGCTCGGCCTCATCGATGAGCTTGGCCAAGCCCCAGTCGATGACGATCACCTGACCAAAACTGTCGATCACCACGTTCTCGGGCTTCAGATCGCGGTGGATCACCTTGCGCGAATGAGCATGCCCAATTGCGTGACAGACGCTCACGAACGACACCAGCAGATGCTGCAGCAACATCGGATCGTCGTCGCCGTCGGCGCACCGCTCGTGGTACTCGGCAATCGAATCCTGCAGTGTTCCTTTGCCGAGGAACCGCATTGTGTAATAAACTTTGCCGTTCTCAACGTTCTCGGCAAGCTGGTACACCGGCACGATGCCGGGATGTTCCAGTCGCCCGGTGATTTCGGCCTCGTTGCGGAACCGCTGGATCGTTGCGGCGTTGTCTCTGCCTGCGGCGATTTCCTTGAGCGCCACCATCCGCTGCAGCGCCAAGTCGCGAGCCAGCCACACCTTGCCAAGTCCGCCTTGTCCCAGCGGTCGGATCAGGCGGTAGCGCGTCACGCCGGCGCAATTCTCCGTGGCGGTCAGTCCGCCAGCGACCGACGCGACGCCCAACAACTTGGCCACGCGACCGGTCGTGTCGAACTGCATGATCGTGCTGGAGACCGAACTGGCGCCCGATTCGCCCGGCGCCTTCTCAAGGGGCGTCTCAGCCAGGGTCTTCTCGACCCGCTGATCGAGATCCGCCAATTGTTCGGGGCTCATGAGCCCCGTGTTCTGCAAATGCTGGCGCAGCGACACGCTGCCGTAGAGCGACCAATCGGCCAGCGTCTCGCCGACCTGGCGTTCGGACAGGGCGCCGCAGGAGAGCAATTCCGTGGCCAGCGCCACATCGCGGGCGAGTCGGCGCGCGGAATCGTCGTCGTCCAGGTTGAAGTCGGTCGTGGCGTCCAGATCGCCAGCGTCGGGGGGAACTCGCGACATGGTGACGGGCCGGGGCGGTGCGCGGAGAAAGAAAAGCAGCGAGAGGCGGCAAAACAGGGGGCCCATCCTGCCCCAGGCGCTCCCTCTATCTTGAACGGCGCGGACCGAAATGCAAGCAAGGTTTCAAACCAGGTCGATGGATGCCGTCGAAGCCGATCGCAATGGCCAGAATTGGCGCCAAGCAGAGAAACAGTTTCGTGCGTCAGCACAGGCCGCGACGGCGATATCGCCAGGTATCCTTCTGCAGGAATCGCGTCCTCAGGAGCGAAAACCAAACGCCAACGCGGCAAGCAGCGCAGTGAACCCGAACACTCGAACCCAGCTCGGCGGATAGGTCCAAGAACTGCCGTAAGTCCAGCGATAGCGACCGGTCCACGACGCGACTTCATCCGGCGCCAAAGCGCTCACAAACCCCAACACCGAGATTGCAGCCCACTTGATGCGGGGCTCCCACGCCGGGGCGTGGAAAAAACGCTAAGCCAATGGCGCGAACATGACTAGGGCCAACGCATGCGGCCAGTCCATGCGCTGGTTATCGCTGGGCCATCCCATCCTTGTCATTCGCATCGCGTGATCGCGCGGAGGATGAGCTGGTTGCCGATGTTGCACTCACACCACCTGCTGCGGCATATTGAGCCCCGGCGCGGACAACGTGGTGAAACCCATCAGATACTGGTCGACCGCGCGGGCGGCGCCGCGGCCTTCGTTGATAGCCCACACCACCAGGCTTTGCCCGCGACGACAGTCGCCGGCTGCGAACACGCCTTCGACGCTTGTGGCGAACTCGCCATGCTCCGCCTTGAACGTCGTCCAACCGCGGCGGGGTTCGGTCGTCTCGAGCCCCAGCATCTCGCCGACCGTCAACTCGGGGCCGACGAAACCGGTAGCCAGCAGCACCAGATCGGCGGGCCAGATCTTCTCGCTCCCTTCGACCTCGGTGAACGGCGCGTTGCCGGTCGGCTTGCCCCATTCGACCTGCACAGTCCTGACGCCCGTGATGCGGCCGTCCTTACCGACGAACTCTTTGGTCAGGGTGTTGTACGCCCGCGGGTCGTCGCCCGTGCGAGCCTTCACCTCGGCGTGAGAATAGTCGAGGCGATACACCCGCGGCCACTCGGGCCAGGGATTGTTGGGGGCGCGCTCGGCCGGGGGGCGATCCAGCAGTTCGAAATTGACAATGCTCTTGGCCCCGTGCCGTAAGCTCGTGCCAATGCAGTCGGCGCCCGTGTCGCCGCCGCCAATCACAATTACGTTCTTGTCCTTGGCGGACAGGTAGGTTCCGTCGGCCAGTTGCGAGTCGACCAGACTCTTGGTGTTGCGGGTGAGGAAATCCATGGCCCAGTGGATGCCGGCCAGGTCGCGGCCCGGCGCGCGGCCGGTGGGATCGAACGGTTTGGTGGCGCCCGTGGCCAGCAGCACGGCGTCGAACTCGTCGACCAGGTGCTGCGGGTCGATAAACTTCACCTCGCAGCCGCGCTCCTGCATGATCTGCGTCATGTGACCCGGCGGAAAGTCTTCCTCGCGGCCGACGTGAGCGCAGGTGACGAACGTCACGCCCTCGGCCCGCATCTGGTCCAGGCGTCGCTCCACCACGTCCTTGCCGAGCTTCATCCAGGGGATGCCGTACATCAGCAGACCGCCAATCCGGTCGGCCCGCTCGTAGACGGTGACCGCGTGGCCGGCGCGGCGCAATTGCTGTGCCGCGGCGAGCCCGGCGGGGCCGCTGCCGACGATGGCCACTTTCTTGCCGGTTTCAAACTCTGGCGGCTGCGGGGCGATCCATCCCTCCTCCCAGCCGCGATCGATGATCGCGTTTTCGATGTTCTTGATCGTGACCGGCGGGTTGGTGATACCCAACACGCACGCCCCCTCGCAGGGAGCAGGGCAGGCCCGACCGGTGAACTCGGGAAAGTT
>JAGQOU010000178.1 GCA_020427145.1 Planctomycetales bacterium | reverse complement strand
GAACCGCTGGAGGATCGTCGACTCCTAGCCGTCGTGTCACTGGATCCGAACATCGAATACCAGACCATCCAGGGCTGGGGCGCAGCGGCGGTGTACCCGACGAACCTGGTGACGATCGAACAGGCCGGCGCGATCATGCGCGACGCGGGGATGAACGTGGTGCGCGTCACGCCCAACGCCTACGACTACACCTACACGGTCGGCGGGAGCATGACGACTCCCGTTCCGATCTCGGCGAACCTGGACGAAAACGTCGCCCGGTTTTACCCCGGGGGCAATGACCAGACCGACCTGATCAACTGGCTCCAAGCCAACGCGCTGGAGCCGGACAGGATCACGATGATCGGCGCCCTGTGGAGCCCTCCGCATTGGATGAAGATCACCACCGGGCGGCTGATGAATTGGAATGACAATGGAACTCAACGGAGCGAATACGACCCAATTATCCCCTGGGGCGACTACGGCCACAATACTGGCGGCGGGCGAGTCAATCCCGACATGTGGACCGACTGGGCGAGATTTGTGCTCTCCGCCGTCAAGAAATACGAGCAGGAGACGGGGCTGCCCATGCACGCCTTCAGTTTCCAGAACGAGCCTAATGTTCCGGCGATTTATAATTCCGCAACATTTGCTTACATCGCCAACGACGTCAACAACCCCAGCGCAGGCTTCACCGACGGCCACTGGGAGTTGTACGGCGACGCGCTGGAAGCGCTGGCGAATGAACGGGCTTTGCATCCTGAAATCACCACCAAGCTCTTCGGCCCGGAACTGAGCCAGCTCGGCGGCGGCGCCAGCAATCCGTACAACCTGCCTTCGTACAATTCCGTCCGCCAGGACCTGATTAGCCGCGGGCTGCTCGACGAACTCGGCGCCTGGGCGACCCATGAATACACCTATCCCGCGGACAGCGCCGCGATGTGGGATGCGTGGTACAACGGGTCGGCGCACACGGCGAATATCATTTCCGGCGGGTCGTCGAACGTCCTCGGCTGGCTTTGGCCGCAGCCGGGCGTCGCGGGCGACAACAAAGAAATCTGGCAAACCGAAACCGATGGCGAGGACCAGACGTGGACCAAGGACGGCGCCATGGGATTTGGACTCAAAATCCAGAATGCGCTGGTCTATGGCAACGTCAGCGGCTACACCTCCTGGAATCTCACCGGTTACAGTTCCAGCGATAGCTGGGGCCTGGTCGATCTGGACGACGTCAACAATCCCACGAACAGCTACAAGTACGACGCGATGAAGCAGTTCTCGCGTTACGTCAGTTCCGGCGCCGAGCGCATCAATGCCGTCTTCGAGAACGGCAAAGCCTCAATCGGCGGCGCTCACGAGTTGGACTCGTACAACGGACTCACGGTCTCGGCCTTCAACCACGTTGAGGACGAGCGGCTCACCATGGTCTTTACGAACATGAAGACCAGTAGCGAGTCCACCACCATCGCCATCCCCGCGGGCCTGGACGTCTCCTCGTTCCAGGTGTTTGTGACCAGCGGAACCCAGAAATTCGCGCAATTGGCCGATCTCACCCCTAGCAGCGGGGAGATCACCCTCACGATTCCCGCCTCCAGCTTCGTCACCATCACCGGCCTCTATGGGACTTCGACTCCCGTCGCCCCGAACGCCCCCACGGATCTGAGCGGCGCCGTCGTCACCAACCGGCGCATCGATTTGAGTTGGACCGACAACGCCAACAACGAAACCTCTTTCTTCGTCCAGCGCGCAACCAACAGCAGTTTTACACAGAATTTGGCCACGACCACGTTGAGCTCCAACGCAACAAGCTACCAGGACGCTTCCGTGGCGCCGAGCACGACCTACTTCTATCGCATCCGCGCCTACAATTCGGCCGGCTACTCGGCGTTTTCCAATGTGGTCAGCTATACCACCACCGCGGCCGCGCCTCCGGCCGCGCCCACCGGTCTCAACGGGGCCGTCGTCTCAAGTTCCCGTATTGATCTGAGCTGGACGGACAATACCAGCAACGAAACCTCGTTCTCTATCGATCGCGCCACCAACAGCAGCTTCACGCAGAACCTGGTGAGCAAGACCGTGGGGAGTAACACGACCAGCTATCAGGACGCCGGCCTGTCGCCCAGCACTACATATTACTACCGAGTCCGCGCTTCCAACATCGACGGCAACTCGGGATACACCAACATCATCAACCGCACCACATTGGTCGGCACCAGCATTTTCACGGCCAATCAGGATATCGGCTCGTTCACCCCCGCCGGATCCTATAGCGAAGACGGCGGCACCTACACGGTCAACGGCGCGGGCAGCGACATCTGGAATAATTCCGATCAGTTCCAGTTCGTCTATAAGAGCCTCGCCGGTGACGGCACGATTATCGCCCGCGTCGACAGCGTGGAGAACACAGACGTCTGGGCCAAGGCCGGAGTCATGTTCCGCGACACGCTGAATGCCGGCAGCATCCATGCTCTGATGGCCGTCACTCCCGGTAGCGGAGCCGCATTCCAATATCGCTCCAGCACCAACGGCAACAGCAATAATAACAATGTCAACGGCTATACCGCGCCGTACTGGGTGCGGATCACACGCACCGGCAATAGCTTCACCGGTTATCGCTCTTCCAACGGCGCCACCTGGACGCAGGTCGGCAGCACGGTCGCGCTCTCAATGGGCAGCACCGTCTACGTTGGCCTGGCTGTCACCAGCCACTCCAGCGGAAATCTGGCTACCGCCGTCTTCAGCAATGTCTCGGTGAACTCCGTCGCGCCGGATGCAGATTTCGATCGTGATGGCGACACCGATGGGCGAGATTTTCTGGCTTGGCAGCGGGGTTATGGAACGCCAGCGCCGAATGCCGCCAAAGTCGATGGCGACGCGGACAACGATCTGGATGTTGACGGCGACGACCTGGCCGTCTGGCAGGATCAGTACGGCACGCAGGCGCCGCTGGTTGCTCAAAGCAGGGCCATCGAGAGCGGGGACGACTTCGCCCCTGCGACGTTAGGGGCCGACAATAGCTGGTTCTTCCCACCCAGCACGAACGTCGAATCCTCGATAGATCCCGTGTTGGCTGAGGTGGCCATTGACCAAGCTTTCGTTGACGGCGGACTTGCCGATCCGATAGTCGCAGCCGATGCTAAGAACCAGGACGACTTGTTCACGGAGACCCGCGACGCGGATGCCGACACCTACGATGATGCGTTTGCCACATGGGATACACTGGAACTCGGAATCTAAAGGCCGAATTCGCGTGCTCGGCCAAAAAACGAAGCGGGCGCGGGAGGGAGATCCAATCTGGTGTCACCTGAAATGGACGATTGAGCCTGTCTATTTGGGTATCAGCGGATAGGCAAGTACCATCTCTACAGGGATAGTTCTTTGAGATAACAACATCATGCCTATTCTCGGTCGTCAAGCGTCTCGTCGTCATACCGGATTCCAGCGACGTTTATTCATCGAACCGCTGGAGGATCGTCGACTCCTGGCCTCGCAGGCGTACAACTGGCAGAACGCGCCAATCGGCGGTGGCGGATACGTCACAGGGCTCGTCTATAGTCCGACTGTGCCCGACTTGGTGTACGCTCGCACCGATGTTGGCGGCGCTTATCGGTTTGATTCAGACCTGGGCAAATGGACCCCGCTGATGGACCACCTTGCCCATGACGATACGCTCTGGCCGTATGTCGACGGGATTGCCATCGATCCGAGCGATTCCAACCGGCTCTACGCTGTGCTGGGAGCCTACACGCAATGGTGGTGGCCAAGGAATGCCGGCATCCTTCGCTCCACCGATCGCGGCGAAACCTGGCAACGCACCGATTTGCCGTTCAAGATGGGAGGCAACGAGGATGGCCGCGGCAATGGCGAGCGGCTGATGGTCGATCCCAATCAGAACAACATTCTGTACTTGGGCACGCGCAATGACGGGCTATGGAAGAGCACGAATTACGGCGCGACCTGGAATCAGGTCTCCAGCTTTCCCGTCACCACGACTCCCAACGGGGTCGGGCTCAACTTTGTGCAGTTTGATAAGCAAAGCGGTGCGCCGGGCTCAGCCACCCCAACGATTTACGTCGGCCTATCACAAACGGGCGACAACCTCTACCGCAGCACCGATGCCGGGGCAACCTGGCAGGTCGTCGCCAATCCCGGTCTTAGCTCCGAACACATGCCGCTGCGCAATGCCTTGGATTCCATCGGGAACATGTACATCACGTATTCCAACAGCTCCGGTCCCGGCGGTGCGGGGAACCCCAATGGCACGTTTAACGGAGCGCTTTGGAAACTCAATCTCAGCAGCGGAGCCTGGACCAATGTCACCCCCATCACGAACAGCCAGGGGGGATTAAGCGGAATATCAGTCGACGCTCAGAATCCCAACCACATCGTGATATCAACCGTTGACCGCTGGTGGGCGCACGATGAGGTCTATCGTTCAACCGACGGCGGCGCCACGTGGACGGACTTGCGGGGGAGCGACGATCCCTATCCCGGCAACCTGGTCGATGAGGTCCAATGGGACAACTCAGCGCAGCCTTACGTAAGTGATCCAGGGATCGGCTGGCCGACCACGATCGTCATCGACCCGTTCAACTCCGATCAAGCGCTGATCGCGTACGGCGGCGGCGTTGTTAAGATCAACGACTTGGGCAGCGCCGATACGGGGGCTCCCACCCATTGGGGATTCTTCAACTACGGGCTGGAAGAGACCGTTCAAATCGACTTGGTCAGTCCGCCTACCGGCGCGCCGCTCATTACCGCGGCGGGCGACGTCGGCGGATACCGCTTCACCAGCCTGACCGATCCGCCTCAATCCAGCTACAACATCCTTGCCGGCACCAGCCGCGGGATTGATTTCGCCGAGTTCGATCCCAATATCCTCGTTCGAACGGCCGACGCTTCCCCGAAGATCGCCTACTCACGCGACAATGGCGTAACCTGGACGGGATTTCCATCAACGCCGACGGGGGCGGGCAACGCGAGCGACCGTTCCGTGGCACTGTCAGCCGATGGAAATCGAGTTGTCTGGGACCCCGAAGGCGCCGCCCTCTCTTATTCCACCTGGAGCGGCAGTAGTTGGAGCGTCTGGACCAGTTCCACCTGGAGCGGTTCCGCCGACGTCGAGCCAGTATCGGACCGTGTCGACTCCGACCGCTTCTACATCTCGGATGGCTCCAGGTTTTACGCCAGCGACAATGGCGGAGCGAGCTGGACGCTGATGAACTCGTCGGCTCCTTCCGGAACCGTCGAAGCCAGCTTTGCCGCCGAAGGCGATCTTTGGATCGGCACGACCGGAAATGGTCTCTGGCATTCGACCAACTACGGCGCAACCTGGACAAGGGTGGCCACCGCCGCGGTCAGCACGGCCTATCGCGTGGGATTTGGCAAGTCGGCGCCGGGGCAAAGTTATCCGGCCATCTTCATCGCGGGCTCTGCCAACAGCACAACGGGCTTTTTCCGCTCCGACGACGGAGGCGCCACCTGGATCACCATCAGCGATGCGCAGCACCAGTATAGCGTTGTCGGACCGATCGTGGGCGACAGGAACGTCTACGGCAGGTGCTACATTGGGGCAGGCGCTCGTGGAATCGTCTACGGAGAAATCCAGTCCACCGCACCATTCGTCGTTACGGCCGCCGCCGCGTCTCCCAACCCCGTTTCCGAAGTCACCGCAGATCTCAGTGTTCTCGGCGCCGATGACGGTGGTGAAGCCGGCCTCGCCTACACCTGGCGCGTGGCCCACAAGCCGCCCGGCTCGGCTGCACCGAGTTTCTCCGTCAACGGAACAAACGCGTCGAAGAACACAATGGTTACGTTCTCACAAGCGGGTTACTACAGTTTCGACGTCGCCATCACCGACGCGCAAAGCCACACTATCGTCAGCAGCGTCGGCGTGAATGTCAGCGACGTCCCGATCGATCTGGGTCTCTTTACCGACGCCAACGATATCGGCTCGCCCAGCCCGGCCGGATCGAGCAACTACAATCCCGGTTTAGGCCTTTACGCCGTTTCCGGCAGCGGCAGCGACATCTGGAATACCTCCGATCAGTTCCACTTCACATCGCGAAACTTAACCGGCAACGGTTCGATCATCACCCGCGTCGACAGCGTGGAGAACACCAACGCCTGGGCCAAGGCCGGCGTCATGTTCCGCGACTCGTACGCCGCCGGAGCCATGTTTGCCGACGTCGTCGTGACCACTTCTTCAGGCGTGAGCTTCCAGTGGCGCAACGCCACAAATGGCAACTGCGACTATGTCCAGATCACCGGCCAGACCGCACCGAAATGGGTCAAGCTGACCCGCAACGGCAACAGCTTCACCGCGTACTATGCCGCCACCGCCGGCACGCCGACCGAAGCCGACTGGATCCCGATCGGCACGCCGCAGACCATCGCGATGAACAGCGCGGCCCAGGTCGGTCTGGCCGTCACCAGCCATTCCAACGGCAATCTGTGCACCGCGGTCTTTAGCAATGTCTCGATCACCACTCCAGCGCCACCGAATGCGGATTTCGACAACGATGGCGACATCGACGGACGAGATTTCCTGGCTTGGCAACGCGGCTATGGTACACAAGCGCCCAATGCCGCCAAAGCCGACGGCGACGCGGACAACGATCTGGATGTTGACGGCGAAGACCTGGGGATTTGGCAGGGACAGTTTGGAACCGGCGGCGCGGCGGCAACGGCAGCGTCGTTGTCAGCGAGCGTTGAGGCCGCCCCTGCAGCGTTCGTCGAACCCGTTGCCGTTGAGTCGCCGACCGCGACCAATGCCGTCCAACCGCTTTCCGCCGAATTGGTGGATGCCGCCATTGCGCGGGACCTGACCTCGCAGCCCCGGCTGAAGGTCCACCCGGCCCCCGCGGCACTTGCCAGGCAGGTCCACTCAGACCAGCTGCCGCCCGCGGCAAATCGGGCCCAAGCGACGCCGCGGCGCGCCCGCAGCAACGACGCCAAGCATCTGGTGTTCGCCCGTGCCGACGAGCAAGCCGACGACGTCTTCGATTTTGATCTTGGTTTTCAACGCGATGACGCCGTCAACGAGCAACGGCGGTAGTGCATCAGCCGCAGTGAGACTTTCCGGATGTTAGCAAATGTCCTCGTTCTCACGGCCTTGCTTCGTACATCAACATTGAAATGGGCATGCCGAGCATGGCGAATCAGGTGAGGGATTTGCAGCCGAGGGAGACTTCAGTCTTCTGTTGGGGCGGCTCGCGGTCAGCGGCGTATCCGTCCGTGAGTTCGGCAAGCATGAGCAGCCTGCTGAGTCGGCGTCCTATGCTCGGCGACGAATCTCCGTCCATACCTGGGATATCGTATTGCACTTTCTGACGCGTCTCGCTTCTCGACCTGCAAACCCAGAGACGCTCGAACGAGGCCTGCGGCCCCGTCGCCGACTCTCAAATTCGCAATTCGTCAAGCGAAACGCATCTGGCGCGCTGCACTTTTAAGGCGCCATTGTGAGACCGCCGAGCGCTGCACTTTTCAAGGTTCTTCCTCACTCTTGGTGATCAACCACACATGGCTGCGCTAGCAGGGGGCCGCCAAGCCACAATCTCTGGTGCGCATCACCAAGAGTGAGGAAGAACCCTTTTCAAATGCCGCTCACAGCCCCGACGCTGCGGGACTGAGCGCCTCGACGAATTACCGCTGGCGTCCGCGCGAGACAACCGGCTGGTCAGGCCGTGACGTCGCCGTCCACCACGCGGCGCAGCGCCGCGTCCCAGCGGTCGATCATGATCCGCTTGCTGAAGTGGGCGTGATAGACCGAATGGCAGCGTTCTTTCAGCGCCGCTAGGCGCGCGGGCTCCGCCGCCAACTGCCGCAGTTGCCCGGCCACCTCCTCCACGGTGTCGGGCGTCACCACCCAGCCCACCTCGTGCTGGCGAATCCAGCCGGCGATCGCCGAGTCCGACGACCCGGCGAACACCACGCCCCGTCCCGCGGCCAGGGCGCCGAAGAATTTCGAGGGGACAACCGTGCCCGTCCACTCGGGTCGCAGGCTCACCAGATGCAGGTCGCCCGCCGTGAGCCGTTTCTCGAGCTGATCCTCCGGGGCAAACCCCGCAAAACGCACGTTGTCGTCGGCGGGCTCCACGGCGGTGCGCAGTTCGTCGGCCCGGTTGCCGCGGCCGGCAAAGCAGAACGCCACCCCGTCGCCGCGCAGCGCCCGGGCCAGTGCGAGAAACTCCTCACCGCTATGCGCCCGTCCGAAACTGCCCGAGTACAACAGCCCCAGCGCGGCATCGCCGAACAGTTCGCGGCGGACCTGCGGATCGGGCGCCGGCGGGGCAGGGGGCTCCACCAGCGACCAGGGGGTAATCGTCGCGGGACGGCAACTCGGCTCGATCGCCGTGAGCCGTCGTCCCATGCAGGCTCCCAGATCGGCCACGAAATCGCACCGCCGCAAGGCGGCCGCCGTCAACCGCCGCAGCAGTCCCACGAGGCGACTCTCGGGGTCCACCAGCCCGTCGGCCACGGCCGCGTCGGGGTAGAGGTCAAAGCACCAGTGAACAGCTTGGGTCCGGCGGCGAAACCACGTCCACGGCAGCGCGGCCAGGACGCCCAGAATCGGATCGGTGCCGATGAGGACCGCCTCCCGCGGCCGCCTTCGCGCGAACAGCGCCGCCCCACTCCACCCGGCGAGCATCCACGCCGTGTTGAGCAGCCGGCCGCGGTTCGACGCCTGACGAAAGTCAGGCCGCCGCACGCGGCGGATGTCGACGCCCTGCCATTGTTTGCGCCGCGGTAGCCGCGGCCCCTGGTCGTGGCACACGCGATTGGCCGGACGCGCGACGACGTCCCACCCCCGCTCTGCGAGTTCCGCGGCCAGTTCGCTGTAGAGCCGCGCACTGACGACGTCGTCGGGGTGAAAGAAGTGGTACAGCAGCGTCAGCCGCGGCCGGGCTTCCGGCTGGCTGCTCACGAGCGGCGGCTGCCTTGTCCGCTCGCCGGACGAAGGAATGTTCATTCGGCAGGCGACGAGCTTGCCGTCGCCTCATCTACGGTCGCGTCACTTGCGGACGTGTTATTCGCAGTGGTCGGCGCCGCGTCGGCGCCCGGCTCGTCGGCGCAAATCGTCGTGCGAAACAGGTCGCTCGCAGCAGCCAGCAGCGATTGGGCGGCTAAGCGGGTCGGTTCGTCAAACGGCTCAGCTCCCACCATGAGCACTTGCACCTGGAACCGCTGCCGAAAACGATCAAGCAATTCTCGTTTGCCCAAGCTGCGCATTGCCTCGCCTAGGACGTCCTGTTGGGGCGGTTCGATCCAGTTTCCGTAGGCGTCGAAGTACCGATAGACCAAATACGCGTTGCTCTCAGCCGACTGCCGAAACTCGGCTTCCATCGTCCACTTCGCATCGGGCCGATCAGCGTTCGCCACCGAGAGAGGACGCTGCGACTCCGTCTCCCAGCCGACTCCCTGGTAGCAGACCGTCAGATCGTGCCATGCGTCGTGAAACGGAAAACTGCAGGAGACGATTGCCGTGCGGCCCGACTTGTCGACGCACCGATAAACGGCCGAATAGGCGCCAAAGACGTGATTGCTGTCGCGCCGCTCGAACTCAAAGTCGGTCACGTTGAACCCGGCCAGCGTGGCTGGCAAGGAATCGCGATCGAGCGCCAGGGCGCGCGGTAGTCGATCGACCTCGCCCGCGACGGCGACCTGTGCATCCTCCGCGGTTCCCCAAAAGTACCCTTGCGCGGCCGCCAAGACGGCCAGGCTAGCAACGATCGCCACGACAGGTCCCTTGGGACTCAAGGCCCCGAGAACGACCTCCGGCACGCGGCTGGAAGTCTCGTACTCCTCTTCGAAATCGTCGCTGGCGACCGCAGACTGACTGAAACAAGCGTCCCACGCCCGAACGAGCCACCCGCCGTATCGCAACGGCGCCTTCGCCATCAGTTCCCATGCCTCGCTGACCGGGGCCAACAACGGAGCGAGCAGGCGATCAGTGCTGGCCAATCCGAGAAAGGCCAGCGTGAACACAACCAGCGACAAACCTTCGTGCACGGCGCCGGTCGTCAGGTCGACGCCGTACCACTCGTAAGCGACCGCGATCGTCACAATGCGAACAATGTTGGTGAACACCGCCCACGCCACCCCCGCCAGTGCCAGCGCCGCCACGTGCAATACCGATCGTCGCAGCCACACGCCGTAAATCACGGCGCAGGCCACCAGCGACATCACGGAGATAATGCCACTGCACGCCTCGTCGACGAACAGCTGCTTGTCGCGCAGGGTGAGTGTATTGCCATCCATCACATGCAGCACGCCAAACCAATCGAGCAACCAACTGCTGACACGACTGCTGAACCGCTGCAACGACGCGATCAGCAGTTGATCCCGGTTCAGCGGCAGCGGAATCAGCAGCCACAGAATGACCCAGGCCCCCCAGAGGCCACTGGCGCGATAGTCTTGCTGAATCCGCGCGAACACGGCGGCAACGAGCACAACGGCCGAAATCGCCGCGGCCCAGGGACTGTACGCGAACACGGCGACTGCCAGCAGCGCGATGGCCGCTACGCCGAGCGCCGGGGCGAAGAAACGCGGCGTTCCCTCGCCCCGGCTCAGCGGTTCTGCGCTGCGCAGTCGAAAGTAGGTGATCCCCCCAAACGCCGCCAAGGCGAACGGATAGAACTGATAGTGCGGGCGACTCCACAAATTCCGCGCGTGCTCCACAAGCAGCGGCGCATAAGCTGCGGTCGCCAGCACCGTCCCCGCCGCGATGAGCAGCCAGCCCGAGGCGGACTCGCTTGACTCCTGCGTCTCGATTGTCGCATGACTCATCATGGGTGGTTCCGCGTTCTTCAACTGCCGGATTCAGGGCTAGGGCTTACTGGGGGCCCGACGCGCCGAGGACGCGTCGTGGCAGGATTCCCCCGTACAATACTATGATCGGGCACGTCGCCCGCGACGACGCTCTGTGCGCAGATCATCGATTCGGAGCCGATGTTCACGCCAGGCCCCACAAAACTTTGAGCGGCGATCCAACACCCCGGGCCGATGCGGATGGGTTGAGCGATCAGATCGAACGATGCACTGCGAAAATCATGCGACCCGGTGCAAAGAAACGCGCGCTGCGAAACGCAGCAATGCGCCCCGATCGTGATCGGCGCCAGGTTGAGTAGACAGACCCCCTCGCCCAGCCAAACATGCTCGCCGACGACCAATCGCCACGGGAACTTGATATCGACGCCGCTACGGATGATTGTTCCGCCGCCAACCACTCCGCCAAACCGGCGCAACACCCACCGCCGAAACGCGGAGGGCAGGGGCCACGGCGGCAGAAAGAACAGGACTTTGCAAACAATCCAGGCCGCTTCCACCCACCGTGGCGCGCCCCGATCGAGTCCGGACCGAAAATTCGCCAAATTGATCAACGCCATGCCTTCAACGTTAGCGCCCGCGAAGCCCCAACAGTTAACCGCAGCGCCATGATCGGCATACTAGACATCGACGCAGTCCGGCGGCGCCCCGCCGCCAAGTATCCATTCGTAAACACTGGCCATTTTGCGGGCGATCTCCGGCCAAGAAAAGCGTTCGCGAACCAATCGACTGCCACGCTGTCCCATCTCGTACAGTTCGGCCGGGGGAATGGCCATGGCAGTCTGCAACGTGTCGCGCAGACGACTCGGCGTCATGTCGATCCACCAGCCGCAGCGCTGCTCGACGAGACATTCCCAAGGGGCGCCATGCGTCGTAATCGCAGGCACCCCCGCCATCAGCGACTCGGCAACGACCACGCCGAAATTCTCACTGTAGGTCGGCAAGACGAAGAGACTCGCCTCTTGAAGCAATCGCGTCTTCGACGCGCCGCCGACCATACCAACATACCGCGCCGACTTCGGCAGAGCGCAACGCGCGAGTAGTCCCTGTTCGTCTGGCCCCGCCAGCACCAGTTCCCAGTCGTCGCGAACCACGTCTCGCCAGACGTCCAGCAGTTCAAGGACGCCTTTTTTCTCATGGATTCGTGACAGAAACAAGACGTACGGATTGGCCGGCTTAGTCGCGGCCCCCGCTAGCGGGTCGAAGGGCTCGACCCCGTTGGGAATGACGGCCACGGGCTGTTTCACGCCAAACTCGCGGAGCTCTCGCAGTTCGAGTTCGCTCGTGGCGTGAATCACTACAGTTTCGGCCAAATCGCGCCGTGCGTAAAGCTGCCAGCCTAGCCATTTTTTCCATCGCTTCGAATTGCGCGCCCAGGGGCTCAACATGCCCCGCGGCGAAACGATTCGAGGTACGCCCCGCCGCCGCGACGCGAGCGCCGACGCATGGTTGACCGCCCTCCATTGGCCGTGATCATGCAACAGATGAGGCGAACGTCCCTCCCCCAAAGCCCGGACCGTCTGCGGATCGGTCGTGATTTCAACGGACCAACCAGGACGCTCCTTCTTGAGATGCTGGCAAAGCGCCGGCACCGTGACCGACGGTCCGCCGCCTTCGGGATCGAGACGCAAGACGGTATGAATCACTTGCACGGTCGAATCTGCAACGTCCTGGTCAATTGTTTTCCGGTCGTCAGACATCCAGGACCTGCGTTTTGAGTCCTTCGCGATTAATCCGCCGAGGGATGTTCCTAGCCGCGTACATAACTTCCGGGGGGCATTGCGGGATGAAGTGCCTGACCTTGAGGTTGGGCAACTTGAAGCCTCAGGTACGAAGTCGACAAGACTCCGAACCACAGCGCGAGCGAGTAGAGAGAAAACGTACCCAGATTGACGCAAGCCGCCGCGATGAGACCCGCGATTAAGCAGGCGTGGATCGCGCGCCCGCGTTCGCCGCCGGCGGTTTGCGCGCGCAGCTGCGCTGCAGAGACTGAGAGCAAATGCGCAATCGCGAACACGATGGACAACGTCCCTATCAGCCCAAGATCGACGATCAGTTGTATCCATCCGGAATTGATCTGTGCGACGCCCATGCCGCCGAATCCAAACACGCCCGGGATATGGTACGCATACATGCCGGGGCCCAGTCCGGCGACCAATCCAGCAGGCTTCTCCTCCCACAGAAACGACAGGATCATCAGTTCAAAACGCTCGTGACGCTCGGCCATGATGCGACCGACCGTTCGCTCGTGGAGCAAGTCGAAAAAATCCACCTGCGACGTCATAAGAAAAGGCACGATCAGGGCCGTCACAACCGCTACCACGCCGAGTCCCAGCACGATCGACGTGGCGACCTTCGACATGCGCGCCCCCACCATCATCGCCAGGGCTGCCACGGCGATCAGCGCGGCGAAGACGGCGCCCGTCGAAAACGTCATCAGAAACACGGGGGCGATCAGCACGAGCAGCAGTCGCATTCGCTTGCGTTCAGCAGGCGTGCCAGTCGCAGCCAACACAATACAGGCCAACACGGCAGGGCAAAGCAAAATGGCAAGCTGCTTTGGCTCTCCGGCCAACGCGTATAGGCGCAGCACCTTGCTCCCCGCATCCGAGGAGAATGCGGCAACGGTACTCGTACGCCCGCCTATGCGCAAGATCGGCAGGAAGGGGAGACCCAACGCGTAGGCGGCCAACTGCCCCAGGGCGACAACTGACGAGAAGGCACAAGCGAGGAGATACTGATTGAGGAACAGCGCGATGCTTCGCGCATTGGGGAATGCCGCCAGACAAACGGGCAACACGGCCAAGTAGGACAGGTAATGGTACGTGTGCAAGATCGGCCGAAACGCCTGGCCCCCTGACGCCGCTACGCTCACCTCGGGCGGCAACAAGAACATTGCCGTCAGGCTGAATAACAGAATGACCGCCGCGCCCGTGAAGATCGGCACAAACCTTTTGAGATCGCGCGCGAAGGTTGACGACCAGACAAGGCAGTACAGAGACACTCCGATCAGCACGATTTTGACCGGCACCCAGAGGAGCCCTCCGGCATACGCGCAGAAATTCCCAAACGCCATCCCCCAGATCAGCAGCGAAATCAGCAATCGCGCCTTCCGCGCAACCACGGCGTACATGGACGTCAGGAAGAACGCCATGTTCACAATCTGCGCCAGCAGTACCAGTTTGCTCATGCTATTGTGCTGAACCGAGCTGTGGCGTTGCGGGGGAGAGTCGTCCTACGAGACGATCGATCAAGTCACTATAGCGTTGCGCATTGGCCCGATGCGTGAATTGCGAGGCCCAGCGAAGGCGCTGTTCACAGTGCTCGGGCGCCTCAAGCAGTTTCTCGATGCCCGTGAGAATCGCTTCGGGCTCCTCGGGATCGACCAAGATCCCGTGGCCTCCCGCGATCTCGCGGAGCGCCGGAATATCAGCGGCAACCACGGGGCGATCTCGCGCCATCGCCTCGATCACGGGCAGGCCGAAACCTTCGTAGAACGACGGAAACACAAGCCCGCAACTCGCGGAGACCATGTCGGCGAGGGTCTCTGGCGCGGGCCACTCGACGTGATGCACTCTCCCGCGAACGCCAAATCGCTCAGCGACGCCCAGAACCTCGTCCAGCCCCGGGCCGCCTCCCCCGGCGAGCACGAAGTCCGGCATCTCAATTCGCTGGCGCTGAACGCCCAGCGCATACGCATGCATCAACCCCTTGAGGTTCTTACGCTCGCTGACGAAGCCCCACCAGATAAAGTACCGCTCGGGCAATCCCAATTGCGTCGCAATCTCGCGTCGCGTCGCCGTCGGCTCATTGAACCACACGTCGTCGATGCCGTTGTGACTCACGGTAATACGACCTGCAAAACGCTCATCCCAATCAACGAGGTCGTCCTTCGTAAACTGCGAGATGGTCGTGAGGTGCGTCGGGTCGCCAGCCAAGCGGGCAAGTTGCGCCCTTCGCATGCGTCGCCCGACCGCGTTCATCGTCGAACGTCGCGGGTCGCGCACCGAGGACAAGTCGGCGATGTGTGCCACAACCGGAGCGTCGAGACGCCCCACGTACTCCAGATCGGAAGTCAAGTACACTGCGGCATCGCAAGCAATCTTGGGGGCCAGCCCCACGTTCATAATGGTTGCCAGATTGTAGATTCTCCGGCTCCCTCCGATTTGCCGCAGTCGCACATTCGGCAGATTGATGGCGTGCTGCAGCGCTACCGCGTTGGCATTGCCGCGAAGCGCCGTCAACACGATTTCGTCGTCGCAGCGCATCTCAGCAAGCCGCTTCAACATACCGCGATACGGCGTCCCCGTCGTGAACGCCGCCGCAATGGCTTCGATGTAGAAGCAAATTCTCATCGCCAACGCCTTGCCAACGGCGCGACAGCAAGCCAGCGGCCGAACAGACCGCGCAGCGCCGCGTCGGCGATGATTAAAAATTCACGAATCGTGAACAATTCCAAAATCTGTCGTTCCTGGCTCTAGCAATCTTGCCGCATGACGTCAGGTGAGTTCAGGGCGTGCGCGGCGGGCTCGTTTGGCGGTTGAGCCCACTGCCTTGAGTAGGACGTCGACTCCACCGAACCGATACACCGGGGACCTTTGCGGATCGCGGCGACGGCGCAAAAAAGCCCTCGCGTCGAAGCAACGATTGCCGCCCCCATTCCACGCCAGCGGCGACCGTTCGGACGATTCCAAATCTGGCGGCGAAACGTCGCTGCCAGATAGTGATGAAGATCTCGCAGTTTGATCGTGCCGAGCTGCAGTCCGCGCCACAGAAAATACCACTCGCCGGTCAGATGATGCTCAGCGTAAGTGTTGGGCGATTGGGCGACGCCGTGCGCATCGTTGTTCCAAGATCGACACCCCCCCGAGGGAACGTGAAGATGTACGGCCGACGCCTGCGGTTCGAACCGTAGCGGACCGTACTTCGCGGTCAAACGCAGGCAAAAGTCGGACTCCTCGCGGTGGGCGCCGCGCTCGAAGCGCGCGTCCATGCCGCCGACGTCGACGGCCCAATCGCGCCGCACCGAGAGATTGCAGGAAATGCCGTTGGGCGTTTCGCGCGCCTCGCACCAGTCGGAGGGCGTGTACAGCCAACCGGTTCGCGGATGCGAGGCCCACCGGTGCAACGGCCGCGTGCGAGCAGCGGCCCCGGGCCCCAGAACCTGGCCGGCCACCCCCGCCACTCGAGAATCGCAGTAGCAACGCAAGTGCGCCGCCAGGAACTGCTCATTCGGCAGCGCCATGTCGTCGTCCAAGAACAGCACGATCTCCGCCAACGCCTCCCGCAACGCGACGTTGCGCGCGAGACTGGCGTTGGGCTCCGGCTGATGAAAACAACGGACGGCAAGCCCGCTCTCCTTGGCCACGGCGGCCGCCGCGTCCAGCGGGTCGTCGCCTTGGTTGACGATGACCACCTCAAACGCCACGCCGCGCTGCGTCGCCAAGTCGCGCAGCGTGTTGGCCAACACGTCGCTCCGGCCGACCGTGGGGATCGCGACCGTCATCTCGAACCGGCGGGCGGGGTCAGTCGCGGTCACGGGGCGAGCGCCCCCGAACTGTCGCGGCGCTTCGCGATCAAGCGAGCCGTAGTCGGCAAGCCGACCGTTCGCGCCATCAACCGTTGCTTCCAAGTGAAACACGCCTCAGCGGCGCCGACCCCCAGTGTTCGAATATTCTCAATCGCCGCTGCCGCCAAATCGGGGCACGACCCGGCGGCGAGGCACGCCAGGCCGAAATACTGTCGCGCCATGCCAACCCGCGCCGCACGGCGATCGGTTCTGCTGAGCAGTTGTTGCTCGCACAGCCGATACGACGCCAGCTGCGACTCCAACCGCTCGCGGGACAACGACCGCGAGATGCTCGCCGAGTTCGCGCGACGGTAGGCGACAAGCATCTCGGGCACGTGCGCGACTCGTGCGGCGGCGCACAGCACGCGGCTGAAGTACTCGCCGTCTTGGTTCACTCGCAGCGACTCGTTCCACGCCCCGGCCCGCTGGGCCAACTGCGCCGACACCAGCCAGCACGCGGTTTGAGTCATCTTGCCGCGGCAGTACTTGTCGATCAACCAATCGATCGGGTCGCCCGCTGGCGACTGCGGCCCCGGTCGCGGCACGGCGTCGGCGGCGTCGCCGACAAACACCCCGTACTCGCAGAGCCCCGCAACGTTCTCGTCGTCGCCCATGGCCGCCAACTGCGCGGCCAGCTTCGTCGGGAACAACAGGTCGTCGGCGTCCAAGAACTGCAGATAGGCCCCCCGGGCGAGTGCCATGCCGCGATTTCTGGCGGCGCAGGCGCCCCGATTGGGCCCCGTCTCCCAGCGAATCGCATCGCCAAACGACTTGAGCACGGCCACGCTGTCGTCGGTCGATCCGTCATCGACGACGATCACCTCGACGGGACGATGGGTTTGATCCAACGCCGACTGCACCGCCGTCGCGACCCACCGGGCCGAGTTGTGGCATGGCACGATCACGCTGACCAACGGCAGAGCGTCGCCCGAGCGCTCGGCAAGCTCGACCTGACGAGTCGTCGCTTGCCCGTTCGTTTGGCTGCGATCTGTCGGCGGAATATTGCTTTGGTCGTCCATGGCTATTCGGCCGGCGCCTCCGCGGCCAGCAGCGAGCGATACACCGTCTCCAGGCGGTCGAGCATCAGGTCGTTCGTAAAGTGCGACTCGACGAACTCGCGGCCGCGGCGGCCGAATGCGGCGATCTTACCCGGCGCGCGAAACGACCGAATGGCGTCCTTCACGGCCGGCACGTCACGGGGCGGGCACAGCAGGCCCGTTTCGCCGTGGACGATGCTCTCGGGAACGCCGCCGACGACCGAGCCGATCACCGGCAGCCCGCAGGCCTGCGCCTCGGCGAACACCACGCCCTGCGTCTCCACGCGACCATTCTCGGCCACCACGCCCGTCAGCGCAAACAAGTGAGCCGATTGCATTTCCTCCGCCACGACCGCCGAGGGCTGCGGCCCCAAGAGTCGGATCTCCGCCGCGCGGCCGCAGCTGTTGATCTGGGTTTCCAGTTGGGATCGCAGGGGTCCGTCGCCGATGATTCGCAAGCTGATCGATTCGCCCTCGTCGAGCAACTCGGCAACCGCGCGAATAAGCCACTGGTGCCCCTTCATCTCATCGAGCCGTCCGACCGAGACGATCCTGAGCGGATCGTTCGCATGGATCTCTCGCGGGTGGAATTCAAAGAGACGAACGTCGACGCCCATGGGAATCACGCGCGTCTTTTCCTCCCGCGCGCCTAGCTGCCTCAAACGATCGCATAGGAATCGCGATGACGCGGTATGAACGCAAGGTTCGGCGAACAGCGCTTCGTATACGTCTTGCCCTTTCATCCGAGGAACGACGTTCGCGTCGTAACCATGCCAGGTAACCACAACGGGGCACGGCAACCCAATCTGCTGGAGCGGCCTCGCGCGATTTCCAAAATGAATATGCACGACATCCGGCTGCAACGACCTTATGGATTCAACGCGGAGATATGCGTCAAACGCCTCGCGACCGTGCCACGGCCGCGAGGGTTTGAGCCACCGCGCCATGGAGGGCGATCGCACCACAACCGACGCGAGCTGCTTCGCTTGACCAAACCGATTGCCCTGGAGCCGGCAATCCGAGACGATCTCGACCCCTTGCGACGCCAACTCGCCGACCTCGTCGGCTGTCACGCCAGGCCCAGGCCCCCGCGCCAGCACGCTGACCCGATGCCCGCGGCGGTTCAGCCCGATCACTTGCTCGCGAATGAACGTTTCGGAGCGAACCGGAAAATGATCGACGACAAAGCAGATGTGAGTCACGATCGGACCTGCTCGCCCGCGGCAATGCGTTGGGCCGCCTGCTGTCGCACGTAGGTTTGGCCTGCCGCCATGCCCTTATTCCAGGCATCGTGCATGTCTCGCTCGATGCGTGGCATCGCCAGTCGCCGCAGCGACTGAAGCCCCTTTCTCGCGACTGATCGCCACCGCGACGGCTCGTTCGTCCCCCCGTACGACGATGGGTTCCGCATCGCCCTTCGCACGGCAATCGAAAACGCCGTCGCTTCCTGCAACCGGAGCAGGTAGGAAAGTTCAGTCCGGGCGGCGGGAATAATGTGCGTGAGCCGCAGGTCGGCGAACACGCCCTTGCCCTGGCCGATGTCACAAGCGGTCAGGGCGATATCGATATCTTCGCCGCCGGTGAGTTGCTTGCCCCGCCGACCCAACGCCCGCTTTGAGGGATTGTTGCGAGCATCCGCCGCATAGTGCTTTGCCAGATCTCGCGTGATGACCATGCCGGCGCCAAGCGGCGTGCTCGAAAAATCATCGGGGTTGTTTGACCAACGATCCTGCGAGACCTTGCGAACGGCGACCATCTGCCGAAACTGATGAAACCACGGCGGCGGCTCTTGCTCGTACTCTGGCAAGATCGACGCCCCGAAGGCGGCCAGATTGGGGTGCTCGCGGCGAATGCGCGCGGCGACCTCCAAATAATCAGGGGCCAGCAGATTGTCGTCGTCGACGAAGACGATCAGTTCGGCAGTCGACTCGGCGATCCCGCGCAGCCGGGCCTGCGTCAGCCCCAATTCCGGCTCTTCAACGATGCGGCCCCGGGGATGCCACGCAACCAATCCCTCTTGGCCCGCTGCCATTTCGGCGACAGGCGGACTGCTGCCGTTGTCGACAAGGAGAAACTCCCACGCATCGCTCGGCAGCGTCTGCCGCTGCAGCGCTTCGACCGTCCTCGACAGAAACTCGGGTCGAGGATTGTGCGTGCAAATGATGACTGATGCTGCGGGCTGCAATTTACGCTCCGATCCGTCGGCGCACCTTGGCGATCGCCGCGCGAACGGGAGTTTTGAGATACCACGCGACGGGCATGGCCCCGTTTTCGATTTCCGAGCGGATTTCCGCTCGCCGATCCGTTGTCATGTGCGGCAACATCGCCGGGTGAACAGCCGACTTGATCCGCGGCTCGCTCCCCGCTGAGGCGTTCCTTTGTGCGACAAACAAGTTTTGCCGATACCACGGCTCGATGCGCTGGTCGTCCCAAATCGCCCACCGGCTCGCATCGTCGCATGCGAAGCCCTCGCAATTGAATTTCTCCTGCCAGTACTCCGGCCATTGGCAATTGACGTGGTGCTGTCCGCGCTGTCCCGGCGCCGCGGCGGAAAAGAAGACAAGATCCCCGTGACGACACAGCGAGCCGACAAGTACGTCGGCCGCACTCTGAGGCAAATGTTCGGCGACTTCCAAGCAGAGCAAGGCGTCGAACGTTCGACCGAGGTCGAAAGGCTGAGTCAAATTGAGATGATGAAACCGTTCGACAGGAAACAACAGCGTCTCAGCCGTCTCCTCAACACCGTCGACGCCGCAAACGTCCGTGACGCCTGCTTGGGTAACGGCACTGAGCCACATGCCGCGACCGCAACCAACGTCGAGAACGCTCTCGATGTGACGCGCTTCGGCAAACCGGGACCAGCCCGCAATCGCCCCGGCTTCCGTATGCGCATTTTGCGAATGATCGTAGTCGACCTCTGAAAGTTCATCCACGCACGGCGACATCGATGCACCCCCTACCAATACGGCGTCAAACTGTAATGAAATGATTCAAAGTCACTGCGGTACGCACGCTGGATGATCTCGACCTCGGCGTCGCCGTAGTAGGAACCAATGTGCGAACGCTCGGTGGCGTTCGTTCGTTCAATGCGTTGCATCGAATCCGGGACGCCAAGTTTCTCAAAAACTGTGCGCGAGTCCGCCTCGAACGACTCAAAACGCCCGACAAAATCCGCCAGGATGGCGCCGTCGTCGCCGGTCATCCACGCAACTTGCGGATTCAACTGGTTCAGCCCCCGATGGTTGTAGAGGCCGATGGCGTCGTAGGCTTCGTCGCGAAGATAGTGACAGAAGATCGAAAAGGTCGTCGCCATCGGCAGCGTTCCCACGCGACGGAGATACTCGAAGAGCGAGACGGCTCGATCAAAGGGATTTCGCACGTAGGCAAATTTCCAGGACGTTTCCATAAAGGCGTCCGACACCAGGTGGTCCCGGTTCAGGTCCATGAGAGAGAGGTGCCCGAAAGTGACAATACCGCGATTTGCGAAATGGCGTTTGACGTCGTCGACGCAAAGCAATGTCTGCCCGCCGCACGCCGTTAGAATGCAATTGAGCGAGGTGCCGGCGGTCTTGGGAATCCAGATATAGACCGCGTTGGGATTTTTTCGATTCGCGGCAGCTTGTCCTCGCTGAGCGACAAAGTCTCTCCTGCTGCGCAGACGTTTCGAGGTCCGCCATGCCGCCGACGCCGCCACGCGAAGCGAAAATTCGACGGATTTACGAAACACAGGCTGCCTTGTCGGCCTGAGTCCAAATCTGATCAAGGGCCATGACGCCGGCGTTGGCAGCGTCCTGAAGACGCGATGCGGGAACCTTGTCGCTGGGGAGTACGTGGATTTGCGCGGCGTCAGCGAGATGAAACGCCAAATCGCCGCCGCTTGAATGCGTCCCCTTGAGGTAGACGTAGGCGTCGATTGAGTAGAAGCCGGCAACCAAGGGGAGCGAGGGTGTGACGCACTCGATGACGCCCTCCCGAGGCAGATCGACCAGGGCGCTCGTAAACCGCGTATTCATCGCAGCGACGGGCCTGCCAAAGCTGTCTCGAATGGCAAGGATCAGATTGGCGGCGCTGTCAAAATGGTCCGATCGGCGATAGGAAATACGAATCCGCGCTTCTTCGCCCGACGCGACAGCCCCCTCGGCGCCGTCCGCAGACAGGCAAACTATGCGCTCGAGTTCGAAAGCACGGGTGCCCTTGATATCGCTGCGGCTCGCAAGGTCATTCTGAGCATCTTGTTTCAGACTTTCCAAAAAGGACGCGATCGCCGTGGATGTATCACAACTTTGTTCAAGCCGTCCGCGTACAAGCACAAGCGCTCGCGAGCACAGCGTGGACACCGCCGCCATGTTGTGGCTGACGAACAGCACCGTCCGCCCACCTTGGGCGACGTCCTGCATCTTGCCGAGGCACTTCTTCTGAAACTGCGCGTCGCCCACCGCCAGCACTTCGTCGACCACCAGGATCTCCGGCTCCAGGTGGGCCGCCACCGCAAACGCCAGCCGCACGTACATGCCGCTCGAATATCGCTTGACCGGCGTGTCGAGGAACCGCTCCACTTCGGCAAACCCCACGATCTCGTCGAACTTGCGCTTGATCTCCCCGCGGGTCATCCCCAGGATCGCGCCGTTGAGAAAAATATTCTCCCGGCCGGTCAGCTCCGGGTGAAACCCCGTGCCAACCTCCAGCAAGCTGGCCACGCGGCCGCGGAGGGTGACCCGGCCGGTCGTCGGTTCGGTGATGCGGCTGAGGATCTTCAGCAGCGTGCTCTTGCCGGCCCCGTTGCGGCCGATGATGCCGACCACCTCGCCTTCGTTCACCTCGAACGACACGTCCCGCAGGGCCCAGAACTCCTCGACGTCGTCCCCCTGAATAATCTGCCGGCCGCGCATCATGTCGAGCGCTTTGCGGCCAAAGTTGCGCACGTGGCGGCCGACCACGTCGCGCAGGGCGGTGTACCGCTCGCGGTGCGCCGTTTCGTGACCGACGAGGTAGCTCTTGCCGAGGCCTTCGACGCTGATGATGGGGCGGCTCATGGGGCTAGGCGGCGAACCTCTAGATGAGATCCGCGAAGCTCCTCTCCATCTTGCGGAACTGACGAATCCCAAACCACAAGAAGAACGCCGTGACGCTCAAACTGGCGGCGAAGCCGGGCCAGTACATCGCGCTCTCGCCCAGGATGCACCAGCGGAAACCGTCGATCACGCCGACCACCGGGTTGAGCGAGTACAACAGCCGCCACTGCGGCGGGATGACGCTGCTGGAGAACCCCACCGGCGAAACATACAGGCCCAACTGCACGATGAACGGTATCACGTAGCGAAAGTCGCGGTACTTGACGTTGAGAGCCGTGATCCACAGGCTGGGGCCGAGGCTCGCGAGAAACGCCAGCAGGACCAACAGCGGCAGGAAAACGATCTTCCAGTCGGGCGCAAACCGGTACCACGCCATCATCAGCACCAGAATCGCAAAGCTGATAAGAAAATCGACCAGCGCCACGACCACCGTGGCCGTCGGGACGATCAGCCGCGGAAAGTAAACCTTGCTGATGAGATTGGCGTTGGCGACCAGGCTGTTCGACGCGTCGCTGAGCGCCGTGGAAAAGAACGTCCACGGCAACATGCCGGCAAAGACCATCAGTGCGTAGGGCGCCGCGCCTTCGCTGGGAAGTTTGGCCACTTTCCCGAACACGACGGTGAATACGAGCATCGTCAGAAATGGCCGGATGACGGCCCACGCGACGCCGATGACCGTTTGCTTGTAACGCACCGAAACGTCGCGCCGGGCGAGCACCTGAAACAACTCGCGGTAGCGCCACAGGTCGCGCCAGTAATTCTTTTCGGACCGGCCCGGTTCGAGAACAAGCTCATGAGCGTTCACGACGGCGAGCCCCCCTGACAGTGCGCCGGGTGTCCGCGGCGATCGCACTGTGCTTCGCTGCGCGTCGTCGCGATGAATTTGCCCTCGCCCACCTGGTATTCAATCGTGCCGGCCAGCTGGGCTGCTCCGGGCGGGGTCATCGACGGTTTGTCTTTTTGTGGCAGCAGCAAGGTTGGCCAGTTTGGGGCGCGACGTCGGGAGAGGCGTTTGTCCGGGGATGCGTCTGGCGGGGGGGCGGCTCGGTTGGCGCAGACTCCGTCCACGTCGGTGCACGGCCCCGATTTCAACTCCGAAGCGGTCTTGGATTAATCCGAAGTGGTTTTGGATCAAATGGACCCCGCAACGGGTCGTTCTGCGATTGCGTGGGACAACCGGTTGCGAGTTGGGGGAGGGCGTCGACCGCCCGCGTCCCCCAAGTTTAGGGCATACTCGGGCGGCGGACGTGATCTGTCGGATTCCGTCCAGGGAGGCGCGTGCCGACACGGTCCGAACCGTCCCGAACGCTCGGTGACGGAGCACGACAGAACCTCCAAGTTAACCCTGCCCCGGGCGATCTGCCAACCTAATGCCCGAAAAACCGCAGCCGCGGCAGGGTGCGGGACGACCGCCTCCCGCCCAGCCCTCCCAGCCTGCACAACTGGCCCAAGGGGGGCGACCTGCGGCGGTGCCGCTGGGCGGATTGGGCGGTCCATTGGAGAACGTCAACTCCGCGTCACGCGCAGGCCCGCCGGCGAGGCGGTCATGTCGAAGAACCGGGCGCGCGGATTGGGCGGGTCGGCTGCCAACTCGCGTCGCAAGGCGAGCGCCGCGTCCGCGTCGTGGCACAGCACGTACAAAAAGCCGCCCCCGCCGGCGCCGGCCAGCTTGAGCGCCGCAGCCCGGGGGGCGATCCGCGCGACCAGCGCCGCCACCTCTGGCGGGTTGGTGCCGCTGTCGAGCTGCTGATTGAGCCGCCAACTGCGGTCGATCGCCGCGGCGTACCCGGGCAGGTCGCCCAGCTGGATCGCGTCGAAACAGTCGCGGCTGTTGCGGCCGATCGCCGCCAGCGTCGCCAGCCGCCCCTGCTCATTGAGAAACATCCCCCGCACGATCTCGCGCAGCACGTCGTGGGCGACCCGCGTGATGCCGGTGTAGTACAGCAGGGCCCGCGATTGGTGCTCCGGCGACGCGAAGAACTCGGCCGGCAGATGCCGTACGACGGTCCGTTGGCTCAAGCCCGGTTGGCTCTCGAGGTGCTTGGCGCCCGGCAGCAGGCCGCCGAACTGGTCCTGCCAGCCGCCGCCGCTGCCAAGCATCTGCTCGACGGCGCTGACCCGCGCGGCGATGTCCTGCGCGTCCCACCCCAGGTTGCACAGATCGCTGAGCGCCCCCAGCACGGTGGCCGACAGGATGCTACTGGCGCCCAGCCCGGAGCCTTTGGGCACGGCCGACAGCATCGACAGATCGACGCCGCCGCCGAACTGTGCGAGTTGCTCGGCGAGCGTGGCAAACCGGCCGCCGTTGAACTGGGGGTGAAACCCGCACAAGGCCAGCGCCGCCTTGGCCACGGCAAACCCGCTGCCGAGGCCGCGATAGCCCCCCACGTCGTCGTACGTCCGGAGCGTCTCGCTGAGCCCCAGGTCGATCGAGCGAATCGTCACGGTCCGCTCGGCGCACCGCCGGGCGAACGCCTGAATCGGCGCCTGGCCGTTGAGTTCCAGCGCGATATTCACCACGCTTCCCCCGTGCTGCAGGCAATAGGGGGGCGTGTCGGTCCACCCGCCGGCCAAGTCGATCCGCACGGGACTGCGAGCCCACACGATCTGATCGTCGGCCAGGCGAAACTCGGGCCGCACCGGCTCGTCGCGATACGGCTGCACGATCGCGTCGCGAAGCAGCTCGAAGGAGCCCGCCTCGACGTCCCGCCAGGCCGGATCGTCGCGCAGACGAAGCACCTCGGCCTGAAACATCTGGTGATGAACCGCCTGCAGCACGTCGCCGCTGAGGGGAAGGTCGGCCGGCAGGGGGGCGTCGGACGCGGCGAGCACCTGGGCTGTGTCGGCCAGATCGAGCTTGTAGAACACGCTCTTCGCCCCGTGGCCGATCATGGTCGGCAGCACCTGGCGGCGCAGGGCGAGCCGCTGTGCGGCGAGTCGCTGGAGATTGGCCGCTTGGGCCAGCTCGCGGGCCGAGCAGCGCCGCGCCGCGAGCCAAGCAGCGCGGTACGCCGCGTCCGCCGCCGGCTGCGGGGCGATCAACCACGCCACGAACTCCGCGGTCAGCTCGCTGTGCGACAGCACGGGAAACAACGGCGCGAGCTGCAAATCCTGCGCGGGGTCGAGACCGGCGTCGTCCCACGCAATGCCGCGCCGCCGAAACCACTCGCGCGCCGGGCGCTCGAACCACAGCGTCGCCGGGTCGCCCGCCGCGCCGCGGAACGCATCGGCGTAGCCGTAGCCGCGGACGCCCCAGCGGTCCTCCTCCAGCGGCACGAAGTCGAGACACGTTCCCGCGGGCAGATCGAGCCGCCAGTCGTTGGCCGGGACGCCGGTGATCGCATGCCGCGACGCGAGCGTCCACGTGGCGGGGACGAAGCTATTCTCGACCCACAGCGAATGATTCTTTTCCAGGCGGACCGGCGCGCCGAACTGCGAGTCCTGGATGAACTGCCGCGGCTGCGCCAACGACGAGACCTCGCCGAGGGAGGTCTGGTCGCGCACGAGGTTTTGCAGCTGATAGGCCGATTCGATGAGATCGGCCGTGGCGCCGAAGTGATAGAACTGCCCGTCGCGCACGGGGACGACGGCCACCGTGAGCGCGGCGATGTCGGGGTCCGCGGCGGCGGGCTGCGTACCGAGGCTGAGCGCCCATTGGCCGTACAGGTCGTACGCGGCGGGCCCAGCGCCGCTGGCGAACGCCTGGCGCCGCGGGTCCCAGCCGCACTTGGCCAGCAGGCAGCCGACGGCCCGCTCGCTCAGCAGCCACGCCCCCACGTCGATCAGGAACGCCGCGTCGCGCGACCGCTCGCGGATCTCGTCGGGGGTCGGCTTCTGCAGAAACGTGATCAGCTGCTGCGGCTGGTGCGGATCGACAAACAGCACGCCGTACCGCTGCGCCTCCTCGGGCGACGTCCACATCCCCAGGATCACCACGTCGGCGTCGGGCAGGGGGGGCAGCGGCGCGTAGCTGCGCAGCAACACGACGCCGCTGGACACCAGCAACCGCGTCTGCGCGCCGCCGCCTTCGAGCGTCTGCCGCAGAAAGGGCTCGTTGAGATCCAGCAGCGTTTGCCCCAGGCGTTGCCCACGGGCCCACCGCAGCGCGGGCATCGGCAGAAACAGCTTGCCGGTCGGGGCGTAGGCGGGCAGCCGGCGACTCTCGCCGCCACCGTGCACCAGGATCCGCCGCTGGGCGTTCAGCCAGGTCTCAAAGCGGTCCGCCCCGCTGTGCCGCCACGCCTGGTGCAGCGCGTGCGCCGTACCGCCCCCGGAGCCCAACTGCGACGCCGGCGGATCGAACACCGCAAACGCCCGCGCGGCCACACTCGGCTCGCACGCCGCCAGCGCCGCGCACATGTGCGGGGGAACGGAAAGTATCAGGTCGGGGTCGGCAGGCATGGCCATCGCGAGGGGCGGTGGGGAAAAGGAGGGCGAACAGGGAGCTGGCGCGGGTCGCGCCGCTGAGCATCGCCGCCGAGCGGTTGCGCTCGGCGTGGATTCGTTCTACGGGTCGCCGCCCAGCAGCCGATCGATGCGAACGAATTCGTAGCCGCGCCGCTGCAGCTCGTCGCACAACGGCCCCAGTTGCGGGTGGAACAGGTCCTGGCGCTCGGCGCCGACGTGCAACAAGAGAATAAAGCCGTTGAGCCCGTGCGCGGCGGTTTGTTCGTAGGCGAGAATGTCCTCGCGCAGCTGGTCCGACGGGACGAACGCCCGGTCGCCCTCGGGCGCGTAATCGCGGTTCGCGCCGCTGCCAGGCGTGAAATTGATCAGCGTCACGCCCAACTCCTCGCACCAAGCGACCTGCTCGCGGTTGTACCACTCGTAGGGCGGAATCAGCAGCGGCCGCTCGCGCGGGGCCAGCGCGCCGACCGCGTCGAGGGCGGCCAAGTTCGCCTGCAGATCGGCGGCGAACTGCTCCCGGGTGAGCAGACTCCGGTCGCGATCCGTCCAGTCGCAGTAGAGCGGGTGCGCGTCGGAATGCGGTCCCACGTAGTGGCCCTCGGCGAGCATCCGCGCAATGGCCGGCCTGAACTGGGGGTTGCGAATAAAATTGCCCGTCAGAAAAAAACCGGCGGGGAGGGCGCGCTCTTTGAGCGTGTCGAGAATCGCACCGGCGCTGTTGGCATGCGCGTCGCCGGTCAGTACGAGCGCCAGCTGCTTGCGCGACGCGTCGCCGCGAATGATCGCCCCCTGCGGCTCGCGCACCAGCGGCGGTTCGGCCTGCCAGACCTCCAGCAGCAGCAACAGCGACACGGTGCCGTCGATGATCGGTTCGTTCGTCGAAAAGTCGGCGAACTGGTCATGGTAGACCGCCACGTCCGATTGAAAGTGCTCCAGCTCCGGGTCGGTGAACGGCTCGAACGTGAGGCTGTCGTTGATCTCCTTGGAGACGGGCCCGTCGACCAGTCCGCCAACCGGCAAGTGATTCGCAAGCTTGTCGAACAGATGATGCGGCCGGCTGGCGTGGCGGCCGTGCTCGGGCACGCCGATCACCAACGACACGCCCCACGGATTGCGGCCGAAGATCCAGTCGCGGGCCTCCGCGGCGAGTTGGCGGTAGCGCGTATCGCCGGTCATGCGCTCGTAGAGCGCGGCCTGCGTCGCCAGGGCGACGACGTCGTTGGTCGAGCACCACACCATCGGCGTCCCCAGTCGATACGGGTTCTGCTCCGCCCGCTGGCGAATCCGTTCGAGCCCCGCGCGGTAGTAACCGGCCAGACGGGTCTGCGTTGCGGCATCGACCCACGGGTAGAGCCGCCAGTGCGCCAGATTGACGTACGGGAAGAACTCGTAGTGGCCGTGCCGGTCGGCGCCCATCCACGGGTTGTCGCCCGCGGAGTCGGCGTACTGGATCGCCTCGTCGAGATACTGCCGGTCGCGCGTGGCGCGGTACAACTCGACCGCAGCCCACTCGAGATCGTCAAAATAGCTCGATTCGCCGTAGTAGTACGGCGATCGGACCGGCACGGACATCGCGACGCCGGGCTTGGCCTGGGCCAGCTGGTAGAGCGACTTCGCCGCGTCAACGTCGTCCGCCAGCGCCATCGCCGCCGCGGAC
>JAGQOU010000177.1 GCA_020427145.1 Planctomycetales bacterium | reverse complement strand
CCATCATCGGGGTCTTGGTGGGACTGCTGCTACCGGCGATCCAGGCGGCCCGCGAAGCGGCCCGGCGCGCTCAGTGCAAGAACAATCTCAAGAACATGGGATTGTCAGTCCTCAACTACGAGAGCGCCCAGCATGAGTTTCCGACGGGCGGGGCCAGTTATGGAGATCGCGTCGAATGCTATGCCAACAACGGCAAGGCTTGGGTCGGCAAGAAGCAAGGCTTGAGTTGGGCTTTCCAGATCCTTCCCTATCTGGAACAGGGGGCTTTGCACGACATTGGCAACACCGATATCGTGCAGAGCACGCCGGTGCCGCTGTACAACTGTCCGTCGCGTCGCGGCCCCACGCTCCATGACAGCTTTTGGGGCCCCAGTTATCTGATGGACTACGCCGGGGCTCAGCCGGCGACGCTGGGAGCCAGCAATTCCGCGACGTTGTACAGCGCCAGTCGCGATTTTGAGAACTGCAAACGGGTGGAAAGTTCATTTTGGAGTCCTAACGGCACGGGATACGGCTGGGGCCAAAATAACGGCGTCTATGACGGGGTGATTGTCCGGTCGCCCTGGAAACGCGACGGCGTTGACCCCGCCACCTGCGGACCGAACCCCGCTCCGGGCGCATTTCTCAGCGGCGTACCGAATCCTACGAAAATGGCCCAAATCACCGACGGCACGTCCCGCACCCTGATGATCGGCGAGAAGTACGTCTTTCAGGATCACTACGACGGGCACGGCAACGACCCCTCTGACGACCGCGGGTGGCTCGACGGCTGGGATCCCGACACGATGCGGTCCACGATGGCCCAGCCGCTGAGCGACGGCGTCTGGCGGACGCTCTGCACGACCAACAGCTCGCTCTTCAACCAAACCTACATGTTCGGCTCGGCCCATGCGGCGGGCTTCAATTGCGTGTACGCCGACGGGTCCGTCCACTCGGTGAGCTACGACGTGCCCATCGACGTGTTCAACAGCCTGGGCACCAAGGGGGGAGAGGCGGGGCAGTACGAAGTGATTGACTTGAGCGGCGTCAATTGACCCGCACAGAGGTTGGAGTTGACGACGTTCCTTGATTCACGGCCTTGGTCGATGATTGGGCCGCTGGCGGTGCGCACGGCGACGCCACTCACGAGAGCCTCGTCAATCAGGCTCACTTGGTAATCAAGCTGACCTGGCAAGTGTTTTGAACCTCCTCGAATCGACCCACCGCGCGCAGGGCCTGGCGCCGACAAACAGAACGCATCGACAGACGCCGCAAATACTGTTGGAAAACCATCCATGAAGGTGTTTCGTAAGCTCGGTCCGCTGTTGATAATTGATGGAGGATCAGTCACGACGGACATTGCACTTGCATTCGGCGCACGGCCATGACTCGCAGCATAACTCGCGGTGCTGATCGCCTGCCAACGCTGCGTTGGGCTGTGACAATGGCTTTGCTCGTGCTGGGAACACCGGTCTCAGGCGCCCCCGCTGCGAACGAGCCCGCAGCCGTGATCCGCTTGAATTCGGTCGGCTATCTTCCCGACGCCGCCAAGACGGCGTTGATCGCTGCCGCATGTCAGCGCTATGCCATCGAGAACTGCCGGACGGGCCAGATCGCGATGCAGGGCGAGGTGCATCCGGCGGATGCGACCCCCGCAAACGGGCAACCGCTGTGGCGGGCCGACTTTTCTGAGCTCACCGAGCCGGGGCTGTATCGATTCGTCGTGGACGACGTTGGCCGGTCGGCGCCGTTCTCGGTCTCGGTCGGCGTCTACAATCGCCCCTTCTTCGCCGCGATGAGGGGCATGACCTTGTGGCGCTGCGGCGTCGCGGTGCGCGACGATTCCACCGGCGAAGAGTTTCACCATGCGGCCTGCCATCTGGGCGACGGTTTGCTCGACTATGTCGATCCGTCCCGGGCTGGCGCGCGGCTCGACGGCGCGGGCGGGTGGCATGATGCGGGCGACTACAACAAGTACGTCGTCAATGGCGCCTTCACCGTGGGCATGATGCTGCACGCGTGGCTGCAGTTTGAAGATCGCCTGACAACGCTGGAGCTGCATTTGCCGGACGGCCAGCCCGATTTGCCCGACGTTCTCGAAGAGGCGAAGTGGGAGATCGACTGGCTACTGAAGATGCAGGCTGCCGATGGGCGCGTCTATCACAAACTCTCGACGCTGCAGTTCGGCGGGTTCGTGATGCCTGAGGAGGAAACAGAGCCGCGGTACTACGCGCCCTGGGGCAGCGCCGCCACCGCCGACCTGGTGGCCGTGGCGGCCTTGGCGAGTCGAGTCTACCGGCCGTACGACGCGGCATTCGCCGATCGCTGTCTCGCTGCGGCGAGGCTGAGCGACCGCTGGCTGCAGGACCACCCCAATGACCATCGACCGGACCAGTCGGCGTTTCACACGGGGGGCTATGACGCGCCCGACGGCGACGACCGGCTGTGGGCCGACGCCGAATTGTGGGCGGCCACCGGCGACCCGCGGAGCTTGCAGGCGCTGCAGCATCGTCTGCAGCATTCACGGCGGGCTGTCGCTGACGATTGGGACTGGGGTGATCTGGCCAACCTGGGCGTCTACGCGTATCTGACGAGCGATCGCGCGGACCGCGATCCGCACCTTGTCGATTCGCTGCAACGCGAGTTAATCGCTTCGGCCGATCGACTCGTGCAAAGGTCGCAGCGTCACCCGTACGATCGCACGCTCGGCGATCGCTACTACTGGGGCTGCAACGGCACGCTGGCCCGGCAGACCATGACATTGCAGCTGGCGCATCGACTCACAGGCGACGGAACGTATCAGGCGACGGCCCAGGGCACGCTCGCCTACCTCTTTGGCCGCAATCCGTACGGCCGTTCGTTCGTCACCGGGGTCGGAGCCAAACCGCCACGGTTTCCGCACGACCGGCGTTCCGGCGGCGACGACGTCGCGGCGCCGTGGCCCGGCTATTTGGTCGGCGGCCCCTGGCCCGCCGGAACCGATTGGCGCGACGAGCAGGCGGATTACCGAACGAATGAGATCGCCATCAACTGGAACGGCGCGTTGATTTACGCACTGGCCCCGTTTGTCGAACCGGCGTCGTTCGCCGCCGACACGGCGCCGCTGCCGCCCCCGACCGAACCACCAACACAGTCAACCGAAAGCGAAAGCGACTCGCGGAACGGCTGAGGCCTCGTTGCCGTCTCGATATGGACCTGCATCCCCTCGACATCGCCATCCTCATCGCCTACCTGCTTGGCATGGTATGCGTGGGGTTTCTCGTTGAGCGGCGCGCACGGTCCGGTATGGACAGCTACTTCCTCGGTGGCAACGCCATGCCGTGGTGGGTCTTGAGCATGTCGAACGCGGCGTCGATGTTCGACATTTCGGGGACGATGTGGCTGGTGTCGCTGCTGTTCGTCTACGGCGTGAAGAGCGTCTTTCTGCCGTGGCAGTGGCCGGTGTTCAATCAGATTTTTCTCATGGTCTATCTCTCGGCGTGGTTGCGGCGCTCGGGGGTGATGACCGGCGCCGAGTGGATCACGCTGCGCTTCGGCAACGACCGGGGCGCCGAGATCTCGCGAATCAGCGTCGTGCTGTTCGCCATGGCGAGCGTCATCGGCTTTACCGCCTACGCGTTCGTCGGGATTGCCAAGTTTGCCGAGGTGTTTCTGCCCGACACGTTCTCGCCCAACACCTACGCGGTCATCGTCGTGGCGGTGACCACGCTGTACACGGTCGTGGGCGGCCTGTTTAGCGTCGTCGTCACCGACCTGATTCAGTTTGCGATTATGATCGTCTGCAGCCTGGCGTTGGGCGCGATCGCCATGTGGCAGGTCTCGCCGGAGATGCTCGACGCGGCGGTCCCCGCCGGGTGGTCGGACCTCAGCTTTGGCTGGCGACTCGACCTCGATTGGTCGCACATCATGCCAGCGGCCATGCATCAGATCGACAAGGACGGCCTGACGATGTTCGGCGCGTTCTTCATGATGATGGTGTTCAAAGGGGTGCTGGTGAGCGCCGCCGGCCCGGCCCCCAACTACGACATGCAACGGATCCTGGCCGCAAGGAACCCGCGCGAAGCCTCGCTGATGAGCGGGCTGGTGACCGTCGTGCTGTTCGCCCCGCGGTACTTCATGATCGCCGGGATTGCCGTGCTGGCGTTGACCATGTTGGGCTCCGAGGCGACCACTGGCGCGGGGGTCGACCTGGAAAAGATCCTGCCGCTGGTAATTCGCGACTTCGTGCCGACCGGCCTCACGGGTTTGCTCATCGCGGGGCTGTTGGCGGCGTTTATGTCGACGTTCGCCGGGACGGTGAACGCTGCGGCCGCCTATCTGGTGAACGACGTCTACAAGCAATACCTGCGACCCGGCGCGTCGCAACGCGAGTTCGTCAAGGCAAGCTATGTTGCGTCCGTGGCGGTAGTGGTGGTGGGCTGCGGCGCCGGCTACTTGACGCCCTCGGTCGACCAGGCCACCAAGTGGATCACCGCGGCGCTCTGGGGCGGGTACGCTGCGCCGAACATTCTCAAGTGGCATTGGTGGCGGCTCAACGGCTACGGCTACTTTGCCGGCATGATCACGGGCATTGGCGGAGCGATCGTCCTGCTGGTCGTGTTGGGGGGCGAGGACCCCATGATGTCGTTCCCCATCCTGTTGGCGGTCTCGGCGTGCGGCTCCGTGGCGGGCAGCCTGGCGACCGCGCCGCAGGCAATGGACGAACTGCACGACTTTTACGTCCGCACCCGGCCATGGGGTTGGTGGCGACCGGTGGTCGAAACTGCTCGGCGTCGCAACGGCGCCTTTCAACCCAATCGCAACTTTGTGCGCGACATGTTTAACGTGCTGGTGGGGGTCGTTTGGCAAACCGCCTTCGTTGTGTTGCCGATTTACATCGTGATTCGCGACTGGCGGGCGGCGGCCGTCACGGCCGCGGTGATTCTTTTGACCAGCTTTGTTTTGAAGGTCTCGTGGTACGACCGGCTGCTCGCTGCAGACGACGCCGGGGAAGTCGGCGCCGACTCCCGCGGCCGTATCGAGCCGGTGCGGTCGTAATTCGAGAAGCGGGTATTATGCAATACGGTACATTCGACGATCAGCAGCGCGAGTTCGTGATCTGCACCCCCGAGACGCCTAGCCCGTGGATCAACTACTTGGGCTGCGAAGAGTTTTTTGGCCTGATGTCGCAGACGGGCGGGGGATACTGCTTCTACCGCGACGCCCGCCTGCGACGCGTGCTGCGCTACCGGTACAACAACATTCCGGCCGACGGCAACGGTCGCTACTTCTACCTGCGCGACGAAGCGGACGGCGATTTTTGGTCCCTGTCGTACATGCCCGTGCGACGCGCGGTCGAGCAGTTCGAGTGCCGCCACGGGATGGGCTACACGACAATCGCCAGCCGCCGCCGGGGGATTGAGTCCGAGTTGCTGGCCTTGGTCCCGTTGGGCCACAACGCAGAAGTTCACCGCGTGACGCTGACCAACCGCAGCGACGTTCCGCGCCGACTGAAACTGTTTTCTTACGTGGAGTTCTGCCTATGGAATGCGCTGGACGACATGACTAACTTCCAGCGCAATCTGAGCACCGGAGAAGTGGAAGTCGTGGGCAGCACGATTTATCACAAGACCGAGTACCGAGAACGCCGCAACCACTTTGCGTACTACCACGTCAATCAGCCGGTTGCCGGGGTTGACACGCAGCGCGACGATTTCGTCGGCATGTACAACGGGCTGGAGGCCCCCGCGGCGGTGGTCGCCGGACGGTCGCGGCAATCGTTGGCCAGCGGCGGGGCGCCAATTGCATCGCACGCCCTGGACGTTGAGTTGCCGCCCGGCGGCTCGCAGACTTACGTCTTTGTGCTGGGCTACGCCGAGAACCCCGAGGGCGAGAAATGGCAGGCGCCAGGGGTGATCAACAAGGTTCGCGCCGCCGAGACGATCGACGCCTTCGCGACGACGGGGCAGGTGGATGCGGCCATGGCGGAACTGCGCGAACATTGGAGCGCACTTCTGGGCCAGTACCAACTGACCAGCTCCGACCCGCGCCTCGATCGGACCGTGAACGTTTGGAATGCGTATCAGTGTCTGGTCGCCTTCAATTTGTCGCGCAGCGCGTCCTACTACGAGTCGGGCATCGGCCGCGGCATGGGGTTTCGCGATTGCAGTCAGGATCTGCTCGGCGTCGTCCACATGGTCCCCCGGCGAGCACGCGCGCGGATCCTCGACGTCGCCGCGACCCAACTGCCCGATGGCAGCGCGTACCACCAATATCAGCCGCTCACCAAGCAGGGCAACGCCGAAATCGGCGACGGTTTCAACGACGATCCGCTGTGGCTGATTCTGGCGGCGAGCCAATACGTCAAGGAGACCGGCGACTACGGCATTCTTGCCGAAGAGGTCCCCTTCGACGGCCAACGCGACAACTCGGCGACGTTGCTGGAGCACCTGCGCCGCTCGTTCCAGTACACGCTCGATCGTCGCGGTCCGCACGGGTTGCCGCTCATCGGGCGGGCCGACTGGAACGACTGTCTCAACCTCAACTGCTTTTCGACGACTCCCGACGAGTCGTTTCAGACCACCGGCGAGGCTGCCGGCCCGATTGCCGAGTCGGTGTTGATCGCCGGCATGTTCGTCTATATCGGACAAGAGTACGCCGATCTGCTGCAACACCTGAACCACGCCGAGTCCGCCCAGGACGCTGAAGCGGCCGTCGCGGACATGCGCGCCGCGGTGCTCGCCCATGGCTACGACGGACGATGGTTTTTGCGGGCGTACGACCATTTTGGCGGCAAGGTCGGCAGCCGCGACAATGCGGAAGGACAGATCTACATCGAGTCGCAAGGCTTCTGCTGCATGGCGCGCATCGGCGCCGAAGAAGGCCTGTGCGCCGCGGCGCTCGAAAGCGTCGGCAAGCATCTCGCGGGGACGTTCGGCATAAAACTGCTGCACCCGCCCTATTCGAAATATCATCCCGAGTTGGGCGAGATCAGCTCTTACCCGCCGGGCTACAAAGAGAACGCCGGCATCTTCTGCCACAACAACCCCTGGATCATCATCGCCGAGGCGATTCATGGGCGCGGCCTGCGCGCGTTCGACTACTACCGGCGCATCACGCCGGCGTTTCTCCAAGAATCTCAGCAGCTGCGCCGCACCGAGCCCTACGTCTACGCGCAGATGGTCGCCGGACCGGACGCGCCCCACAGCGGACAAGCGAAAAACTCCTGGCTCACCGGCACGGCGTCGTGGGCTTACGTGGCAGCCACCCAGTATTTGCTGGGGATTCGCCCCGAACACGAAGGCCTGCGGATCAGCCCCGCCATTGCCGCGGAGATTGGCCCATTCACGGTCACGCGGAAGTGCCGTGGCGCCACCTACGTCGTTCGCGTCGCGACAGAGACCGAGGACCTGCGGCCTGGTCTCTATGTCGAGGGGGTCTACCGCGAGGGCGACATCGTCCCGTACGGCCGCGCGGGCGAGCAGATCGCGGTGGAGTTGGTGGTTCCGGTACGATACGGCCGGCAGGCGGCCGCCGTTCGGAGCTGAGTGCGCTCGCGGGGCGCGGTTCACGCGCTATCGATCGGAGTCGTCCGCATCTTGCGGAGTCGCGTCATCACACGCGTCAATCGGGGGCTCCGCGTCGCGAACGCTGCGGCCGAGTCGCGGGGTGGCGGGCAGCTCAACCGTGAACTGGGTCCCCTGCCCCACGTCGCTTTGCACTTGGATCATGCCGCCGTGGGCTTCGATCACCTTGGCGGCCGTGGGGAGCCCCAGTCCCGAGCCGCCGGGTTTTGTCGAGTAGAACGCCTCGAACATGTGGGCGGCCGTGTGGTCGTCGATGCCGCAACCGTTGTCGATCAACTGCAGCACGGCGCGATCGCCGACGGTGGTGGTGCGGACCACGATCTGTCCGCCGCCGGGCATCGCCTGCTTGGCGTTCAGCAACAGATTGAGCAAGGCCCCGCGAAACGCTTCGCGATCGAGTTGCACGGTCGACAGGTCGGCGTCGAAGTAGCGCACGACCTCGACCCCGCCGCTGGCGGCCTCCGGCGCAAAGAATTCGAGCGTCTCCTGCAATTCGCGATTGAGATCGGTCGGCTTGAGATTCAACCGCCGGACTTTCGCAAAGTTGAGGAAGTCGTCAAGCAGCGATTGCAGCCGCCCGCATTCGCGTTGGACCGTGTCGATCCGCTTCAGGGCCCGTCGTTGGGCCGGCGTCTCGGCCTCGTCGAGGTCCTCGGCCAACAGCTCCATGTTGAGCCGAATGGTGGACAGCGGGTTCTTGATTTCGTGGGCCAAGGCGCCCGCCAGCTGCGCAATCTCGGTGTACTGCGCGATGAGGCGCTGCTGCACGTCGGCGGAGGTGGGAGGCGTCGTCGGCTTCATGGGTCCTGGCAAGGTTCAACCATCGAGCGTCGCATTCCATGCCGGCGATCGCCCGCAGCACAAGCTGCGGATTCGAACCGCGCGCGCCGCTCACTGCCGTACCGGGAGCTTGCGCTCGCGGCGACTGTCGACCAATTGGCGAGCGCTGCCGACGTGCGCAAAGCAGCGGGGTCCCGGAGGACCCCGCTGATCGTTTACTTCCTGTCGACGGCGTCAACCGTTACGCGGGCGAGCCGGCCGGCTCGCCATCGGCTTCCTGCATGGCGGCCCGACGGCTGAGCTTCACGCGGTCTTGCTCGTCAACGGCGATCACCTTGACGTCCATCTTGTCGCCCACCTTGCAGACGTCGCCGACGCTGGCGACGTACTCGTTGGACAACTCGCTGATGTGGCACAAACCGTCGCGACCCGGGAGGATTTCGACGAACGCGCCAAAGTCTTTCACGCTGGTCACCGTGCCGTGGTAGATGCGACCCACTTGCACGCTGGCCGTGAGCGCCTCGACCCGGGCCAAACCGCCCGCGGCCGACGCCTCGTTGGCCCCCGCGATGGTCACGGTGCCGTCCTCGTCCACGTCGATCGTGACGCCTTCTTCTTCTTGGATCGAACGGATCATCTTTCCGCCCGGGCCGATCAGCAGGCCGATCTTTTCGGGATTGATCTTGGTGCGGACCAACCGCGGCGCACATTCGGCGATGCTCGTGCGGGGCCGCGGCAGCGTGGAAAGCATCGAACGCAGGATTTCAATGCGGGCCTCGCGGCTTTGAGCCAGCGTGGCGCGGATGATTTCCTCGCTAATCCCGTCGATCTTCAGGTCGAGCTGAATGCCGGTGATGCCGTTCTGCGTGCCGGCGATCTTGAAGTCCATGTCGCCGAAGTGGTCTTCGTCGCCAATGATGTCGGTCAGCAGCATCCACCGCTCGCCTTCCTTGACGAGCCCGACCGAAATGCCGGCCACCGGGTTGGTGAT
>JAGQOU010000176.1 GCA_020427145.1 Planctomycetales bacterium | reverse complement strand
CGACGCGGCAAATAATGAATCGTCGACCGCACTGGCGGCGATCTCGACGGTGACCGCACTGACTGCCGGCGCGGTCGACGGGCCAAACTGTTGCTGCCAGACGGCAAGATCGAGACCGTCGACCACGCCATTCTGGTCGGCGTCTCCGTCGGCAAGCGCGGCGTTGGACGCGCCGAAGCCGCGTTGCCAGGCGAGAAAATCGGCGCCATTGACGGTGAGATTTCCGTCAAAATCGGCGCTGGGCGCCGTGAAGGTCGCGGCGGTCAACGCGCTCCATGTTCCGTTCCGCAGAATGCGCGCCTTGATCAACGTCGTCGCTGAAATCTCCACACTGCCGTTGAATTGCTGCGCGCTGGCTACGTTGACCGCCCCGCCCACGAGCCGTGGATCGGACCCGTCGGTTGTGTAGTAGATGACGCCGTCCTGAGCGGAATTCGGGTTCTCGAACGTCAACGCCGCGCCGGCCTCGATCGATCCCCCATGCTGGCGGTTGCCGCCGACGAGGAATTCGGGCGCCGCGGTCGTCGGATAATATCCAGCCGAGCGCCATTGGTTCAGAACGATATTATGCCGATCGCGAAAGTACGTCCCCAGGATGTCATCGAGCGAGTTCTGCCAATCGATATTTTTCGTGCGGGGATAGCTAACGTGCTGATCTCCCCAGCGGGCCGACTCCGCCACAATCGACGCCGCAACTCCCTCCGCCAGTGCGGCAAAGCGCGCCGCCGGCACGTTGTTCTCCGGGTGCAGCGGGTCGTACGACGGACTCGCCGGGTTGACGTACAGCGCCCCGCCGTTGAACAGGTGCTCGTGCAGGCGGTCGGCGAATTGCAGCCGAAATTCGTCGTAGTTGCGGAGAATTCCGAACGCTTGGGCGGCGCCCGTCGATTGGCCGAGATTGTTCTCAAAGATGCTCGTGCGATCGCTCAGGTCGAGCGCGATCTCGCTATCCCAGGCCACGAACTTGAAGCCTTCGCTTTCGCTGCCGCGACGACGCGTGGCGTACCAGTTGCGATTGGGCCAGTCGTTGTTGCCGCCGTAGTGGTTGAGAATCATGTAGTCGATGTAGTTGTCCACATCGAGGTAGTTCTCCGCCGTCGGGTCGTTCGTGCCATCGGGCAGGTTGCCCTGCAGGTGCTGATAGGCCGCGGCTTTCGCCGCCGTCCCCGATGCCGAAACCACGGCCTGCGCCAGCGACAGCATCGTGTTGTAGGCGTCGGCCGTGCCGTCGTGTACGCCATCGGCGACCATGACGTCGTACTCTGCCTTGTCGCCGCCGAGGGTTTCCGCGGACCACGAATCGTCAGGTCGTTCACTGGGGTTGTAGAGCCCCCAGTACAGGCCGTTAATATAGAGGTGCACAAGGTTGCCGCGCGACGAGGGCTGCCCCATCGCAGCCTGCGTATCGCGAAACCATTGATCGCGAGCGAACAGCGGGTCGCCCAACGCTCCGTCCCAGCCCCAACCGTCGTTGAAATGGGGGCGCAAGACGACGGTGTCGAACTCCGACACCCCGTCGCCGAACAACGGGAAATCGAGCTTGCCCTCGCCGTATTCCGACTTGAAGAGCAACCGCAACCCGTTCTTCAAAGACAGCGAGCGACTCGCCGCGCCAGCGACTCGCAAGCCGGCGTCGATCTGAAACCCTTCGGCGCCGTCGGGATAGATCAGTTCGGCCGAGACGGGCCGTTCCCACGCAATCCCTTCATTCGTCGGATTCGAGTAGATGCCGTTGGGCCCGATGAAATCGGCGTTGTCGATTGTCAGCGAAATCGATGGTACGGACTCCAGGCTTTCAATGATTTGGGCGGCATAGACTCCGTCGAAAAGATCGTTGGGCCCGATCACGTCAGGGTCCAAACCGTAGTCCGCGGGTCGGCCGCCCCACGTCGAGGGAAAGCCTGCGGCGAGCGTGGAACCGTACGTCTGCTGAATCACGTCGCTCAGGAAGATGTAGGTCTGGGTGTCGACATTAGTCGGGATGAAATCGGCTTTGAAGGCCGCCGCTCGCCATGTCGTTGTCTGTGAAATTGCCAGCGCTCCCGAGTACACGAAACCGTTGGTGACGTTCATGTTGCCGTCCACGGCGGGCGCCGATCCATCGGTGGTGTAAACGATGGTCGCCCCAGGCGTGTCGGTCGTGACCTCCACGTTGAACGGCGCCGAGAAGAAGCCGCGGTTGACGCTGAACTTCGTGTCGGCCACCACCCCCGTGAAGACGGTCCCGTTCGGCGCATTGGGCGTGGGCGTGGCGAAATGCCCGTAGACGAGGGGCTCTTGGAGGAGGCTTTCGGTCGCCACCAGGCGGGGCGACATAAGCATGTCCGAACTGTTGTTCAGGTTCAACGCGTGGATCGCCAGCACGTTGGTCCCTGAGTGGAGACTGCCCAGACTGCTGCTCAGATCGAAAGAAACGTAGCCCGCCAGCACGGTCTCGTCAGACCGGAACGTACCCTCCGCAATGGAGTTCCACGCCGGGTTCGCCGGCGCGTTCGCTGCGGCCACGGGTTGTCCGTTGAGATAGGCTGCGAATCCGTCGTCGTAAAGCATCTGCAGCGTCAACGACGTCAATTCCTCCGGCTCGGAGACGTTGAATTCGAATCGCGTGTAGGCTGACGTCGTGCCGCCGGGAACAATGGAGTTGAGGTAAGAGACGTAGTTGACCTGATTGCCCGGGCTGTTCTCGTACCCGAGCCCAGCCGTGCCTATCGACCACGCGGCGTCGTCGAACGCCTCCGTTTGCCACGTGGCATCGACTGACGAGTTCGTCGGCGTCCAATACCGCATTGCCGTATGGTCGTCGACCAACGTCATCGACGACGAGGACATCGACACGCCGTAGGAGACGTTCGTGGTTTGCGGGGGGAACTCGGGCGCGTAGGCGTCGACGATAGTCGTCCCATTGGGGGCGACCAAGCCGAGATACTCGCCGCTTGCCGAGAGTTTGAAGTTCGTATGCAGTTCGCCGAGCGGACCTGCCCCGTCCTTGTCGGAGGCAAACACGAGGAGGGTTGATTGGGGGGCGATCGTAACGCCGGCGGGAAAGGCCCATTTGGTCAGCGACTGGGCGTCGTCCGTCAGGTAGTACCCCTCCAAGTCGATTGCCGACCCGGTCGTGTTGTACAATTCGATCCAGTCGGACGAGTCTCCGTCCCCGTCCTCCAGACCGCCGCTATTGGACGCCAGAAACTCGGAAATGACCACGTCCGCCGCCATCAACTGGCGACATTCGAGACGTTCGAATTGGAGATTCCTGCTGGCTCCCGCTCGCTGTCTTTTGCTACTCATCGATGTCCGCCCGCCCATGCGCCCCGTTCCCAAGTCCTCCATCCTGACGCCTGTGAGACGTCCCGACGCCGTGGTGGGCAGCTCCTGTTCCCGAGGGATGCGCACCGGACCGTCGCCAATCCAAATCGCCAGAGACTCCTATGCATACTACACGCAAACCGGAGTTCGCGCGGGTCGCCGCGCGAACTCCGGCTGAGATACCGCCCTCCGTTTCGCTATGCGAAGCGGACTGACCGACGACGCAAGGCCGCCCCGACAATCGCGAGCGACACGAGACAGAGAGTCGCCGGCTCGGGCACGGCGCCCGCCGCGCCGACCGCGGCCGCCGTGGCGGACGACAGGCCGAACTGACGCTGCCAAATCAGGAAGTCAGCGCCATCGCTCTTACCGTCATTGTTTGCGTCAGCACCGGCGCCATTGCCGAAGGCCGACTCCCAAGCGGTCAAGTCGCCGCCGTCGACTTGCGTGTCTTGATTGAAGTCCGCCGACAAGAAGCCTGGCGCATCGAAACTGCGAAACTCGACGACTCCTTCGGAAAACGTCGTATCGCCAGTGACCAGGTACTTGAAGGTCAGATCTTCCGTACCGCCAGAGGCCTCGGTCTTGAAGAGCGTTCCCAACGAATAGCCGAAGTTCGTTCCGCCGATCATGGCTGCGGAACTCGTGGGCTTCAACTCAGCCAGCAAGGTCGCCGAAGGGTTCGACTCCCGCCAGTCGCCTCCAGCGGCGTTCTGATCGTCGAGGCTATTCCACTGACCTGGCCCCGAGAGCAAGGAGCCCGATTCGGATTGAATTGCGTAACCGTCGATGTTGACGCCCAGCGTCGACTGATTCTCCATGCGCGCCTCGCCCGTGTCGGGATCGACCAACAGAACCAGGTTGTTATTCCGCTTTGTGCCGATGTAGTTGACGAGCCCCTGAGTCACGACGCCGCCCGCCGAGTAGTACTCAAACGTGATGTCTTCCAGCTCGGTGCCAAACTGCGTTGGGTTGGGAAATTGAAAGGCGTTGCCCAGCGCCAACGGCGAACCGGACGTCACAGTCGTCGCGCCTGTCGATTTCAACTCGCTGAGATCGTTGACCGATCCATTCTGCGGCGCCTCCCGCCAGCCGCCGACGGCTTGGTCCTGCAGGCTGTTCCAGCCGGCCGGCTTCAGCCCGCCGAGGGTCGATCCGATCGAGTAACCGTCCAGGCTCACCGAAGCGGGCCCCGTGTTGATCGACATCGCTCCGGTCGCGCGATCGACATTCAACACAAGCAACTGCTTCACCGACAGCTGGCCGTACGTGCCGTTTACGCTGCCGCCATCGGCGACCTTGCTGAACTGATAGACTTGCCCGTAGGGCAAGGTTGGCGCCGCCGAAGCGTCGATGGCAAAACTCCCGGAGATATCCGGCGCGTCAATCAGATTCCACGTGCTGCCGGCCGTCGGCGTCACGCCGTTGAACTCTGGCCGCAGGGTCCCCGCGATTTGTGCGAGGTTGGTCGACTTGATCGGCGAGTGCGTCGCTGCGGTAATCTCGGGCGTGTAGACGCTCGTCGAGCGGAAGAAGAGGCTTTGCACGCTGATATTGGCGTTCGGGCCGATGATGCGAGTCGCACCGTCGAGGTTGGCCTCGAATTCCGTAGAAACCGACGCGACGCCAGCGCCGGCGCCGCCAATAGTCAGCGAGTTGCCCGCGGCGCCGTTGAGATTGATCCGGCGAGCCGAGAGCGTTCCTCCTGGTTGCACGCCCACAACGCCCGTGCCTGCCAGCCCGATGTTGAGATTGCCGGTGGACGTGTTGCCGGGCGTGAAGACGACGGCGAGATTGCCGCCGTTGGCGATGGTCAGAGCGCCCGACTCTCCCTCCAGTCGACCGAGATCGACCTGGCCGGGAGAAGAAAAGGGGGTGTTGCTTACCACGGCCGTCCCGCCGTTGCTGATGTTCGCGGTTTCATCGAACGCAGTGTCCGGGGGAAACCCGAGGTCCCAACTTGATGCGGAGTCCCAGTCGCCGTTGGAAACTTGCCAGTTGTAGTCCGTCTGCGCCGACACCCGACCGACGAGCGCGACGGCAAGCAGTGCCGCAGCGAATCTCGTGATGCGAATATGATGAGTCATGAAAAACGCCCTATGATTTGACAAATCAGAAGTTGAAGTGGAGAGAGTTTGGAGGATGCTCCTACCAACGGCGCCGAATCAGGCCCAGCGCGGCCGCGCACGCGAGTCCGCCCAGGGCGAGCGAAGCGGGCTCAGGAACCGCGAAAGCAGTCCCCGTGGCGTCCTGGCCGAACGCGATCCGCCATTCGCGGAAATCCTTCTGATCGACGTAGTTATCGAGATTGACGTCTCCGTCGAGGCCCGGGGCGCTCGGCACGCTGTGGAAATGGTCGGTAATCAGGTTGAAGTCAAGCAGGTTGATGATGCCGTTGCCGTCCGCGTCGCCGGGTATCGTCAGCGGCGTGCCGAACACGTCGATTTCGGCGTAGCCGGTGTAGCCGTTTTCCACCGCGAGAAAATTCACGCGCACTGTCGTGACGCTCGCGGCCAGGCTCGGCAGCGCATCCTCGGTGAAGGCGACCCGATTGGAAACCGGCGTCGTGTCCGTGTTCTGGACGCCCGGGTTGATGTCAATCGAGCCCAGCGTCGTGAAGTTCAGGCCGCCGTCCGACGAGACCAGCAAGTCATAGTGCTGGGCGTCGCGGCCGCCGTCGGGCCAGCCGCCGTAGATCACGATCGACGAAAGATCGTAAGCGCCGCCCAGGGAATAGGTGACGAAGTTGCCGTCTCCGGCAGTGGCATAGGCGGCGTGCTGGCTGGCAGACGTGCCATTGCCGTACGCCGTGTTGAACGTGCCGTTCGTCAGCGCGGGCAACCCGGTCGAGGATTCTTGGGTAAAGTTGCCCGCAGACGCGATGGGCGATTTGCCATTGAGAACGTCTGCTGCAGACGGCCCGCCAGACGGGAATGTCGGCGTGTAACCGTCCATGCCGGGCGGCGCGATATCTGTTTCAACGCTCGTCACGACCGCCGCGAAACCAGAGGGCGCGAATGTCAGGCCTAGGAACAAGGCAAAACACGCGCTAGTTCGACGTTGCCACATGGAGAGTCCTCACGGTACGAGAGAAAAAGAGAGATTTGACGAGCATCATTCACAGGGACATTGGGTCGCCGCTCGTGACTCGGTCCGCCGCCGCTGCGACCTATGGCGGCCCGATTGTTTACTTGGTCGAGAGTTCGAAGTCGTGCTCCTGCCGGCCAGGTTGCACGTCGTAGGTCAGTTCCGTTTCGTCGTTGAATCTTGCCGGCAACGACTCCTCCATGATCGACTGAACGGGGCTATTGGGCGTGTTGTAGAGCTTTTTCTCGCCCACAACTTTGGGCACGCGAATGGCGATCTTGCAGAGCCCCAGCGGCGCCGTGACGTCAAAGCTGCCATCGGCAATCTTGCCGCCAGCCGTCGCCGACGCACCGTCAACCGGCGTGAAGACAATGGCGCCGGTGCTGGCAGGCTGCCCGTCAATCAAGACGCGTCCACTCACATCCCCGCGATCCGCAGGACTGCCGCCGCATCCCACAAGTGCCGAGGCGAGCAGCATGCTCGCCCATAGCGAGAGAGTCTTCGCCCGCTCGCACTGACTGGTCGAACTGGCGTTCAATTCACCACCTCCCCGCCGTTCATGGTGCCGAGGGCTTGCCAGACGTTCAGGGCGACATCGTCGGAGTAAAACTCGACCGAGGAGTCGCAACGCAGGGCATTGACGCCGCCGACGTGTCGGCTTCGCGCCGCGTTTTCTTGAGCGTTCCCCGCGGTCGCAGGCATTTTGGGGTCGTTTGCTTCTTGATACCACCCGCTGGCAATCACGTCCGGGGCGCTCGAATTGGGCGTCTGCAGCGTGTGAAACCGAAACACGCCTTGGTCGTTGTGGATGTCGCCGCGCCAGTCGTTATCCTCAGGACTCAAAGCCATCAAATACTCTGCCATCATCAGAGTGTTTGACGTGCCGTCCGTGATCTCTGACAACTTCGACATACGCTCGTTCGTGATCCGCCCGTCGACGTGAGAGAACGGCGCGATGCCCGCGACTCTGTCCTCGCGGTACACCTGCCCGTACTTGGCGGTACCCCAGTTGACCACATAGTTACCGCGTCGCCGCTGGTAGTCCCCCACAGTCTGGTCGGAGCCGCTGTCGCTTGGGCAGTAGTAAAGGTCGACGTATTGGCCGCCGAGGCCATCGAGGGTCCCCAGAATCGTGACCGGCGGAAGGTAGAAATCGACGGCCAAATCGTTGCGGGAATCAAGATTGTTTTGCTCGATGTAGGGCCAGAGCCGCATCACCCAGGTTTGCCGCGGCTTGGGATCGTTCACGTCCGCAGGGCTCGTCGCGCCGGCCGGCAAATGTTTGTTGGAGTCGTGATACATTTGCATCGCGAGCCCCCATTGCTTCAGCTTGTTGACGCATTGCGCCCGCCGCGCGGCCTCGCGGGCCGCCTGGATAGCCGGCAGCAGCAGCGCGACAAGCACGCCGATAATCGCGATCACGACTAGCAATTCGACGAGCGTGAAGGCCCTTCGCTGTGAGCTGTGACATTCCATTGGAAGCGTCCGCCCTCGTCACCGAGTGGAGAAAAGAAACATCCGAATTCGCGGCGTCGCACCGGAGTGTTGCGCCTAGCTGCCCCGTTGCTTAGGCGCAACACCGCCGGCTCGATACAAGCATCGAACGCGCCGAATGGCTGCCGACCGCCGCCGGACCCTGGAAAGGCTGATGGAACCCGCGCGGCAATCGCCGCTGGCGCCAGGCTTTCTCGGCCCACAGACATATGGGCGGCCAAGCGGGTTCCTGACGCAGAAAAGTCGAAAAACCCCGGGAACGCCCCGAAACCAAGCGAAAACCAAGGCGATTCTCGCTAACGCGCCGATGCCAGCCAGGGCAAGGTCGTCGTCAGCCGGCCGGGGGAAGATGGCCGCGGCGCATGGGGACGACCCGGGTTGGAACCCTCGACATCCTCCGCCTCGCAGCCGAACGCCTGCCATTCGATCCGCATTCCAACTGGATTAGAGCTCGTCGGATTTTCCGGGCGCGAGGGGGCATTGTAGATCTCAATAGAAATCGTGTTCTCACCCGGCACGAAGCCTTCGGCAATGGGAATTGCACGGAACTTCTGGAAGTCTTGTCGGTCCCAGGACGATTCCCAGCGCTCAAACGGCACGTTGTGTCCGTTGATCCGCAGCGAATTGATCGCGTCGTCAACAAGAAACAGTCCGACGATCTGAACAGTTGCTAGGTCGTAACCGGTGAGGTCGAATTTCGTCTCAAACGTATAGACCGAATCTGGCGGCGCCTGCTGATCGGCAGACACAGAGATCCACTGCGAAGCATCGGGCATGTTGTCCAGGTAGACGGGATCGCCTTGCGTCACGATTGCGGGCATGGGGTACTGCATGTTTGCAGCATCGCCCGCGACGACGGTCCAGTTCGGATCGGCGCTGCCGATCTGTTGCCCCAAACCGGTATTGAAAATCGAAATGGGACGCAATGGACGAAACGAGGTCATGTGGTCGATCAGCTGCGAACGTTTCGCCGCAATCAAGTCGATCGTCGATTTGGGCAAGTCGACGCGAATGGCCTGACCTTCCTTGAGGAGCATGGATGATCGCTTTGGCCGGACCGACTTCAACGGCTCGGCGAGCACGGTTCCCTCCAGTACATGCGCCTCGGCGACGCCGTCCGAGTTCGCCGAAACGGCGAAGCGCGTGCCGAGATCAGTAATTTTCAGACCTTCCGTCTCGATCACAAAACCTGTGGCCCATTTGGCGGCCTGAGCCTCCACGGAGCCCTGGTCCAGCCTGACCACATCGTCGGCCACAAGCGCCACGCGACAGGGGGCCTGCAGGACAATGTCGGCCCCGCACGCCATGCTGATCTGAGCCTGCCCTTCCAGGAGATTGAGTTGTTGCCCCTGATGGAGCGTTTCTCCCGCATTGAAGTCTTTCCCGGGTGACCAAACCGCGCTGTTTTCGCTGATGATGCAGGCGACGGGTTGGCTAGGACGCTGAATTCGCAACGCGGCAACTCGCAGCGGCGTGTCGTGTACCGCCGACTCGTTAGGCCCCCACGACAGCACGACCATGGCGGCCAGGATGGCCGCGGCGAGCGAAGTGAGAACAAGCATCCGGCGCGATGCGCCGGCGGACAGCGCGATCCGCGCCGAGTTGCCTCGGCTCTCCCTGGGACGGATCGACAACGTCGCCGGCTCAGTGTTCTCGACCAAGGCTTCAGCCAGGACCGCCGCGGTGGCGGCGTGATAAGCTCGCGCCGACGATACGGACGCCGTCAGATTCGCATGCACTCCCGTGAGTTCCAGGATCAGGTCATGCGCTTCGGCGCCGTGCTTGCGCGCAAACTCCTCGACGGCGCGGACGCGCTCGGGCGTCGCGCCGCGGTCCCAAATCTCGCTGAGCATATCGAGCAATTCGTCTGCTTCATGCTCCGAAATAGCCATACCTGCCCCTTTAACGTTCGGCCGCCAACCCGCGTTTAACACAGCGCGCCAGATTCTTGCGAATTCGAGAAATAGCCTGGTAGACTGCGTCTAATGATCGATTGACTTTCTCCGCGACGGCCGCCTTGCTTTGCCCCGGCGCGTAGCACAGATCGACGAGTTGTCGGTCGCGTTTCGACAGCTTGTCAAGGCATCCTTCAAGTAGCCGCGCCCGGGTCGTAAAGTAGTCGGATTCTCGTTTCTTGTAAGCCTCAATTAAGGACTCTAGCAGGTCGTCGCTAAAGCAATACTCGCGGCGTCGACTCGATTTGAGGAAATCTCGCGCCGTGAATCGAGCGACCTGCGCCGCCCAGGCCGGAAAATTCGTTCCCAACTCAAAATCGTCGAACTTGCGCCAGAGCACAAGCACGACCTCTTGATACACGTCTTCGGCGTCCGCGTGGTGTTGCACCAGCGAATAGACCACCGAGAACAGCCCGCGATGATGCTCGTGGAGCAGTTCGGCGAAGGCATCCGCTCGATTTGAAGACCCCGTGCCGCCGTGCATTGATATCTCATCCGCTCGAATTGTCGCTCTCACAGGCCGGCCGAGCGGCGCCGTCAAAAGCCGCCCTCCGAACGCACCTGCCAGCCGGCGCCAAGGCGCCACATGAGCACGTACGCGACCGCCTCGCACCGCAGGTCCTGGACGGCGCCTCGCAAGCGCCCTCGGATCAACAGCGTCCGCACGCAAGGAGCCGCCCCTAGTGGCATATGGGCGGCCGGGCGAGTTTCTGACATGCAAACTCAAGAGAATTGCCGTTTTCGTGACGGGAATTGGGGACATTACGCAATCTCCGGCGCCACAGCGTCGGTCCGCTGCAACCAGGACGGCGATTCCCAGGCACTGATCCGCAGGCGAGCGGCCCTACCGTCGACGTCGACGCCAGAGTGCCGCGGCACAAGCGATCGCCGCCAACGCGCCGGTGCTTGCCTCCGGCACGGCTGTGAGCGCGCTCGCCGAGCTGTTCGCCCCGAACCCGGCTTGCCAGGCGGCCAGGTCGAGGCCGTCCACCGCGCCGCTGCTGTCGGCGTCCCCGGCGCCGTTGTTCACCTGCCCTGTCAATCCGTAGCCCCGTTGCCACGTCAACAGGTCGCTGCCGTCGACGTCGCCGTCGTAGTCGAAATCCGCGGCCCCGCCGGTCGCTTCGTAGCCAGTCAGATAGCTGGAAGCCCGCCAATACCCGTAGCCACTGGCGTCCTGGGGCCGAATGCCGTCAATCTGAAATTCCACCAAGTGCCGGGCTCCGCCGGTCATGTACTGCGACACGTCGATGAGAATCGGATCGACGTCGTCGCCGGGAATCCATCCCGAGCGATCCAAATCGGACGACCAGGTGTCGCCCCATCGACCGGATGTTGGATTCACGCTGCGAAAATCCCGGCCATCGGTTCGCCAGGGAATCCCTTGCCAGACCTCGACCCCGTCGACGAACACATGGTGCGTGCGCTGGACAAACTCGTCGCCGCCGCTGCCGTCGCTGGCGTGCCCGGACGGAAGGTAGCTCAACACGACCTTGCCCAATCCCCTGGGGGTGGGAACGGAAATGCTGCGTTTGACGCTTGATTCCGACCCGGCGCGCCATCCCTGGTCATTAAAAAGCGTGCGCCCCCAAGTCGGCGCCCGATCCGGCGTTTCGTCGGTGACTGTCAGCGTAAAGTCAATCGTCCGCGCCTGTTGCACCCAGGTGTCGACGAATGCCCGGATCTTGAGCGGGCCGTTGCGGAGAATGGGAATCAGGTTGGTGATGTCTTGATGGTGGGTCGTCGTCCCGCCAAACGACGTGATGAACTTATGCAATTCGATGTCGCCGGCCGTCGTCGACACGTAGATACTGGCCGCCCGGTCCCACGGATCATCAGCCGCAATGACGCGAAGATTGGTCGTGACGCGCGAAAACGGTCCCAATTCCGGCAGCGTGATCGTCCGTTCCAAGATACGGCCATTGTCCAGGATGGTCGTCCCGTCCTGGGCGGACCACGCGGCGTCTCCCCCAAATTGGATGCCAGCGCGGCGAAAAACGTTGACCGTCGTTTGCGCGCCAGGGGCGGGACACCCCAATAGCAGGACGCATGCAACCGTAGCGGTCGCGGTGAAGAAAGCCCGCAGGCTCGTGGTCTTGGTCATATCTTCTGCTCCGCCTGAAATCTCTGCTGCCTCTGTCGGTCAATTTTGCATGGTGAGTTCGAGACCCGCAAGCGACCATCTCGACGCATTCAGTGTGCCACTTGGCACTGTGGCGCAAACGACGTGCGAAAACGCCACATGCGGCCTCGCGCAGGGGATGATATCGCGGCGGGCGGAGGCCCGGATTGCCCCGCGACTGCCCAACAAGGAACCGCCGCGAGACTTCAAACCGCCGCCTAAGATCCAGGCGTTTCCGGCCCCAGCGGAATGCAAACTCCGGGATAAATTGTCACGGGCCCAATGAGTCCCGCCGGCAACAGGTCGTCGCTCGCCAACCAGTGCCGCCACACGGAGTACGTGATCGCAGGCGAACTCTCCGTCGCGCTGGCGACCTCTTGAGGGAATTCGGTGTCGCGCAAATACCGTTTGGTGCTCGTGGCGCCAGCCCGACGCTCCTCGCCGATCAACCGATTGGGCCATTGCGTGGCCACGTGAACCACAAGCTCGTTTTCCCCCGCGCGGACCGCGTCGGTGACGTCCACGTCGAAGGGCGCGTTCCACAACGTGCCGAGCGGCTGGCCGTTCAACTCGACGCGGGCCATCGCTTCCACGCGCCCCAAATTCAGCCAATGCGCCTTGCCGGGGCCGATCTGATCGGCGGGCATCTCGAAAACCGTCCGATAGGTCGCGGTCCCGGCAAAATACCGAACGTCCTCGTCCGCGTTTTCTGAGAGCGACGCCAGGCGTTCGAGGACGATGTGACGATCGTTGTCGCTCGCCTGTCGGGCCTGCGGGGGAGTGAGTTGCACCGTCCAGGGCCCTTCGATCACGATTGGCGGGGGCGTCATCTCGACGGTTTGCTCGATTCGACTGCCGTTGGGCAACAACACATCGTAGTCGCCCGGCGTGAACGAGCGCAACTCCAATTGGTTGCCGCGAACGATGAGTTCGGACATAGGGGGCGACGGTTCGTTTGGCGCCGTCGTGTGAAGCATTAGGTCGCTGAGTTCGGGGACGACCTGCCGGTATTCCGTCCCGTCAATGTCGTAGTCCACCTGCAACTGCTTCACGACCCCAAAGGCAGGATCCGATCCCAGTGCGTTGCTTGCCTGGATCTGATGGACGCCCTGGTCGACCAACTGTTGGACGGCTTGCGTCACGTCGACCTGTTGCTCGGCGAGGCCATCCAACACTCCGTAAATGGCACGTTTGATCGAAATATGCGGGAGCCACAACTTTGCCTGCAACTGCCCGGCGGGCCCGTTGGCGGCGGCGGCATGAAGGTCCGGAGCGGTTTGTCGCGAAAAGACGACGAACACCGATTCCGCCGGCTTGAGTTGCAACGAAACGATCGTCCGGCCGTCCGGCGAGGAGCGCCACAGCGGCGCCGGACGCTGCTCGCCCGTCGTCGGGCGCCACAACTCGGGCTGCTCGCCATCGACGCGAAACACGCATTCCGCCTGCACGTTGCGTTTCCATTGATTCGTCACGAAGTAGACTTCGGCGTCCTCGGTGCGACGATGAATGTACTCAAACGGCGTCCGTTCGGCCGGATCGGCGAGGTCAAAATCGGGCAGTACGCCCAGGCGATTCAGCGTTTCCGCCAGCGGTTCGCCGGACGCCGCGATGCGTCCTTCGCCCCACAACGATTCGCTCAGTTGCAGCACGTCTTCGTCGCACTGCGGGTAGGCTTGCAGGCTCGGCGACCGCGTGGGACGCGGGCCGACGATCGTCGCGCCGGCGTCCGCCAGCTGCTTGATCTTGCGTAGCGTCTCCGGTCGCATCGCGTCGCCCTGCGGCAGGACAAGCACCCGATAACTCATGCCACTGGGCAGCGTCAGCACGCCGTCTTGGACCTCCATCGCCATCAGATCGCGCGTTGTTGCGGCGTCGTAATCATATCCATTGGGCGGCAGCGGGCGAAGTTCGTCCCGCCGGCGCATGCGATTCGGGGCGCTGTCGTTCCACAGATAGCACAAATCGGCGACAAACCGACCCTGTTGCAGCACGTACTGGCATCGTGCGAGATAATCCATCCACGCGCCCGCCTCGTTGAACCACGTGTTGTTGCGGTTGAGCTGCATGCCGTACTCGCTCATGGTCATGCCAGGCTGAACCGTCGAGGGCCACGGTTGGTGCGCATAGGAGTGAAAGATCATCCGGTTCAGCCCGGCTGCAAAGTAGTGGTCCCCCTGGGCCTTGAGGCGATCCGGGGGGAGCGTCCAGTTCGCCTCGCTGGGCGCCGACGTGAACGACTCGGCGCCGACGAGCGTTCGGCCTTGGGTGTGCGCGGCGGAGGCGGCGAGTTTCACCGACCATTCGCACCAGTCGTTCTGGCGCGTGGCCCAGAATTCGCCCATCGGGATGTCCGCTTCACGCGCGACCTCCAGATCGTGAAAATTGCCGGTCCATCCCCCGTACGGCTCGATCGACAACTTCAGGTTGCGGTCGTGGCAAAGTTGGGCGAAACGGCCAAAGTAGTTTTCACAGAAGAGATCGCCGATCGTCCGCCGAAAATCCCACAGAAACCGTTCCGTCACGTCGACGCTCTGCACAACGCGGCCGGTGATCGTCGGCAAGTATTTGCGTAGCTCGTAGCCCCGCCGTTTGCTAAATTCTGCGGCAAAATCATGCGTCCAGTTCTGCTGGCCGGTTTCGTAGCTGTCGATCAGCACGCTGTACAGCGTCTGTCCAGCCAGGGGACCGATGTCGTCGAGCACCTTCTGCACCATGCCCTGCCAATGCTGGTCGGCCCCCGCGGCGCTCAGTTTGTCGCATTCCAGGCCGCGCCCCTCGTCCGGAGCAGGGTGATTGGTGCGCATCGTGGGCGTGTAACCGAAGCGAATAATCGTCCATTCGCCGTTGGGAATGCGCCAATCCAGCGAGCCGTCCTCCCGCAACCGGGACGTAAGGTCGATGATCGAGTCGAACGGCACGATCGCGTCCGCCGGCGCCGTGCGACCGTCGGGTTGCGGATCGTCCAGTCGGTCGAAGCCGGCTTTGCCTCGCGCCTGATCGATGCGGAACCCGCGGTGACCGTCAAGTTCCGCGGCAGGCGTCGGGAATGCCAGCACGGCGATATCTCGGTAGTACCCCAATCGGGCCGGCGGCCGCCTGATGTACGTCTCGGCGGCGGGGCCGGCCACGCGCCGCTCGGTCGTGACGATCTCGAACATCGAGTGATCCGGCGTCACCCACGGACCGCCGCTGCTGGACCAACCCGCACAGTTGTGCAGACAGACCTCGAGCCCCAGTCGGTCGGCCTCGCGCACGGCGTACGCCATGTGGTCGCGCCACTCGCTCGACATATACGGCACGGGCCCGGGAGGCATTTGAGTGGAAATGTGAAACGCCTGGAATCCGCCGAGCCCGACGCGTTTCATCGCTTCCAGGTCGGCGGTAATGCCGTCCTTCGTCACATTGCCGTGCATCCAGTGCCACCATGTGTGCGGCCGCGCCGACATCGGCGGATTGGCAAACTGGGATTGCCACTGCTCAGCAGATGCGCAGGGACAGGACGCAAGCAGAAGAATGCCAAGGCATGACAGAACGCGATTCATATCGGGAAATCCCTGTGAAATACGATGTTTGTCGCTCTACGGGGCGCGCCGTGACGAGTTGCCGAGGAGGTCGTTTGGCAGCGAGAGGCGAGCGGAGATTGGCCGGGCGCGCCTCGGTAAAAAGGTCGATCAATGGAGAACTGTTGCCCATGGCCGCAGAAGCGTGCCCGCCCCCAGCCGCCACGCCTTTGCGGGCGCCCCCATGCCGTGCTCGACGACTCCCGACTTGCATCGCTGCGCTCGCCGTGGAACCGATGCGAACAGCAGGCTGCTGCAGAATACTCTCCGTAGTGATGACGTAAAACTGTCGACTCGCGCACGAGCAGTCGCGGCTCCAGTCGTAGCCCGACTTGAAAACCTGAGGGCAAAACTGCGCGGATTTTGGAAAAAAGTTGGTGACTCGCGGCGTCGCAGGAAATTTCCTGGCGAAGTCCTACTGAAACCACAGGTCCAAGCGTAACGGCGGTCGCCTTCCACGGCGAGAGATCCGCGAGGGGCGTGCAGAACGTACGCCTCTCTGAACGGATTGACTCGTCCCACTTGCGCGCACAGCGTGACAAATTCAAGGGCAAAGTCAACTGAAGGTCAGTGTACCGTGCCCGGTGTTGCGAATCGAACCGAGCGTCAGGTTTGCTCGCTTTTTCGCAAAACAATCAAAACCCGCGATCGCCGTTGCTTTCGACGTGTCGAACGCGAAGCCACGAGAATGCTGTCGCGCGGGATGCACCGCGCACGAAAGTCGCGTGCGGGTCGCCCCAACGTTCCTTCGCCGAGCGAGCGCATGTTCAAAAGCGAGTCCGTTGCACACAACGGGTGGGAGCCGTGGACGCCGATCACAAGTTGTCTCGCGAAGCGTGCGGAGGGCGAACTTGAGAACCGCAATCCTCGGCGGCGGAATCGCGGACTTGTCGGACGAGTGCGCCGCACGGCGCCGCGGAGCCGCGCGGCTGGAAACGACGGTACGCCTTCGCTACAGCGATGCGAATGCGATTCCAAGCTCGCCGTCCGGCCGCGTGGCACAATTGCTACTAATGCGATCCCTTCATGCCCGCACATTCTCTGAAGCCCACGTCTCGACTGTCGCGACAACGATGGGATCTCTGGTTCGTGCGAGACGGCCGTTGCTGCGCGAGCAAGCAGCCTTGTCCCTGCGTTGACGAGTGCAGGCGACGCGCGACGGGCGTGCTGGCGAGCACTGGCGTATTCAACTCTGAATTGCACGTTCCGCCTCGGCCTAAAGCCAATGGCGAGAACGTGCCTTCTTGTCCGCGGTGTCTGCCCAGCGAGACACGCCGCACTGCAACGCCCGACGCGGTCAGAGCCCCTAGGGATCGCTGCAATCGCCCTCGGGACCTGCGGGATACCGCCTCGCCTTCGTCGCGTCTGCGTTTTTCCACACCACCGTTGCAGTGGCGCAAGTTGTTGGTTCCGCGGAAGCGAAGCAAAATGGAGGTTTACGGAACTCTTCAGCGGCCCGGATGGATGGGGCCGTCGACTCTTGCAGGCTCTTGCACTGATGAATTATCGATCTTATGCGCCGCAGGCAATCACGGCGTTCGCCTGTCTGTTGGCTTTGGCGGCCGCCGGCGCGGCGTCGGCCCAAGTGCTCGCATTCCCCGAGGCGGAGGGTTTCGGCCGGTACGCCACGGGCGCCCGGACGAATCTCGGCGCCGCCAGCGTCTATCACGTCACCAACCTCAACGATGCGGGCCCCGGCTCGTTCCGCGACGCGGTCAGTCAGTCCAACCGCTTCGTCGTGTTCGACGTGGGGGGGATCGTCACGCTCGACAGCGTTCTCACGTTTAGCAGCAACGTGACAATCGCCGGCCAAACAGCGCCCGGCGGATTCGTTGTTTTCGGCGATCGCACGGCGTTCCACGGCGCCGACAACCTGATCAGCCGGCATTGGAGCATTCACAAGGGCGCGACCTCAAACCGCAACGACGACGCCGCCTCGATCGTCCGCGGCAACAATTTGATTTTCGACCACATGTCGATCACGTGGGGCACCGATGGCACGTTCGACATCAATCCCGACAGCGGACAAGTGATCGACAACATGACGATTCAAAACTCGATCATCGGCCAGGGGTTGGACCAAGTGGGACACAGCACTGGCGGACTGATGACGCCAGGCGATGGCGGCAGCATCAGCGTGATCAAGAGCCTGTACACCGACAACGTCACCCGCAACCCGAAAGTGCGTAACGAGAACGAGTTCATTAACAACGTGGTCTATGGTTACGAGACAGCCGGCTACATCATGGGCGACACCTCGGGCACGTCGTACGCCAACGTCGAAGGCAACTACTTCATCGAGGGCCCCGTCAACGGCAGTTCGCCGTTTGCCAGCGGCACGAGCACGTTCCACATCTACGCCAACGACAACTGGGTCGACGGTAACCGCAACGGCGTGCTCGACGGTTCGCTCAACACCAGCTACCCAGGCGCCGACGTCATCGCGACTCCGCACGCGTTTCCAACGACCGCGTCGATGACCGCTCAGGAGGCGGTAGCGTATGTGATTAAGAACGCCGGTCCCACGATCACGCGCGATGTGGTCGACACCCGGATCATGCAGGAGGTTGCCAGCTATGGCACGCTGGGCGGCGTGATTGTGCGGGAGACCGACCTGTTCCCCGGCTACGGTACAGACCCCGTGTACCTGAATCCGCGCGCCCGCCTTGTCGACGCCGACAACGACGGCATCGCCGACAACTGGGAGTCGGCCCACGGACTTAACTCCGCCAACGGCGCCGACTGGAAAGGGCTCAACGGAGCCGGCTACACGCGGCTTGAAGAGTACGTTAATGAACTCGGCGCCGACGGCGCGACCGTCGCCTCGACCGGCGGTGCTTGGACCGCGCCCGCGACCTGGACCGGCGGCGCGCCGACCCTGGCTGACGACGCGGTCTCGACAGGCACGCTCACTCACGGCAGCGGCCAGGCGTTTGCCCAGCGATTGACTGTGAACGGATCCTTGAACGTGACCGGCGGCACCGTCGACGTGTTCGATACGGCCACGTTCAGCGCGGCCGGCAACATCACCGGGGGCGTCGTCACCGCCGGCCGCGTGTTGCTGGGCGGGATTGGTCAAAACGGCTCGCTCGCCGTGCAGAACGGCGGCGTGCTGCAAAGCGGCACAGTCGCGGTGACCGCCGGCACGGGCGCGCTCACCCTGAACGGCGGCACGTTCCGCGCAACGGGCGCCATCGACGTGAAGGTTCCCACCACGCTTGGCGCCGGCGGTGGCGTAATCGACACCAACGGGTATGCGGGGCAAGTCACCGGGGCCATTTCCGGCGCAGGCGGCCTGACCAAGCAGGGGACAGGCGCTTTGACCCTTTCCGGCCCCAACTCCTATGCCGGACCGACGGTCATCGAAGAAGGTCAAGTCATTGCTCAAGGCAGCGGCCTGGGCCAAACCAGCGGCGTGATGCTGGGCAGCGGAGCCACACTGGACGTTGCGGCCGTACCTGGTGGGTTAGCCCTGGGCGCCGGTAAGTCGCTGACGGGCAAGGGGACGGTGACCGGCAATGTGGTCGCCGGGGCCGGCGCCGTTGTGCGGCCGCAAGGCTCCCTCGAGATCGCTTCCCATACCATCGGCATCCAAGCAGAAAATCTCGCTCTGGGGGCCGATTGGGCGATCTTCGACAACGCTCTCCACGGCACGGGCGCCGGCGGATCCTACGATGGTTCCGACCTCAACGGCGGCGGCATCGTCCACGTTTCGGGCGACCGAAGCGGTCTTGCCCCCATCGCCACCGGCGTCGCCGCCACGTCAGTGCAGATTCCCGCAAGCGGCACATGGTATTTATACGCCAAGACCGCCGAGCCGGCCGTCTCGGCCATCGCGGGCGACCCTGCGACCCAGCCGGGCGGCAACAACAGCTTTTTTGCCGCCGGCTCCGCCAGCACGCTGCAGGCCACGACCAGCAGCTACGAAGAAATACAAACCTACGCCAACCCAGGGAATGCCGCCACCTGGACGCTGGTCTCGCCGACGCTGTCGCCGCTCGCTGGCGTCAACGTGCCGCTGAACGCAGGCATCGACTACACGCTTTGGGCTGGTTCGAAGTTGTTTTCCATTTACGGCCGCGAAGTCGGCACCATTATCGACGGCTTCGTCCTCGCGGACTCCAATCTCACCGTCGCCGAGTTGGAAGCGGCTCTCTCCGGCGCCACGGGCGCGGGCAACGAACGGGTGCTAACCATCGCCGGCAACTACACGCACGGCGTCGACGCGACGCTGCAGATCGACCTGGCCGGCAGCGACTCGCTCAGCAAACTGCTGGTGAGCGGGGCCGCCACGCTGGGGGGCGACCTGGCCGTCACGCTCACCGACGGCTACGTCCCGCTGCCCGGCGACGTATTCACCATCCTCGACGCGGCGTCGCTTTCCAGCCAGTTCGCCAACGCGACGCCCGGCGCCCGCATCGGCACCAGCGACGGCGCCGGTACGTTTCTGGTCAATTACAACTACGCCGCCGGCAGCGTCAGCCTCTCGAACTTCGCCGCCGCGTTGCCCGGCGATTTCAACAACGACGGCACGGTCAACGCCGCCGACCTTGCCGCGTGGCAAGAGGGCTTCGCTCCCGACGGCCTCGATGGCGGCGACTTTTTGCAGTGGCAGCGCAATTACGGGGCGTCGATCCCGGTCGCCGCCGCCGTTCCCGAACCGGCCGCAGCCCTGTTGGCATTGAGCGCGCTGGTCGGCGTGCTGACCGCCGTCCGTGCGAAGCGCACACGATAGATGCGACGCGATCTCGAGCTGATTTGAAAGCAGTCGTCACGATTCACCGCCGAACACGGCGTTGAAGTCGGCATCGAGCCGCGATGTCGCCGATAAGTCAGCAGGGCGTATTCTCCCGCGCTAACGTTTGGGGGCACAAGCAAGTCTGTTGGAAATGAGAGCTCGATCGCGGGACGTCGCCGCGAACGTCAGGAATTGACGTCCAGGGAAGCGCGTCTGTCCTTTTATGCAACAGGCGGTCAAAAAGCCTCCGGGCTGTCTTGAAACCGCGGAACAAAATCTCCACGGTTGGGCGTTTGTCAATTCTTCTCGTAGGTGAGAATCACGCGCGAACCGATTTCGTGCGAAAAGGCGTTGACGCTAATCTCGACGCCGCCCTTGGCGAACTCTGAGTAGCGGCGATCGCCGGAGATGATCGGCTTTCGCGCCTCGCGATAACCCTTCTTGCGCAGCTGCTGGGTGAGGAATTCGTACAGCTGCGGCAGCTTCAGCGTCGACTTGAACAGCCGTCGCTTGCCCAGGTCGTACTCTTGGTCCTGGTAGCCCTCCGGCAGTTGAAATTCGCTTTGCAGCACCAGGTACGCCTTGGGCTGCGGCACGCCGAGTGACGCGCACCCGGCGTGCTCGACCAAGACCTTGCCGCCGAACGGATGCGGATCCCGCTAGGCCGATAGAGATGCAAAGTACTCGTCCGCGTCGCCTTCATAGGCGCCAATCTCCGGTGCAGCGACGCCGTCCAGATCGCTGTCAATCACTCGCGGCAAGCCGCGCTGATCTAAGGTGATGGCAAGGTCGGTGAGGATGCCGATACTGCCGCTATCAAAGGCAGGGCTGCCTGCCAGCGGGGCGTGCGTGGGGGTTGGCCCGCCGTTGTCAGCGAGGTCCCCGAGCCCGGCGTCGGCGGCGGTAAAGTTGCCGGCGCCCGCCGGCAGCGAGACGCCCGTCCCCAGCAGGTTGTAGCTGCTGGCCGCGGCCAGCGTGCCCGCGATGTTCGACGCCGCCATGGTTGCAGAGTTCGTATTCTCCGCCAGGATCGTGTTGTGCAGCGTCACTGTTCGGCCCAGCGTGCTGAGGCCGCCGCCGGCGCCTGCGGTCGTGTTTCGCACGACTGTCGCATTGACAAAGGTGGTCAGCGTGCTGCTGCCGTTCACGGCGAAGCCGCCGCCCTGCAGCGCAGCGTCGTTCGTGGAGATGGTCGAATTGACCACTTTGATCGGGGCCGACGCGACGCCGCCGATCAGCATTCCGCCGCCCGTTCCCGAGCCGGCTGATCCGTTCGTCACGGCGTGGTTGTCGTGGAACGTCGAGCCGCTGATCAAAATGCCATCGGTCGTGTCGTTTGTGTAAAAACAGCCGCCGCCGCCCCAAGCGGCTGTATTATTGAGGAACTCGCTGTCGATGACCTCCAGCGCCCCCCCGTATTGGTACAGGCCGCCGCCGCTGCGGCCCGTGACGTTCCCGTCGAATACCACGCCCTCGACGCGCAGATTGCCCTCGCTGTAAATGCCGGCTCCCGCCGTGCCCCCGCTCGCGTCGAACCAGCCGCCGGTGATCGTCACGCCGGAAATCGTTGCGTCCACGCCGGCAGAGACTTGCATCACGCGCCGCATGTTCTGGGCATCGCCTTGGGCGTCCAGCGCCA